>DASRUB010000346.1:0-10030 GCA_035655635.1 Rhodanobacter sp. | reverse complement strand
GCGCCCCATCGCCGCTTCCTCGGCCTTGTCCTTCACCGCGACACGACGGCGCTCCTTTTCCAGCCGGATCGCCTCCTCGACGAGATCGCGCGCGATCTGTTCGACATCGCGGCCGACATAGCCGACCTCGGTGAACTTGGTCGCCTCGACCTTCACGAACGGCGCGTTGGCCAGGGTCGCCAGCCGCCGCGCGATCTCGGTCTTGCCCACGCCGGTGGGACCGATCATCAGGATGTTCTTCGGGGTGATCTCGTTGCGCATCTCCGGCGGCAGCTGCATGCGCCGCCAGCGACTGCGCAATGCCACCGCCACCGCGCGTTTGGCATCGCTCTGGCCAATGATGTAGCGGTCGAGTTCGTTGACGATTTCGCGGGGGGTGAGTTCACTCATGGCTTCGCCGGGATTGGGGATTCGGGATTGGGGATTCGGGATTCGGAAAGGCGGGTGTGTCGCGAGGGTGTGGGATGCGGCCCTTACGAATCCCGGTTTTCAACAGACGAATGTCTGGTAATCCCGTCTCCCGAATCCAGTCCATCGACGAGCAGCTCTTCGATGGAAATGTTGTGGTTCGTATAAATACAGATGTCGCCGGCGATCTTCAGCGCCTTCTCGACGATCGTGCGCGCGTCCAGTTCGGTGTTTTCCAGCAGCGCCATCGCCGCCGACTGGGCGAACGGGCCGCCGGAGCCGATCGCGATCAGGCCGTGCTCGGGCTCGACCACGTCGCCGTTGCCGGAGATCAGCAGCGACACCTCCCGGTCGGCCACCGCCAACATCGCCTCGAGCTTGCCGAAGCGGCGATCGGTGCGCCATTCCTTGGCCATTTCCACCGCGGCGCGGGTGAGGTTGTTGTTGTGCCGTTCGAGCTTCTGCTCGAACAGCTCGAACAGGGTGAACGCGTCGGCGGTGGCGCCGGCGAACCCGGCCACCACCTCACTGGTCTTGCCGAGCCGGCGCACCTTGCACGCGTTGCCCTTCATCACCGTGTTGCCCAGCGTGACCTGGCCGTCGCTGCCGATCACCACGCGACCTTCGCGGCGCACGCAGACGATGGTGGTGGCGTGAAACGATTCCATAAAAACTCCAGGGTTGAGCGGACGAGATGGGGATGGGGTGCGAAGGCTTCAATGCGGAGCGAACGCGCTCGGCACCTTGGCCTCCTCTCCCCTGCGGGGAGAGGATTGAGGTGAGGGGCCAAGCTTGCGAGAGAGCTCGCAAGAGAGCGCTCCTTCGAGGTAGCACCCTCGCAAGTACTCGCCCCCTCATCCCAACCTTCTCCCCGGAGGGGAGAAGGGGCGATGGCAACAAGCGCGTTACTTTCTTTTCGCCCGCGGGTGCGCCGCGTCGTACACCTTGGCCAGGTGCTGGAAATCCAGATGTGTGTAGATCTGCGTGGTGGCGATGTCGGCGTGGCCGAGCAGCTCCTGCACCGCGCGCAGGTCGCCGGAGGATTCCAGCATATGGCTGGCGAAGGTGTGCCGCAGCAGGTGCGGGTGGATGTGCTTCGGAATGCCTTGCTGCAGGGCCAGCGTTTTCATGCGCAACTGGATCGTGCGCGGATGGATCGGCGCGCCGCCGCGGCCGCGGAACACCGGGCTTTCCGACGTCATGCCCTGTTCGGCGCCCAGTGCGCGCAGCGCGGCGATGGCGTGGCGGCCAACGGGCACGATCCGGGTCTTGGCGCCCTTGCCCAGCACGCGCACCTCACCTTCCTCCAGGTTCAGGTCGAGCCAGTGCAGGCCAACCAGCTCGGACAGGCGCAGGCCGCTGGAATAGAACAGCTCCAGCATCGCGCGGTCGCGCCGCGCGAGCTTGCCGCCGCTGTCGCCCTCGACCAGGGCGGCGGCTTCGTCGACGTCGAGCACCTGCGGCAGCTTGCGGCGTACCTTCGGGCCACGCACCCCCAGCAACGGGTCGTGGGTCAGCAGGCCCTGGCGGCTGAGCTGCCGGAACAGGCTGCGGCAGGACGACAGCAGCCGTTGCAGGCTCTTCGGTGCCAGCCCGGTGCGGTGTTCGGCGGCGATGAAGCCGCGCATCCGGTTCGTATCGAGCAGCGCGAATGTGGCCAACTGCCCGGCCTCCATGTAGCGCAGCAGCTTGGCCAGGTCACGACGGTAGCCGGCGACCGTGTGCGGCGAAGCGTGGCGTTCGCCAGCGAGGCGGCCCAGCCAAGTCTCGACCTGGCTGGCCGGAGTCGCGGGTGGCTCAGGAGACATCCAGCGAACGCGCCAGCGCGGCGGTGATGGTGGCGGCGATCATCTTCAGGAACAGCGTGCCCATGCCCGGCTGGAACCGGTCCGGGTCGGCGCTGCCGATCGCCAGAATGCCCACGTCGCCCAGCGGCATCATCGCCACCGACTGGATACCGCTGGCGGCATCGTCGAACAGCCGCTCCAGCTTCTCGCCGGACAGGCGTCCGGAGCTGGGCTCGCCATGGTGCAGGAACTCGGCGAACTCGGGCAGGGCTTCGGCACCGCCGGGAATCTGCCGCAGCCAGTCGGCACGGGGCAGATTGGGTTCGTCGCCGAACAACAGGATGCGCACCTGCTCCGTATGGAAATCCGCGCTGAGCTTGGCCACGACCGTGCGCACGGTCACCTCGAACGTGCTGGCTCGCAGCAGGGCCACGGTCAGCGAGTGCACGCGCTCCATCAGCTTCTCGTTCTCGGCGGCTATCGCGACCAGTTCGGCCAGCCGTCGTTCCAGTTCGGCATTCTTGTCGCGCAGGCTTTGCATCTGGTAGACCGCCAGCGACGCCACCGCCCCGTCCTGCTCACGTGGGGGCATGGTGAGCTTGGCAGCCAGTTCAGGGTATTCGCTGAGAAACTCCGGATGACGCTTGAGATAGGCGGCGACCACGCGGGCCTGGGTGGCATCGTCGAGCAGGGTTGCGGTCATGCGGGGGTGTTCCTTGGTGCCGAGGCGACGCAGGTGGGGAAGGTTTCTGCCGCTGCAGTGTGCGATGGACTTGGGCGCGCTTCAACCCGTGCGGTCCGGGATTGGCCATACGCCCTCGAACACGAAGGTGGCCTGGCCGGTCATCCACAAGGTGTGGCCGGGGCCGGCCCAGTCGATGCGCAGGGTTCCGCCCGGCAACGCCACGCGGACGCAATCATCGACCTCGCCACGTTGATGCAGTACCGCCATCGCGGCGCAGGCACCGGTACCGCAGGCCTGCGTCCAGCCTGCACCGCGCTCGTGGACGCGCAGGCGCAGCTGGCCGCGATCGAGCCGTTGCACGAAGCCGGCGTTGGTGTGCGCGGGAAAGCGTTCGTGGCGTGACAGCAGCGGACCCAGCCGCTGCAGCTCGGGGTCGGGCAACCTGGAATCGGCCAGCTGCGGTACCACCACGACCGCGTGCGGGTTACCCATCGACACGGCGCCGATCCGGATCGATTCGTCGCCCACGATGATCTCGTACGCGTCGGCGGCAACCGTTGCCGCAAACGGGATACGCGCGGGTTCGAACACCGGCTCGCCCATGTCCACGGTGACTTCGTCGGCAGACAGCGCGCGCACCGTCACCGGACCGGACGGGCTCTCGATCCGCATGCTGTCGTCCAGCGCCAGCTCGCCGGCCCGATGCAGCCACGCGGCGACGCAACGCACTCCGTTGCCGCACTGGCCGGACGGCGTTCCATCCGCATTCCATATCCCGTAATAAAAGGCGCAGGACGGATCGCGGGCGGGTTCCACGCTCAGCAGTTGATCGAAACCCACGCCGGTATGGCGGTCGGCCAGCGCCCGGATCTGTGCGACATCCAGCGCAAACGCGCGGCGGCGGCAATCCAGTACGACGAAGTCGTTGCCACTGCCGTGCATCTTGGAAAAACCCAGCGGCGTCGCGCCCACTTCAGCGCTGGCCGCTGACCGGCGTCGCGCTGCTGGCGGTAGCTGGCGCCGGCGCCGGAGTCGGTGCGCTGGCGGCCGGTGCCGGCCGGGGTGGCGGCAACACCAGCGGGCCCTTGTTGCCGCAGCCGGCAAGCAGGGTGACGACAAGGATGGATGGCAGCAGCAGCAGGGTTCGACGCATGGCAGGGTTTCCTGGACAGGGCCGCAGTATAACGAGGCGGCGGCGTGGCGCTGGAGACGGCTATCATGACGCCATGAACCACATGACACAGCGACGAGGAAGCTGGTGATGGATTGGAGCGCCCTGCTGCGCCTGCCGATGACCGTGCTGCTGGTACTGGCGGCGGTGTTCGTGCTGTTCACCCTGGTGCAACTGGTGATATTGCGCCGCCATCTGCGCGCGCGTCGCCGCGCCGCGGCCAGCTGGCGCGCGTTGTTGTGCCTGGTGTGTTTTGCGCTGGCGCTGCTGCTGGGCGGCACCGGTGCGGCGCTGCGCGGCTATCGCCTGCTCGGGCAGGAGGCGCCGGTGGTCGATATCGACGCGCAGATCCTGTCGCCGCAACGCTGGGCGCTTACCCTGACCTGGCCCGACGGCAGCACGCGCAAGGTCCAGCTGACCGGCGACGACTGGCGCGTCGAGGCGATCGTGCTGAAGTGGAAACTGCCGGCCCTGCTGGCCGGGGTGCCGCCGCTGTACCGGCTCGATCGCCTGTCCGGGCGTTACGACGACCCGGCCCAGGAAATGAGCGCGCCGCGTACCGTGATCAGCTTCGACGACGCCCACGCGTTCGACCTGGTCAAACTCGGCCGCAAATATCCCCAGTGGTTACCCGAAATCGACACGGTGTACGGCAGCGGCGCCTTCCTGCCACTCGTCGACAGCGGCCATTACACGGTGACCCTGATGCGTACCGGGGCGCTGGTGGCGCGGGCCGATCCGGCGACCGAGCAGCGCATCAGCCACCCGCTGGGCGGTTGATGCGCGTTGCTGCAACGCGCGCTCAGAGCCTGTGAATCAAGCACTTGCGTGCCCGATCCGCGACCGGCCATCCATGGCCGGGCTGAGATGTTGAATAGGCACAACCTCTCAGCGGTGTGCTGTCCGCCCTTGCGTCCCCGGCGCGCCGAGCGCCAGCTCGTAGCGCCATGCGTCGGCGCCGTCCTGATAGTACTGCCCGTAGCTGCCGATGCGCCGGTAGCCCAGTCGCTTGTACAGCGCGATCGCGGCGGCATTGTCGGTACGCACCTCCAGCCGCAGCACACGACAACCACGCCGACGCGCGGCCGTGACCGCAGCCTCCAGCAAGGCGGCGCCGATGCCCTGGCCGCGCGCTTCCGGCCGGGTCGCCAACGAGTACACGCGAGCCACGCTGCTTCGCTTGCGAAAGAACAGCACGACACTGCCGAAAAAAGCGTGCTGGCCGGCACTGGCCAGCAGGATCTGCGCGGAATCGCTGTCGAGATGGCGACGATATTGGTCGCGGCTCATGCGGTCGCCGTCGAACGCCCGCTGTTCCAGCGCCAGCAGATCGTCGAGATCGGACATGTCCGCGCGACGGACGCGCACGGAAGTGATGGCTGGCGATGACTGCATCTAGCGTCGGGCTCGTGGGAGAAGTCGCGTGGACTGTAACAGGCAGCCCACAACAACGTGCGGCGTTTATTCTTCGCTCAGAGCCTGTGAAGAAAACCACTTCCTGTGATTTTCTTCTATCGCGAGTCCGGCGCATGTATGCATGCCATCCTTAGGCATGCACCCTGCGGGCCAGCCTGCGGCTGTTCAAATCCGCTCCCGGCGGATTTGTCCGGACTCGCTCACGCGAATCAGGCACTTGCGTGCCCGATCCGCGACCGGCCATCGGGCAACCGCTCCTGCGTTGCCTCAACTCGGGCATCCATGCCCTCGCCATGGCCGGGCTGAGAGGTTGAATAGTCAACCTCTCAGGGCCGTCTCTTGTGTCGGCGCGTTGCTGTGCCAGACTTCACATCCTGCGCGCCGCCGCTCCTGGTCCGGCGACTGCCGTCCCCTTCGAGAGGTGTCATGACCCGCCTTGTCATCGTTGTAGAGAAAGCTTCCGATTGGGGCTCGTACTACCCGTCCGTCGACGTGATGAGCGCGATGGATTACCTGCGCCAGCCGGTGGCGGGCGAAGAGCGCACGCACGTGCTGAATCTCTGCCGCAGCTACAAGTACCTGGGCACCGGCTACTACGTCTCGTTGCTGGCGGAGGCGCGCGGGCACAAGGTGATGCCATCGGTGCGCACGGTCAACGACCTGCGCCGACGCTCGCTGTATGGCCTCGACATCGAGGACCTCAACGCCCAGCTGACCCACTTCCTGCCAGCCGGCGGCCGCGATACGACCGACTTCGGCATCCTGGTGTACTTCGGCGTCACCGCCTATCCCGCGCTGCACGACCTGGCTCGCCAGGTGTTCGAAACGTTCCCGTGCCCGCTGCTGCGGATCGAGTTCGAGCGCGACCGCGTATGGCAGGTCAGCGCGATCAAGCCGGTCGGCCTGCACACGCTCGACGACGCGCAGGAAGATGCCTTCGCCGAGGAACTCGACCGTTTCTCACGCAAGCTGTGGCGCAAACCACGCGCGCGCCGGCAATTCCGCTACGACCTGGCGATGCTGGTCGATCCCGACGAGCAGATGCCGCCGTCGAACAAGAAGGCGCTGAAAGCCTTCATCGGCGCGGGCAAGGAACTGGGCATCGAGGTCGATCCGATCGGCAAGAACGACTACCAGCGCCTGGCCGAATACGACGGCCTGTTCATCCGCGAGACCACCGCCAGCGACAACCACACCTACCGCTTCGCGCATCGCGCCGAGAAGGAAGGCATGGTGGTGATGGATGACCCCACCTCGATCCTGCGCTGCACCAACAAGATCTTCCTCAACGACCTGATGGTCTCACGCAAGCTGGCGGTGCCGCGCACCGAGATCCTCTACCGCGACGACAGCAAGGGTGCCAAGGAAGTGGTGGCCCGGCTGGGCTTCCCGCTGGTGCTCAAGATTCCCGACGGCTCGTTCTCGCGCGGTGTCGTCAAGGTCGAGGACGAGGCGGCATTGACGGCGGCGGCCAGCAGTCTGTTCCAGCACAGCGCGCTGCTGCTGGCGCAGGAATACGTCTACACCGAGTTCGATTGGCGCGTTGGCGTGCTCAACCGCGAACCGATCTACGCATGCAAGTACTACATGTCGCGCGGGCACTGGCAGATCTACAACCATGGCGCCACGGGTACCGCGAAATCCGGCGGTTTCGAGACGATCGCGGTGAACGATGCGCCAGCTGAGGTCGTCAAACTGGCCTTGCGGGCCACCCATGCCATCGGCGACGGTCTCTACGGTGTCGACCTGAAGCAGCTCGGCCACAAGCCGATGGTGATCGAGGTCAACGACAACCCGTCGATCGACGCCGGCGTCGAGGACGCGTACCTGGGTGACGAGCTGTACCTTCACATCATGCGCGAATTCCTGCGCCGGATGGAACGCAAGCGCCAGGGAGCGGCCTGAACCCTCAGTGCCTCTGGATAGCCAACGGACCGGCGTTTTCCTTCCCCTGCGAAGCGGGGGAAGGTGCCGAAGGCGGAAGGGGGTGCTCTTGATCCTGCTTTTGCACGGCGAAAAGCGCCCCCTTCCGCCCTTCGGGCACTATTCACGAGCCCTCAGTGCCAGATCACCCCGTGGACGGCGTGGATGGCATGCAGGCGGCGCACATGCCGACGACGCACCAGTTCACGCGGCACGCGTGGATCCAGCGCCAGCAACACGATCAACGGCGCCCCCAGCAGCCAGAACGTGGGCGTCCAGCCCAGCAGCGCGGTGTGTGCCGGTACCAGGGTAGTGAGCAGCAGAAAACCACCGGCACACAACCACAACACGGTGGCGGCGACCAGGCGTTGATGGTGCGATGAGTCAAAGGCTTGAGTGCGCATGGCAAGTCTCCGCGGGAAGGTGCCCGCAGATTGCCGTGCGCCCATCTCACCGATTGCGACCGTCATCAACGCGTAGCGCCGGCACTGCCCGCCAACCTTTGCATGGACGAAGGAAGTAGCGGCGGGCAGTGCCCACCCTGCGCAACCGCAGTTGACACCTCTGCGATACCCGCGCATCGGCCGCCAGCGGACCCTTGCGTAGAATGGACGCCAGCCATCGCTTCAGGAAATTCGCATGCCCGCAGCCCAGTTTGCCGTGTTCGGCCATCCGGTCGACCACAGCCTGTCGCCCAGGATCCACCAGGCGTTCGCGCAGCAGTGCGGAATCGAGCTGAGCTACCGCATCATTGACGCCGTCCCCGAGGATTTCGCGTCAGCGGTGCGTGGTTTCTTCGACGAGGGCGGCCGGGGCGCGAACGTGACCCTGCCGCACAAGGCGGCCGCGTTTGCACTGGCCGATGAGCACAGCCTCGCCGCCAGTCGGGCCGGCACGGCCAACGTGCTCACCTGCCGCGCCGATGGCCAGCTCGCCGCGCACAACACCGACGGCAACGGTCTGGTGCGCGACCTCACCGAGCGCCACCGCGTCGACCTGCATAGTCACCACGCGCTCTTGCTCGGTGCCGGTGGTGCGGCGCGCGGCGTGGCCTGGCATCTGCTGGACGCTGGCGTGCGGACACTGACCATCATCAACCGCTCGCCCGCGGCCGCCGCCGCCCTGGCCGATGCGATCGGCGAACCGACCAGGGTGCACGCACGTTATTGGGATGATCTGGCGAGCATCGGCAGCTACGACCTGATCATCAATGCCACCTCCGCCGGGATACTCGGCGCGGCTCTGCAATTGCCGTTCTCGGTGCTGGACAGTCGGGCGCTCTGTTACGACCTGTCTTACGGCGCCGCCGCGAACGAATTTCTGGGTTGGGCCAGGACGGCCGGCGCGCGCTGCGCGTTCGACGGTCTTGGCATGCTGGTGGAAACCGCCGCCGATGCGTTCGCGTTGTGGCATGGCCAACGTCCGGCTACCGAGCCTGTCTATCAACGGTTGCGCCGACAGGCGGCATGAGCGCTTCCTTCTCACCCCTTGCGGGCGAGAAAATGCCCCGTAGGGCTCGGATGAGCGGATGCGCTTCCTTCTCCCCGCGGGAGAAGGTGGCCCGTAGGGCCGGATGAGGGTGCGTGGCGAGGTGGAAGTTGCCTTCCTCCCGAACCCTCACCCCAACCCCTCTCCCGACGGGAGAGGGGCTTCAACGCAAGTCACGGCCAGGTAGGCGTCTTTCAGCCGCACATAATGATCGGCCGAGTAATGCAACTGCTCGATCTGCGCATCGCTGAGCCGGCGCACCAGCCTCGCCGGGTTGCCCAGCCACAGTTCACCCTCGCCGACCACCTTGCCCGGCGCTATCAGGCTGCCAGCGCCGACGAAACCATGCTTGTGCACCACCGCGCCATCCATCACCGTGGCATGCATGCCGATCAGGCAGTAGTTGCCGATGGTGCACGCGTGCACCACGGCGCCGTGGCCGATGGTGACTCCTTCGCCGATCAGGCACGGAATGCCCGGCCCGTAACGCCCCGCATGCGCGACATGCACCACGCTGCCGTCCTGAATGCTGCTGCGGGCACCCACGTGGATGTGGTTGACGTCGCCGCGCAGCACGCTGCCCGGCCAGATCGACACGTCATCACCCAGCACCACGTCGCCGATCACGCTGGCCGCGGGGTCGACGTATACGCGCTGGCCCAGTTTGGGCGCGACGCCCTTGAAACTGCGTAGGGAACTCATGCGGGCATGGTAACGGTGATCGTCGCCCTGCGCGCCTTGGTCATGCGGCGGGTTGTGCTTGATTTCATCCGGTCCGGTCGCCACGCTGGGAGATCGAAGGAGAGCCCATGAACCAGCACGACAATCCGCTACTGGCCGATGACACCTTGCCCGCGTTTTCGAAGATCCGCCCCGAGCACGTCGAGCCGGCGATCGACACGATCCTGGGCGACTATCGCGCCAGCATTGCAGGGCTCACGGCCGCCGGGGCGCCGCGTGATTTTGCCAGCGTGATGCTGAGCCAGGAACGGCTGGAGCAACGGCTGGCGCGAGCATGGGCGCCGGTAAGCCATCTGCACTCGGTGGCCGATAACGAGGCGCTGCGCACGGTCTATGGTCAGGCCGAGGAGAAGCTCACCGAGCATGCCATTGAGCTCGGTCAAAACCGCGAGCTGTACGCCGCGGTACAGG
>DASRUB010000345.1:0-17856 GCA_035655635.1 Rhodanobacter sp. | reverse complement strand
GCCGCTGTTGTGCGGATCGTCGGAGTAGGGCTTGAGCATCGCCGCGCCGCGGCTGCCCAGCGCGCCGTCGGCGTAGAGCTTGACCGCGCGCACGGTGAGGAAATCGTTGCCGTAGCCGATCAGCGGGCCATCCTTGCTGATTGCGTCGAAGTCATCGCCGGTGCCGTGGATCAGCGCGTAGATGCGCGTCGTCAACTTGTGCGCGTCGGCGTACTGCCGGTAGAGCTTGTAGGTGGACAGGCTTATGCCGGGATCGTCGACGCCGGTGAGGCCGACACTGGCCAGCTCGGCCAGCGCGGAATCCAGCGCGGTGGCGGCTTCCTGCGGGGTGGGCGCGGGGAGCTTGCTGTTCACCATGTCCATGGCGCCGTCGATGAAGACGCCGGCCGGATTACCCTCGGCGTCGCGATCGATGCGGCCTTCGCGGGTGTCCCTGGTGTCCTTGGTGGCGCCGGACAGTTTGATCGCGGCGGTGTTGGCCCAGCCGGCGTGGCCGTCGACGCGGGACATCCATACCGGACGATCGGCGACCACCTTGTCCAGTTCCTTCGCGGTGGGGAAGCGCCCGAGCTTCCAGATCACCTGGTTCCAGCCATTGCCGACGATCCATTTCGCATCGGGATGCGCCGTGGCATAGGCCTTGATTCTCGCCAATGCTTGATCCAGCGAGGTGGTGCCGATGAGGTCGACGCTGTTCAGTGCATAACCCAGGTCCATGATGTGGCCGTGGGCGTCGATCAAGCCCGGGAGCAGGGTGCGGCCGCGGCCGTCGATCACCTTCGCGCCGTCCGCGCGTTTGGCCAGCTCGGCGCTGTCGCCGGTGGCGACAACCTTGCCCTGATCAACCAGCAAGGCCTGGAAATGCTGCAGCTTGCCGTGGCTGTCTAGGGTGTAGCCGTTGACGTTGTCGACCAGCAGGTCGGCGGCCTGCACGGCCGGCGCCAATGCCAGCAGGGCGAGCAACGATAGACGCAGCGAACGATTCATGCGCGAATTCCGGGCGGCGGGGTGAATCCGCAGTGTGTCGGCCCTCGCGCATTTTTTCCACCATGGGGGTCACGGTCAGGCGGTGGGGCCTGAACGCCGAACGCCCACCTCGGGGAGGTGGGCGTTCGGCCGGGCTGGCGGTATCAGGCGGCTTGGGCGATCAGTGTTCCGATGCTGCGGCGTGCCGATTCCAGCGCTGCGGCCTTTTGCTCCTCGCCAACGGCGATGCCTTCAGCGCGCACGAACTCGATGTCGCTGATGCCGATGAAGCCGAGTGCGGCGCGCAGGTAGGGTTCCTGGAAGTCCATCGCGGCGGCGGCGGTGTCCTTGCCGTAAAAGCCGCCGCGGCTGGAGGCGATGATGACTCGCTTGTCACCGGCCAGGCCTTCGGGGCCGTTCGCGGTATAGCGGAAAGTCTTGCCGGCGACCAGGATGCGGTCGAGCCAGGCCTTCAGCGAGCTGGAAATGGCGAAGTTGTACATCGGTGCGCCAATCACGATCACGTCGGCGGCAAGGAACTCCTCCAACATCTCGGTGCCCAGCGCGACGGCGGGGTCGCTGGCATCGGCCACCGGGCTCCAGTGCGGCAGCGGCTGCGCGGCCAGGTCGTGGTAGCGGATCGCGAGGTCGGGCGTGGCGCGCTCCAGCTCGGCTACGATGTCGGCGGTCAACTGACGCGAAACCGAGTAACCACCCAGCGCGCTGGAGTCGATGTGCAAGAGTTTCATGATGGAATTCCTGGTTGAGCCGGCTTGCCGGCGACGGAAATCAGGATATATTCGAAACAATCTGGCGATAAGATAGGTATTTACGGACTTATCGTTCTACATTGGAAACAATCATGACGATATTGAGCGGTGCATTGCAGGACCTCAACGACCTGTACTTTTTTGCTGCGGTAGTCGAACACGGCGGTTTTTCCGCGGCCGGCCGTGCGCTGGGCGTGCCGAAGTCGCGCTTGAGCAAGCGGGTGGCGCAACTGGAAGAGCGACTCGGGGTGCGCCTGCTGCAGCGGACCACGCGGCGTTTCGTGGTGACCGAGGTCGGCGAGCGCTTCTACGTGCATTGCCGTGCCGTGCTGGAAGAGGCGCAAGCGGCACAGGACGCGGTGGACGAATTGCGTGCCGAACCGCGCGGCGTGGTGCGCCTGAGTTGTCCCGTGTCGCTGGCGCAGACGGTGTTGGCGCATCTGCTGCCGGACTTCCTGGCGCTCTATCCGAAAATGCAGGTGCGACTGCTGTCCAGCGACCGCCGGGTGGACGTGATCGGTGACGGCTACGATCTGGCGATTCGCGTGCGCAACAAGCTGGATACCGATGCGAATCTGGTGGTTCGCGGCTTCGGCCATTCGCGCACCAAGCTGGTGGCCAGTCCGACATTGTTGAAGATTCACGGGCGACCGGCGTTGCCTGACGAACTGGCAAAGCTGCCTGCCTTGTCGATGCGCGAGCACGAAGGTGCGCAGACGTGGGAACTGATCGATGCGGACGGCACCCAGGTCAACGTGGAAGTGCAGGCGCGCCTGATCACCGGCGACTTCGCCGTGCTGCTGGAGGCAGCCCGCCGTGGCATGGGCGTGGCGTTGCTGCCGGAGTTCGTCTGTGCACCGGCGATCACCGCCGGCGATCTTGAAGTGGTGCTGCCGGACTGGAGCATGCCCGAAGGCACCATGCACTTCGTCTACCCCAGCCGGCGCGGGATGCTGCCCGGCGTGCGGGCGCTGGTCGATTTCCTGGCCGAACGGCTGCCGGCCACCACCTTGCTCAAGCACGAGCAGTGCAAGCAGCGTCCGCTGGAGGCATTGCCGAAGTCCTGATGCGCGCCACCGCGTCGATGCGCTACGCTTGAACCTTTATGGACATCCAAACGGCCGGACGATGATGATCGAAACCAAGCTGCCCAAGGTAGGCACTACCATTTTCAGCGTGATGAGCCAGCTGGCGCTGCAGCACAAGGCGGTGAACCTGGGGCAGGGCTTCCCCGACTTCGAGCCGCCGCAGGAACTGCGCGACGCGCTCAATCGCGCGATGAACGACGGCCGTAACCAGTACGCGCCGATGCATGGCACCGCCGGCCTGCGCGAACAGATCGCACTGAAGACCGAACGGTTGTATGGGCGCAAGCTCAACCTCGATACCGACATCACGGTCACCTCGGGCGCCACCGAGGCGATCTTCGCCGCGATCGCCGCGACAGTGCGCGCCGGCGAGGAAGTGATCGTGTTCGATCCGGCCTACGACTGTTACGAGCCGGCGATCGACTTGCAAGGCGCACGCGCGGTCCATATTCCGCTGACCGTGCCGACGTTCGCGATCGACTGGCAGCGCGTGCGCGACGTGGTGACGCCGAAGACCCGCATGATCATGATCAACAGCCCGCACAACCCGTCCGGCGCGGTACTGTCTGCCGCGGACCTGGATGAGTTGGCGGCGATCGTGCGCGATACCGATATCGTGGTGCTGTCCGATGAGGTGTACGAGCACATCGTTTACGACGGTGCCCACGAAAGCGTGCTGCGTCATCCGGAGCTGGCCGAGCGCAGCATCGTGATCTCCTCGTTCGGCAAGACCTATCACTGCACCGGCTGGAAGGTGGGTTACGCGGTGGCGCCGGCGGCGTTGTCAGCCGAGTTCCGCAAGGTGCACCAGTACCTCACGTTCTGCACATTTCATCCGGCGCAGGTGGCATTCGCCGAATTCATGGCCAGCAACCCCGAGCACTATCTGGAATTGGCGGCGTTCTACCAGGCCAAACGCGACCGGTTTCGCGCGTTGCTGGCACCGTCGCGCTTCAAGCTGCTCGACGTGCCGGGCGGCTATTTCCAGTTGGTCGACTATTCGGCGATTCGCGACGAGGACGATCTGACTTTCAGCCGCTGGCTGGTGGAGCAGAGCGGCGTGGCGGCGATCCCGCTGACGCCGTTCTATGAAAGCGCGCCGGGCACGCGATTGCTGCGGCTGTGTTTCGCCAAGAGCGATGCCACCATGGAAGCGGCGGCGGAACGGTTATGCCGGCTGTGAACATGCGTGTATTGAAGGTTTCGATGGTGCAGGGCGCGACCCGCTGGCACGATGCGCCGGCCAATCGCGACTATTACGGCGCGCTGGTCCGACAGGTTGCCGACAGCGATCTGATCGTGTTGCCGGAAACCTTCCTGTCCGGTTTCAGCAACGACACCCGGGCCAGCGCCGACACGATGGACGGCGAAGGTGTGGCGTGGTTGCGTGCGCTGGCGATCGAGTTGGGAGCGGTGATCTGCGGCAGCCTGGCGATCCGCGAGAACGATGTCGTCTACAACCGTTTGCTGTGGGTGCAGCCGGACGGCAGCTTCGAGCAGTACGACAAGCGCCACCTGTTCCGCATGGCCGGTGAACACACCCGCTACGGCAGTGGCAGCGAACGGCCGATCGTGGAACTCAAGGGCTGGCGCATCCTGCCGCAGGTCTGCTACGACCTGCGCTTCCCGGTGTGGCTGCGCAATCGCCGGCTGGCTTCCGCCACCGGCGGCATGGATTACGACCTGGCCGTATTCGTCGCCAACTGGCCGGCACCGCGCCGACAGCCTTGGCGCACGCTGCTGCGCGCACGGGCGATCGAGAACCTCAGTTACGTGATCGGGGTGAACCGCGTCGGTGTCGACGGTAACGAGATTCCATATGCCGGCGACAGTGCGGTGATCGACCCAGTCGGTGAGCCGCTGGTGGAACTCGGCGCGCAGGAGCAGGTGGTGACCATCACGCTGGATCCGGCACCGTTGCTGGCGCACCGCGAACGCTTTCCGGCGTGGATGGACGCCGACGCGTTTACGCTCGACGCTGGCTGACAGAGATATCGCATCGTGTAGGGCGGGCGTGGCCCGCCGCTTTCCGTCATCGCCAGGAGCCGGCGGGCAGTGCCGCCCTACGGGCGCTCCGCGTAGGAGCCCGCTCGCGGGCGATGCTCTTCTTGCGGGATTCAGGATTAGAGATTCGAAGAGCATCGCCCGCGAGCGGGCTCCTACAAGATCGCCAGTACTGCTTCCGGCGGACGGCCAATGACGGCCTTTCCGTTGGCGACCACGATGGGGCGTTCGATCAGTTTCGGATGCGCCACCATCGCAGCGATCAACGCTGCATCGTCGAGCGCGGGATCATCCAGTCCAAGCGATTGATACTCCGCTTCACCCGTGCGCAAGAGTTCGCGCGCGCTCATGCCCAACTGCTTCAGCAGCACGGCCAGTTCGGCAGCACTGGGCGGGGTGTCGAGATAGTTGATCACCTTGATCGCACAGCCGCGCTCTTCCAGCAGGGCCAGCGTGGCGCGGGACTTGGAGCAGCGGCTGTTGTGGTAAATACGGACCATTGTCGGTGTCCTCAACGATTGCCCGAACGGTTGCCGCCACGCCCGGGTGGACGTCCACCGCCCTGGCTTTTCGGACGCGGGCCGCCGCCGGGTGCACGATTGCCGCCGCGGCCTTGCGGGCGGTTGCCACCCGGGCCGGCACCCGCTGGCTTGCCGCCCGCCGAGTGCCGGTTGCCGGTGGTGGCGCCGGCCTGGCCGCGCTGGCCGCCGGCGCGCGCGCCGGCGCGGTTTTCGCCCGCGAACCACGTACGCACTGACGGCAGTTCCTGGCCCGGTGCCACGCGACGTCCCTTGCCGCGCTTGCCGGCGGCGCCTTGCTCCGGGCGGGCCACGTTGCCGTTGACTTCCTTGCCGCCACTTCTCGGCGGCTTGCGGCCGCGCGTGGGCTCGTCGCGAATGCGGTCGTAGGCGCGCAATTCGCGCGCTTCGTCCTGCCCGCCGGTCCAGGCCGTGCCGGCGCCGCGTTCGGGGCGATACTCGGTGACGCTGCGACTGGCGCGACGCTGGTGCAGGATCGGACTCAGGGTCAGCACCGTCTGCGCAGCACCCAGGCCGGAGGTCTGGCGCAGCTGCTTGATGCTCTCGGCATCCAGCGCTTCGCATTCACCGCGACGCAGGTTGCGTGGCAACTCGATCCGGCCGTAGCGGATGCGCTTGAGCCGGCTGACCAGGAAGCCCTGCGAGTCCCATAGCCGGCGCACTTCGCGGTTGCGTCCTTCGCGGATCACCACGCGGAACCAGCTGTGGCTGCCGCCGCGACTGATCACGGCGATTTCGTCGAAGCGGGCCGGACCATCGTCCAGTTCCACGCCGGCCTTCAGTCGTTCGATGATCTCGTCGGGCACTTCGCCGTGCACGCGGCACAGGTATTCGCGCTCCATGCCGCTCTTGGGGTGCATCAGGCCGTTGGCCAGTTCGCCGTCGGTGGTCAGCAGCAGCAGGCCGGTGGTGTTGATGTCGAGCCGACCCACGGCGACCCAGCGCGCGCCTTTCAGTCGCGGCAACTGTTCGAATACGGTGGGGCGGCCTTCCGGATCGTCGCGCGTGGTCAGCACGCCTTCGGGCTTGTGATAGATCAGCACTTCGGCATCGTCGCGGTTGTCGGTGGCAACCACGAACTGCTTGCCGTCCATGACCACGCGGTCGCCGGCTTTCACGCTCATGCCGATTCCGGCCGGCGCGCCATTGAGTTCGATTTCACCGGACTGGATGCGTTGCTCCAGCATGCGGCGCGAGCCCAGGCCGGCATTGGCCAACACCTTGTGCAGGCGCTCTTCCAGTGCGGGAGCGTCGGTGTCGGCGCGCGGTTCGCGCTTCAGGGTCAGGACGGATTTTTGCGGCGCAGTCATGCGCGGTACTCCTCGGTATCTTGGTCGGCGGCGCCGGATTCGGCGTCCGCAGTGGGGGTCGCTGCCTCATCGGCAGTGGTCATCGGGCTTGTGCCAGGCCGGCCCGGATCGTCATTGGCCTCGTCGTGCCCGGATGAAGCCGCGTCCGCCCCGGTGTCAGCCGCAGCGTTTTCGCCGCTGCCATCGGTGCTGTGCGCAGGCGTTTCGGTTTCTGGTCTCGATACGGCCGCGGACTCCGCATCGGTGTCGGCCGAAAGCTGGCCGTCCCGGTCGACTGCGTCGGGATCGATCGGCAGGTCGCGCGCGATATGGGCGGGCAGGGGTTCCGGCGCGAAGCGCATCTGCGGGTCTTCCATGTCACGGATTTCCGACAGCGGCGGCAGCTGATCCAGCGATTTGAGATTGAAATAGTCGAGGAAGGCGCGCGTCGTGCCGAACAATGCCGGCTTGCCCGGTACATCGCGATAGCCGACCACGCGAATCCATTCGCGCTCCTCCATCGTCTTGATCATGTTGGAGGACACCACCACACCACGAATCTGCTCGATCTCGGGGCGGGTGATCGGCTGCCGATAGGCGATCAGCGCCAGCGTTTCCAGCAGCGCGCGCGAGTAGCGGCTGGGTCGCTCCGTCCACATTCGCGAGATCCACGGATGCACGTCCTGGCGTACCTGGTAGCGAAATCCGGAAGCGACTTCCTTCAGTTCGATACCGCGGCCCTCGCAGTCGCCGGCCAGCGATTCCAGTGCCTGCGCAATCTGCTGCGGGCCGGCTTCCTCGTCTTCGTTGAAGAGGTCGCCAAGCTGATGCACGGTCATCGGCTGGGTGGAGGCGAGCAGGGCTGCCTCGATGATGGGTTTGAGTTGGTCGATCTGCATGGCCTTGGATTCGGATGCCGATTCAATAGGGTTCGGTCAACAGCTATGGTTCATTCGCCGGACGACCATTCGCCAGACGACTCGGACAATGTCGATTCGCCCGCTGATGTGTCGTCCGCTGGCAACTCGGCGGGTTCTTCGTGGTGGCCGGTCCTGGCCTTGAGATAGATCGGCCCCAGCGGTTCTTCCTGCACGATCTCGATCAGCATTTCCTTGGCCAGCTCCAGCATCGCCAGGAACGTCACCACGATGCCCGGGCGACCTTCGGTCAGATCAAACAGATCCTCGAAGCGGTGGAAACTGTCGCTTTCCAGCTGGCTCAACAACTCACCCATGCGCTGGCGCACGCTGAGCGCCTCGCGCTTGATGGCATGGTGGCCGAACAACTCGGCGCGGTGCATCACTTCCTTCAGCGCCAGCAGCAGTTCCGTCAACTCAAGCGGCGGCGGCAGCCGGATCACGTTGCGCTCGCCGACCTCGGCATGCACCACCACGCTGTCGCGCTCCATGCGGGGCAGGGCTTCGATGTCCTCGGCCGCACGCTTGAACCGTTCGTACTCCTGCAGTCGCCGTACCAGCTCGGCGCGCGGATCATCTTCCAGCCCTTCCTCGATCGGCGGGCGCGGCAGCAGCAGCCGCGACTTGATCTCGGCCAGGATCGCGGCCATCAGCAGGTATTCGGCCGCCAGTTCCAGCCGCATCACGTCCCGCATCAACTCGATGTAGGTCATGTATTGCCGGGTGATCTCGGCAACCGGGATGTCCAGGATGTCGAGATTCTGCCGGCGGATCAGGTACAGCAGCAGGTCCAGCGGCCCCTCGAACGCCTCCAGGATGACCTCGAGGGCGTCCGGCGGAATGTACAGATCCTGCGGCATCTGCAACATCGGTTCGCCGCGCACGATGGCCAGCGGCATTTCCTGTTGTTGCGGTACCGCTGCAAACGCATCGGCCACGACAGCGGCCTGGCGGAGCTGCTCCACGACGGGTTCAGTGCTCATCAAGGCCTGTCATGGCGCCGCGTTCAACGGCCGGCAGTAAATTCAGCATGGTCAAGATTTTCATAGGCAGGCACAACGTGTATGTCCGCACTCGAACGCGACATTGAGTCGGCGTCCCCGGGTGTCGCGTTCCTGTGCATCTTCAAAGCCGAGGCGCGGTCGACGCCATCGTCACGACGGGCATGATGAAGCCACGGATGGTGGTACGGTCAGGCAGGTCGTCAACGACCATGACGCACCTGCTGCGGGTTGTCAGCCACGGCAACGGTGCAAAGCCAGTGGGTGAGAAACTTCACGCCGCTGGCCCTTCACTGGTCGGTTTGAGTACTTCGGTGGGGATCCGTGGCGCGCCGGGCGCGCCGGCAGCAAACATGTTCCACGGGACCACGCGTAGGCAGAGAGTAACGGCAAGCCAGGGACAAGTCCAGCCGAAAAGACAGGGTGACGGAACTTGCATCGGTCCGGCAGGCAGCCCCTGCCCGGGTTCACGTCGGGCGTCGCGGCAGGCACAATAGTGAGTCCTGCCATGATCGGGCGGGGCTATCGCGGCACGTATGGCGGCGCGTGACCCAATGTGACGTTTTTGGACAGCAGTGCAGTCTGCAACAATCGCGTAAGGTTTCAGGCGAGATTGCTGCATCGGCACGGTCGAATCGCTACGGAGGTTGCTGCCGTTTCAGTGCGTGAACGGGCCCACGGCGGATTCGCGTGGATTGGGATCATTCGGGTGGCATGGCAATTGCTTCCACATACTTGTACTTGCAGAAGTCGATCGCGCGGCTCGGGGAGCGTGGCCGCCCATGACTGCCTCACGTTGACGAGCGATGTGGAAAATTAAAGCCGAGAAGATATTGGACATCGCGTCCTTGCCGAAAGCAGCCGGCCGAAAGCAGACGCAAACGCAGAGGCAATACAGCTGATGGCGATCGACAGACAGAGACATGACAGGAGTGCGCCGGAAAAGTTGCGGCCGGCGCGCATGCAGATCGAGACGACGGTGTTGATGAGCCGCCATGGGGAATCGCATCCCACCGAACTGGTGGACATCTCGGCGACGGGCGCGCTGTTGCGGCGACCGCTGGGCTGGTCCGGCGAGGCAGGGCAGAGCTGGGTGCTCGACATGATCTTCGGACTCAACCTGCATATCCACCTGGAAGCGGAGGTCGCGCGGATTTCGGACCATCACATCGGGTTTTCCTACAGCCGCATTCCCGAAGACAAGCAGGTACCGTTGTGGAACCTGCTGGGTGGCTATGCCGACATCCTCGAATACTGGAAAGACAGCTGATCGCAGCGCACGCAGATCCCAAAAAACGCCCGCGTCAAGCGGGCTTTTTTTTGCAGGGAACCCGCTCAGCTCCTGGCTTTTTCTTCTTCGCGCAACTCACGGCGCAGGATCTTGCCGACGTTGCTCTTGGGCAGCTCGTTGCGGAACTCGACATGTTTCGGACGCCGGTAGCCGGTAAGGTGCTCCCGGCAGAACTCCTTCAGCGCTTCCGCAGTGAGGTTGGGATCCTTGCGTACCACATAGATCTTCACCACTTCGCCGGAATGTTCGTCGGGCACGCCGACGGCGGCAACTTCCAGCACGCCCGGGTGCTCCATCACCGCGTCCTCGACCTCATTCGGATAAACATTGAAGCCGGACACCAGGATCATGTCCTTCTTGCGATCGACGAGGTAGAAGTACCCGTGTTCGTCCATCCGCGCGATGTCGCCCGTGTGCAACCAGCCATCGGCGTCGAGCACCTTGGCGGTTTCATCCGGACGGTTCCAGTAGCCCTTCATGACCTGCGGGCCACGCACCATCAATTCGCCGGCCTCGCCCACCGGCAATACCTTGCCGTCCTCCGACCAGAGTGCCGCGTCGGTGGACGAGATCGGCAAGCCGATCGAGCCGTTGTATTCCTTGAGATCGAGCGGATTGATGGACACGGCCGGCGAAGTCTCGGTGAGTCCGTAGGCTTCCACCAGGGTGCAGCCGGTCACCTTCTTCCAGCGCTCGGCCACGGCGCGTTGCACCGCCATGCCGCCGCCCAGCGAAAGGTGCAGCCTGGAGAAATCCAGTTCGGCAAAACCCGGCGTGTTGAGCAGGCCGTTGAAGAGGGTGTTGACACCCGTGATGGCGGTGAAGCCGGACTTGGCCAATTCCTTGACGAAGGCAGGCATGTCGCGTGGGTTGGTGATCAACCAGTTGAGGCCACCCAGGCGGGCGAACACAAACCCGTTCGCCGTCAGCGAAAATATGTGGTACAGCGGCAGCGCCGTTATGATCACCTCTTCGCCGGGCTTGGCATTCGTGCCGATCCAGACGCCAGCCTGAAGCATGTTCGCGATCATGTTGCCATGGGTCAACATGGCGCCCTTGGCCACGCCGGTGGTGCCGCCCGTGTACTGCAGAAAAGCAACGTCATCGTGGCCGAGCGATACCGGCGGCGGCTGGTGCGCGGAGCCTGCGGACAGGGCATCGCGAAAAGTCACCGCGTTTGGCAGGTCATACGCGGGAATGGCCTTCTTGACGTGCCTGAGCACGAAGTTGATCAGCGCGCCCTTCGGGAATCCCAGCAGCTCGCCAACGCTGGTGATGACGACATGCTGCAACGGGGTCGCGGCCAGGATGTGCTGCAGCGTGACGGCGAAATTGTCCAGCACGACGATCGCCTTGACGCCGGCGTCCACCAGCTGATGCTTCAGCTCGGGCCCGGTGTACAAGGGATTGGTGTTGACCACCACGAGGCCGGCACGCAGCGCGCCGAACAACGCGATCGGATATTGCAGGAGGTTGGGCAGCATGATCGCAATGCGATCACCCTTGCCGAGTTTGAGCACGCCGGTGAGATAGCCGGCGAACTGCCGGCTCATTTCATCGATCTGGCCGTAGCTGAGCTTGCGGCCGAAATTCGCAAACGCCGGCCTGTCACGGAAACGGGTGAATGCTTCTTCAAGTACAGCGGGTATGGAGGCATATTGATCAAGGTCAATTTCTACCGGCACACCTGACGGATACTGGGCGAGCCACGGACGGTCATTGGTCATGCCTGGATTTTCCTGAGTCGCTGCTCGTTGCCGGTCGTCGACGCTGGCTTGCATGATGGAAGGATTCAAGCCGGTCCTCGCTGGCTTCATTTGAGCATGCGCCCGCGTATAGTGGCAAGCCGCGCCCGGCTTCCGGGCAAGAGGGATGGCGAGGAGATTGGCGAGGAGATCGGGATGACTGGACCGACAAGGAAATTCGGGTTTGTGCTGCTGGTCGTGCTGGCATCGGCGACCTTCGTGGGGTGTCGGCGGACCCCCGACGAGTCGCGCATAGGCAGCGCGATCACGGCGGTCGCGACGGCCGCGGAATCGGCGGCGGCGAAAAATGTGGTGGCGCCTCTCAGCGATGATTTCGATGGCAATGACGGCGAGCTGGATAGGCGCACACTGGCCAACCTGGTGCGAATCATCTCGCTGCGCGGCGAACGGGTTGGCGTAACCATGGGGCCGATTTCCTTCGAGCATCGTGGCGAGCGGATTGTCGCGAAGTTTGCCGTCACCCTGACCAGCCGCAGTGGTCTGCTGCCCGACCAAATGGGTCTGTATCAGGTCGAGTCGGCGTGGCGCAGGGAGGACGGCGAATGGCGCTGTTACTCGGCCCACTGGAAGCGCACGCCATAGATGCTCGCGTCCCGAACAACATGCGCTCCCGGCGTTCGGGGGAGTATTCCCGGCGGTCCCCATCCAGACGATCCACCCGCTGGCAGGAGGCCTGGGCTGGTGCATTACAGCTGTCCTTGCGAAGTCCCGTCGCAATGACTACGATCAAATGTCGGTATGACCCGTCATCTCGGGCGCCCGTCTGAAAAAAGGGGGTGTTACGTGCGGTGCAATGCATTGCCACTGGCCGCGGCCACCCCTCGCGCCATCCCTGCATGATCAGCAGGGCCTCCGTGGCCACTACCTTCGTCCATCCAATCGTCCGGCTCGATTATCGCGTGCGGGTGGTCTTCGCGCCGTTCGGGTGTCTGATCATTTTTTCCCTGCTCGAGAACGTCGGGCGGGACACACCGTTGGCGACCGGGTTGCTGTTGCTGCAAGCGGTAGCGTGGCCCCAGCTGGCGTATTTTTGCGCACTTGGCCCCAACGGCAAACGGGCAGAACATCGCAACATGTTTGTGGATTCCTTGCTGATCGGCGCATGGGTGTCGGCCATCTACATGAGCCTGTGGCCGAGTGTCATGCTCATTTCGTCGGTTGCCTATTCCAACATCGGCGTGGGCGGAACGCGACTTTTCGTCAAGGGCCTGGCAGGCGTGCTGGTCGGGTGGATCGGCGTTGGCCTGCTCACGGGCTTTCAGGTGGATCTGGCATCGCCGCCCTTGACCACCGTGGCCAGCATTGCCGGCATCTTCCTGCTCGGCTGCCTGTTCGCTTCGCATGCGTATACCCAGAGCCGACGATTTGTCGAGGGTCGCAAGATGTTGTTGGCGCAAAAGCTGACGCTCGAGGAGAGAAGCGCCGAGCTGAAACAGGCCAGGGAAGCGGCCGACATGGCCAACCAGTCCAAGAGTGTCTACCTGGCCAACATGAGCCACGAACTCCGTACGCCATTGAACGCGATCATCGGCTACAGCGAACTGCTGGCCGAGGAGGCCGAGGACAGCGGGCACAATGAATTGATATCGGATCTGGAAAAGATCCACGTTGCCGGCAAGCATCTGCTGGGGCTGATCAACGATGTGCTCGACCTGTCCAAGATCGAGGCGGGCAAGATGGAGTTGAGCCTGGAGAAGCTGCCGGTGGCCGCGCTGCTTGGCGGCGTGATCGATACTACCGGTCCGCTCGTGCACAAACAGGGCAACAAGCTGGTGCTGGATGCCGCCGAGCTGGGCAGCATGAACACGGACGTCACCAAGCTGCGTCAAATCCTGTTCAATCTGCTGGGCAATGCCAGCAAGTTCACCCAGAACGGCACCATTTACCTGCGCGCCCGGCGCGAGTCTGTGGGGTCGCGCGACTGGCTGGTATTCGCGGTCGAGGACACGGGTATCGGCATCACGCCCGCGCAACAGGAAAAGTTGTTTGAACCGTTTGCGCAGGCAGAGGCCTCAACCCAGAGCAAATATGGAGGCACGGGGCTCGGTCTGGCGTTGAGTCGTCGATTTGCCGAGTTACTCGGCGGTGACATTCAGTTGCAGAGCGTGCCGGGCGAGGGCACCACGTTCACGGTGCGCGTGCCGGCGAATGCCAGGGTGCCGCTGCTCAAGCCATCCGACGGCGCGCCGCTCGGCTCCCTGGTCACCTCCGCGCAGGCCGCCTCGGCCGGCACGATCCTGATCGTGGACGATGACGCTGCCGGCAGCGAACTGATGGGCCGCATGCTGGCAGGCGAGGGCTTCCACACCGTGCCGGCGGCGGATGGCGAAGAGGGGCTGCGGCTGGCGCGCGAGCTGCATCCGGATCTGATCCTGCTGGACGTGTTGATGCCGAGTGCGGACGGCTGGACGGTGTTGTCGGAATTGAAGGCGGACCCGGGGCTGGCAGACATCCCCGTGGTGATGATTTCCGTTACGCGAGAAAAAACCCTCGGTTTCGCGGTAGGTGCTGCTGATTACCTGGTCAAACCGGTAGGGCGTGAAAGCCTGCTGCTCACGGTGGAAAAATATCTCGGTCTCAGCTCCGAGCGTCCCATCCTGGTGGTTGATGACGACAGCACGATGCGCAGCATGTTGCGGCGCATGTTGGAGCGCCAGGGCTGGAAGGTGGTGGAAGCCGCCAATGGCGTCGAGGGCCTGGCGCGCGTGGATGAAGCCAGACCGTCGCTGGTGTTGCTGGACTTGATGATGCCGCAAATGGACGGCTTTGCCTTTCTCGCCGCGCTCAACGATCGCCGCCTGCTCGATGTTGCGTTGCCGGTGGTGGTACTCACCGCGAAGGAGCTGACACGCGATGAGCACAAGACCCTTGCCGGCTTTGCGCACCGGGTCGTCCAGAAGGGCAACTACACCGGCGATCAGCTGGAGCAGGAAGTGCGGCGCGCGCTGCAGGCTCGTTGGCAATCGGCCAGACCATGAAGATTCTTTTGGTGGACGACAACGAGATGAACTGCGACATGCTTTCGCGTCGATTGGCGCGACGTGGCTACACCGTTGTCAATGCGGTGGACGGTCAGGAGGCGCTTGACCTGGCTGTCAGCGCCGAGCCGCAACTGGTGCTGATGGACTTGAGCCTTCCTGTCATCGACGGTTGGGAAGCTACGCGCCGGTTGAAGGCCGGTGCGCAGACGCGGATGATTCCGGTGATCGCATTGACCGCACATGCCATGGCCGACGATCGCGAACGTGCACTGGCCGCCGGTTGCGATGACTTTGACACCAAGCCGGTGGACATGGATCGACTGATCCGGAAGATGGAGGCGCTGTTGGCCGTGAGACGGACGGATGGTTTGCCACCGTGACGACGTCGCCACCAGTGGCTGGCGGTATCGCGTTCAGCGAGTCGTGCATGGGTGATCTCCCTGCGTTGGTGAGCGTGGTCGAGCAGGTGTGTCGCCAGGCTGGCGCCGATGATGACGCGCTGTTCTCACTTCGGCTGGCTGTGGAGGAAGTGTTCACCAACATCCTGGATTACGGGTATCCGGGTGGAACCGGACCTGTCACTGTCCAGATCGACGCCCAACCCGGGCAGGTTCGGATCAGCTTCGCCGATACCGCGCCACGCTTCGACCCCGCCACCGTCGCGGCGCCAAAGCTGGACGTTCCACTGGAGCAGCGCGAGCTGGGGGGCTTCGGCTGGCATTTCGTCCGGCAGGTAGTAGATCGGGTTGAATGGGAGCCACGCGAGCAGGGCGGAAATCTTTTCACCCTGGTCAAATCATTACCGACCGCGAGTTCCTCGCAACAAGGAGCAGGTATCAATGAAGATTGAAATAAGCCACCGTGACCGGGTTGCCGTGGTTTGCGTCGTCGGCAGCGTGGACGGAACAACCGCACCGGCGCTGACGGCGGAGCTGCATGCCTGCGTGACATCGGGGAATGTCCACCTCGTGGCCGATTTCTCCGGCGTCGACTACACCAGCAGCATCGGACTGCGCACGTTGCTGGCGACCATGAAGGAAACCCGCCTGCAAGGGGGCGACCTGCGCCTGAGCAACGTCACGCCGAATGTCCTGAAGGTGCTGGAGCTGAGCGGCTTCACCAGCATCATGAAGTTGTATGACGACGTCGAGTCGGCGGTCGGCAGTTACGCGGTTTGATGGCCTGAGAGACTGTCGGGCTTTGGTGGTCGAGTCGAAGGCTTGGCGTGCGCGCGACGCGACATCCGGCCGCCACCTTTCGTTCAAGTTCTGGAGCGTGCTGCATGGACACAGTAGGCAACTCGCGCAAGAAACTGGTGCTGGTGATCGGTGCCGGCAGCGTCAAGTGCGCCGCCGCGCTCGGCCTGTGGAAGGTGCTGGAGCGCGCGGGCATAGAGATTGACATGTTCGTGGGGTGCAGCGGCGGCAGCATGTATGCCGCCGTGATGGCACTGGGCTATGACGTGGCCACCTGTGAGCAGCTGACCCGCGAGCTGTGGACACCCGACATCACGCGCCGCCGGGATACGCGGTCGCTGCTGAGCGCGCTGTTTCCCCGCTTGTTCGGCTTCAAGGGCAGCTTTGGCATGATCAGCGACGAGCCCTTGCGGCGCGCGCTGCACAAGCCGTTCGGCGAGCGCACGTTTGCCGAGACCCGCGTGCCGCTGCGTATCGTCGCCACCGATGTCACCAATGGCCAGAAGGTCGTGCTGGGCAGTGGCGCCGTGGCGGATGCCGTGCGTGCCAGCGTGGCCATACCGTATGTCTGGAAGCCGTGGTGCATCGATGGCCGCTGGTTGCTTGACGGTTGTCTGGCGGATCCGCTACCGGTCGATGTCGCCATTCGCGAAGGTGGCGATGTCATTCTGGCGATGGGCTTTGAAAGTCCGTACCCGCGCAAGATTCGCTCGGCAATGCGTTATGCGTTTCAAATCAACTCGATTTACACCAACAACCTGTTGCGTGCGAATTACGCCTTCCACAATCTTGCGCATCATGCCGAAATCATTCCGATCCTGCCGGAATTTGGCGGGGAGATTCGCTTGTTCGATACCGACAAGATTCCGCATGTCATCAAGTGCGGCGAGCGAGCCATGGAAGAGAACCTGGATTACCTGCGCCAGGTGTTGAGCAAAGAACATGCCTGACGCATCCGATCACGCCGCTGCATCCACTGGTCCTGGCGCGGGGGTTCGCGTGGAGCGACGCGCTCATCCGCGCGTCGCGGACGGAGCGGCACGCGTGCTGGTGGTGGACGACAATGAAGTGAACCGCGATCTGCTCGCGCGCCGCCTGCAGCGCGAGGGTCATCGCGTGGAGCTGGCGGTCGATGGCCTGGAAGCACTCGCCAAACTTGCCACCGACGAGTTCGACCTGGTCCTGCTTGACATCATGATGCCCGGCTTGAGCGGTTATGAAGTGCTGGAGCGCCTGAAGGCGGACGAGACCCTTCGCTACCTTCCCGTCATCCTGATTTCCGCACTCGGTGACGCCGACAACATGGTGAAGGGCATCTCGCTGGGCGCCGACGACTTCCTGCCCAAACCATTCAATCCACACATCCTGCGCGCCCGGGTAAGCGCCAGTCTGGCCCGCAAGCGACTGCACGACAACGAGCAGCGTTACGCACGCAGTCTGGAAAGGGAGATGGACATCGCGCGTGAAATCCAGGCCGGATTTCTGCCCGAGCAACTGCCCCTGGTCGCTGGCTGGGACATGGCGGCGTGTTTCCTTCCGGCGCGGCGGGTGGGGGGAGATTTCTACGACGCGTTTCCGCTGCACAACGGGTTGCGCCTCGGCGTCGTCATGGCTGATGTGTGCGACAAGGGCGTCGGTGCGGCGCTGTTCATGGCGCTGTTCCGCAGCCTGATTCGCGCGTTCGCCGAGCGCATGCGTTTTCTCGACGATGATGCCGCGGAACAGATGCGGCAACTGGTCGACCACGTGAACAGCTACATCGCCCGTACCCACGGTCGGGCCAACATGTTCGCCACCCTGTTCTTCGCGATCCTCGACCCCGCCAGCGGCGCGTTGATCTACATCAACGGTGGTCACGAACCGCCGATCGTCATCGGAAAGGCTGGAGCGGGCGCACGGCTGGGTCCCACCGGCCCAGCCGTTGGCATGCTGGCGGAGCTTCAGTTTCGCGTGGAACGGCAATCCATCCAGTCTGGCGAGACTTTGCTGATTTACACCGATGGCGTCACCGATGCACGCGACAGAACAGCGGCCCCATTCACCGAAGA
>DASRUB010000344.1:0-8930 GCA_035655635.1 Rhodanobacter sp. | reverse complement strand
ATCTGCCGCATGTCGAGCGCGTACGCCGTGCGCGTGGCGCCACCGTGCCGGAGAGCTTCTATACCGATCCACTGATGTACCAGGCGACCAGCGCCGGCTTCCTCGGCCCGCGCGATCCGGTGGTGGTGCCCAGCGAGGATTTTGGTATCGATCTGGAAGCCGAAGTGGTCGTGGTCACCGACGACGTGCCGATGGCCGCGACGCCGGCCCAGGCCTCCGACCACATCCAGCTGATCGGCCTGGTCAACGATGTCAGCTTGCGCGGCCTGATCCCCGGCGAGCTGGCCAAGGGCTTCGGCTTCCTGCAGTCCAAGCCGCGCTCGGCGTTGTCGCCGGTACTGGTGACGCCGGATGAATTGGGCGATGCGTGGCAAGGCGACAAGCTGCACCTGCCGATGCGCACCTGGCTCAACGGCAAGTGGTTCGGCGAAGCCGAATGTGGCGTCGACATGCAATTCAGCTTCGCCGAGCTGGTGGCGCATGTGGCGAAGACGCGCCCGCTGACGGCCGGCACCATCGTCGGGTCCGGCACCATCGCCAATGAGGACACGTCCAGGGGCGCCTCCTGCCTGGCCGAGCAGCGCACGGTGGAAAAGCTGCGCGATGGCGAGCCGTCGACGCCATTCCTGAAATTTGGCGATCGCCTGAAGATCGACATCACCGACGCGTCGGGCGCCTCGATCTTCGGCTCGATCGAGCAGCAGATCGAACCGTACCGGCGCTGAATCGCGACCATCAAGACTCCTGGCGCGGGCAGTGACTGGATCCGATCAGGAGCATCGCCCGCGAGCGGGCTCCTACGGCGTTTGGCGTGCGCCCTGAATAGTGGCTTCGGTTGACGCGGATCAAGGCAGGCGTGCGGCAGAGTCGACAGACTCCCGACATGCCCACGGCCATCATCCCTCCCGAATTCGACGCGACCCTGATCGCCCGCTACGACGTGGCCGGGCCGCGCTACACCAGCTACCCCACGGCACCGCACTTCACTGCCGGGTTCGACGAGACGGTGTTGCGCGGCGTCATTCGCACCTCCAATGAAGAGCCCATCCCTCGGCCGCTGTCGGTGTATGTGCACGTGCCGTTCTGTACGAGCCCGTGTTTCTACTGCGGCTGCAACCGGATCATCACCCGCGACGCCAGCCAGGCCGATCGCTATCTGCAGCGCCTGTACCGCGAGATCGAGCTGGTCGCGCCGCTGTTCGATCGCGATCGTTCGGTAATCCAGCTGCACTTCGGCGGCGGTACGCCGAACTTCCTCGACACCACGCAGATGGGCGAGCTGCTGGAATCGCTGGGGCAACACTTCAGCTTCAGCCACGCCGCCGATCGCGAATACGGCATCGAGATCGATCCGCGTTTTGCCGATGCTGCCTACATACACGAGCTGGGCGAATTGGGTTTCAACCGGATTTCGGTCGGTATCCAGGATTTCGACCCGGCGGTGCAGAAGGCGGTCAACCGCATCCAGAGTTTTGAGCAGACCCGCGAAGTCCTTGACGCGGCGCGCTCGTCCGGATTCCGTTCGGCCAGTGTCGACCTGATCTATGGCCTGCCGCTGCAGACCGTCGCGGGCTTCAGCCGCACGCTGGACCAGGTGGGGGCGCTGAATCCCGACCGCGTGGCCGTGTACGGCTACGCGCACCTGCCGGAGATGTTCAAGGCGCAGCGGCAAATCGCCGCCGCCGATATGCCGGATCCCGCGACGCGTCTGGCCCTGTTCGGTTGCGCCGTGACGCAACTGTCGGCGGCCGGCTACGTCTATGTCGGCATGGATCATTTCGCCAAGGCCAGCGATGAGTTGGTGCAGGCGCAGCGCGCCGGCACCCTGCAGCGCAACTTCCAGGGCTATTCCACGCACGGCGACTGCGACATCGTGGGGCTGGGTGTCAGCGCGATCGGTCGCGTCGGCGACAGCTACAGCCAGAACGCGCGCGACCTGATCGGCTACTACGCGGCACTGGATGCCGGGCGCCTGCCGGTGGTGCGTGGGCTGGAACTGGACGAAGACGACCTGATCCGACGCGCGCTGATCGGTGAGCTGATGTGCCACGGCCTCGTCGACAAGCGGCGTTTCGGTGCGCGCCATCGGTTGCTGTTCGACGAATATTTCGTGCGGGGACGGCAGCGGCTGGCGCCGCTGATCGCGGATGGCCTGGTGCTGGAAGATGCCCGTCATATCCGGGTGACCTCGCGGGGACGGCTGCTGTTGCGTATCATCGCGATGTGCTTCGACGCTTATCTGGACGACGCGGCACAGGCAGCGCGCTATTCGCGCGTGATCTGATTCACGCAGCCTCACCAGGCAGCCCCGACCAGGCAACCCACCCGCATCATGCAATCCAAGCACCCGGCAGGTCGCCTGCCCGAGCCGCCCAGCCCGATTGCCGACGACGGCGACGAGACGCATTTCTGCGGCACCTGTGCGTTCTCCAGCGCCTGCATTGCGGCCGGCTACGAGAAGCCGGAGCTGGCCGAGCTGCAGTGCCTGGTCGAGCATGTCGGGCCGTTTTCCGCGGGCCAGCACATCTTCCGCACCGGGGATCCGTTTCGCGCGATCTTCGCGGTGCGTTCGGGCACGGTGAAAACCCGCATGGTCGACAAGGAGGGCCGCGAGCAGGTACTCGGCTTCTACCTGCCCGGCGAGGTGATCGGTCTCAATGCGATCTACCCCGAGCATTTCCCGTGCGACGCGGTGGCGCTGGATACGGCGTTCTTCTGCCGCTTCTCGTTCCCGGCGATGAGTGCGCTCGCCTCGCGGGTGCCGGCCGTGCAGAAGCATCTGTTCCGCATGCTGAGCAAGGAACTGGGCAGCGCCAGCCTGCTCGCCGGCGACCACAGCGCCGACGAGCGCGTGGCGGCGTTCCTGATGGATCTGGCCGGGCGCTACGCGGCGCGTGGATTCTCCGCCACCCGCTTCCATCTCAGCATGTCGCGCGGCGACATCGCCAATTATCTGCGACTGGCTGCCGAAACCGTGAGCCGCGTGCTCAGCCGCTTCCGCAGCCAGGGCCTGATCCGGATCGAGGGACGTGAACTGGAATTGCTGGACCCGGCAGGATTGCGCCAGATCGGACAGGCCTTGCTCCCGGATTGAAGAGGGCAGCGAGCCGGCTGCCTCGCGGATCTCAAACGCAGAATCCGGACCCCGGCAAAGCGTTGGGTTGCGTGGTCAGGAACATGGCTGTCGCTGCCGGTTACGCGGCGAACAGCAACGGCCGCATCCGCGCCCGCGCCAGATCGCGCATGTCCTCGCGCAGCGACCCGCCCCCGTCCGCCACGGCCTGCTCCACGATGCGGGCGGCCAGGCCTTCGAGCAACGCCACGTTGTCACGCAGGCGTGCGCGCAGCGCGTTGTCGTCGAGCCGGTCGTGCAGGCTGGCATTCAGGCCGGCGAACCACGGCAGCGCCTGTTGGTCGAGCATGCCGCGAGGATTCTGTGCCATCGACAGCGCGTGCCAGCGCTGGAAGAACCGCTGCATGCGCTGGTTCAGTACCTTGGCGGTTTCCAGCTCGCCGGCAAGATCCGTGTACAGCGACATGTCGCCCAGTCGCTGCTGGAAAACCAGCTGGCACAGTACGCCCCAGTAGTAGGTGTAGTCCCAGATCACCTTGACCGGCAACACCTGCGCGTTGCCCATCAAGGGATACTGATCGCGGAACAGGCTCAGGGTGCTTTCGTAGAACGACAGGAACAGCCGCTCGTACAGGCGTGCATACGGGGCCACCTGCTGGCCAGCCAGGTCGTGCTTCAGCAGCAGGCAGATGTAGGTGTTGGCGATGGCGATGAAGTCGGTGCCGGGCGAGTAGAACGGGTCGAGGAACGGACCGGCCTCGCCAGTCAGCGCCCAGCGGTCGGCGCTGAACACGCGGGCGCTGGCGTAGGAATAATCGCGCAACCAGGCGAAGTCGAGCAGCTTGTGCTCGCGTCCGCGCAACTGGCGGGCCAGCGCGGGCTGGTGCGTTGCCAGCCAGTCGCGGGTGCGTTCGAAGGAGTTCATCGACGCGATCGGGTGCATCGCCGCGTCGGCCACGATGCCGATCGAGTGCGCGCCGGAGGCCAGCGGGATCAGCCAGGTCCAGTAACCCGGCCCGCACAGATGGTTGGTCGAGCGCCAGCGCTCTGCCGGTGTGCAGCGGGACTGCCATTCGCGCTCGTTGCACCAGCCGTCGATCTTCAGTCGGTCATCCAGGCGGAACCACACGGCGTTGGCGTGATGGCCGTTGTCGCGGGTGAGTTCGAGCCGGCGCCTGATCAGGCCGGCGCGACCGGAGGCATCGAGCAGCCAGCGTGCCGTGAGGCGGGACGTCTCGCCGGCCTCGTGGGTGCAGCGAACGTGGTGCGCCGCGCCCTCGTGTCCGAGTTCGAATGTGAGCACGCGGGTACCCTCGCGCACGTCGATGCCACGCCGGCGGGCTTCCTCGTAAAGGAAATTTTCCAGGATGCCGCGATCGATCTGGTAGCTCGTGGTCGGCAGCACCTTGCTTACGCCAAGTTCGGTGACCTCGCCCAGGTCGTCGCAGCCGTCGGAGAAGAAGAAGCGAAAGCCGAACTTGCGGATATGCGCGGTTTCCAGGTGTTCGCGCAGACCCAGGGTGTCGGCCAGATAATGCGAGCCGATCTCCACCGTCGATTCACCGACCTTGTGCGCGGCCACCGGCAGCGGATGCGTGCGTCGTTCGACCACCACGATATCCAGCCCGGGGCATTCGCCGCGCAGTTGCAGCGCCAACGTCAGTCCGGCCAGGCCGCCGCCAAGGATCACCACATCGTGCGTCGTCTCGCTCATCTGCGTTGCGCTCCGTCGACGAGTTTTTGATTGTGCAACGTTCGGGGCCCCGTTGCAGCCTAGGAGCGTGGGTGCGCAGAAACGTTCGAGGCGAAAAGTTGCCTGCGCCGGGGCAGTTTTTCGACGATTCGCCGGCCCATAGTCGTTCTATGGGCCAAGAATCGGCGGGAAAATGAACCAAGCAGACGACTTTGCAGCCCGGACGGTTTCTGCGGCCCACGCTCCTAGGGCTATCCGGCAGCGACTTCCGCCGGTTCGATCACCTGCGGCTGTGCCCGCGCGCGGCGATAGCTGGCGATGATGTCGCCGTAGTGGATGATCCGGCCGATGGTGTAGAGGGTGATGCGAGTGACGTCGCGCACCGGGCTCAGGTGGCTGGCCCGGAAATGGCCGTGGTAGCGCGAGGCGATCGGCACCGAGACGACGCCGAGCTTCTTTTCGCGCGAGGCCGCGATCAGGATCGCCGCCTCGAACACGAAATCCTCGGCCGGCAGGTCGACAAGGTCCAGCGCCGCGCGCGGATACCAGCGTTGGCCGCTCTGGGTATCGGCAACCGGCTGGGCGCACGCCCAGGAAATGCCCCAGTCGGCCACCGCATTGGCGCGCCGGCGCGCCTTCGGCTGCTGCGCCTTGTCCAGCAGCCGCGCACCGATCACGATGTGATCCGGGTGGCGCATGGCGGCCGCCACGATGCGCGGGATATCGCTGGCCAGGTGCTGGCCGTCGCCGTCCATCGTCAGCACCGCGTCGTGGCCCTGACGCATGGCTTCGCGAAAACCATAGCGCAATGCCTCGCCCTTGCCACGACGGTGCGCGTGGCGCAGCAAAGTCACCGGCAGCCTGGCGACGATCTCCGGCGTACGGTCGTCGGAACCATCATCGACCACGATGACGTGGGCGCCGAGGGCGAGCACGGATCCGACCACTGACTCGATCGCCGCTTCCTCGTTGAGGCAGGGAATCAATACGCACCAGCGGGCTGCAGTCGTGTTCATTCGGCCAGTTCCTTGTCGGTACACGCTACATCCACTTGCAGGTCGAGGCCCGTCGAGGCCGCCAGATGACAGCGACCGGAGCCCTGGTTCAGCAGCGCAAGCAGCGCCAGGCTGGTCGCCGACGGGTTGCCTCGGCGCCACTCGACCAGCGGCTCGGGCAGGGGATTGTCGGCATGCCCGGCCAGCAGTCGCAGGTCGAGTGTTGCCACGCTCGAAGAGCCCGCTGCCGGCGCGAGCACCAGCGCCACGGCAAACGATTCGCTGCAGTGGGTGACTTCGCCAAGTGGCCCGCTGCCAGCGGTGTCGCTGCACACCAGCAATACCGGGCGTTGGCCGGTCAGGACCTGGCTGGCCGCCTCCAGCAGGCCGGCGCCGAAACTGGCTCGCTGCGCGGCGACGGCGATGGACGGCGCAAGGCAACCCGTGGCTATGGTCCAGTAGCCGACCGGCGCGTTATGCACCGAGTTGTGAAAACGGATCGGCGACAGTTCGGCCGGCGCCTGCGCGAGCGTGGCGCACATGTAGTCGGTGATCGGCTGGTCGCCATGGGAGGAGGAGAACACGCATGGCAGGATGCTCGCGTCGCGCTTGCTCATCGCCACCGCCTGGCCGGCCACTTCGACCGCCAGCAGCACGCTGTCCGGCGCGCGGCGGCGTTCGTTGGGTGACAACGTGGTTGCGGCAGGGCGTTTCGGTGGCGGTGCAGGCCTCTCTCCAGCGAGCACCTGGCGCAACGCGGCGAAGTCGCCCAGATGTGGCGACCACAGACCGATACCTTCCACCCACACCCGCAGCGCATTCATGCCGTAAATCCCGCGCGGGCGAAAGCGAGGCACACGTTGTTGCCGCCAAACCCAAACGAGTTGCTCAGCGCCACATCGATGCGCCGTTGTTCGGTGTGCCAGGCGAACGATCCGCCGCAGTCCGGATCCGGCGTTTCGCCGCCGAGGTTGCCAGGCACCAGGCCATGTTCGATCGCCAGCAACGCCACCACCGCCTCGAGGATGCCGGCCGCGCCCAGCGTGTGACCCGTGTAGCCCTTGGTGGAGCTGGCCCGCGTCGTGGTCGGAAAGTTGCGGTTGACCAGAGCCGCCTCGACTTCGTCGTTCTTCCGGCTCGCGGTACCGTGCAAATTGATGTAGTCGACCCGCGACGCATCCAGCGCGGCGCGCGCCAGGGCATCCTTCAGCGCAAGTTCTGCGCCAAGTCCTTCCGGGTGTGGAGTGGACATATGGTGTGCGTCGCTGGCTTCGCCGTAGCCAAGCAGCCTGGGCGCGTCGGGAGCGACGTCTGCGCGTTCGAGCAAGGCGAAACCGGCCGCCTCGCCGATCGAGATGCCGTCGCGTTCGGCGTCGAAGGGTCGGCATGGCGCGGTGGAGATCAGCTCCAGCGCGTTGAAGCCGAACAGCACGCTGTCGCACAGGGTGTCGACGCCGCCGACGACGGCTGCGTCGACCAGGCCCAACCGAATCATTCGTTCGGCGCTGGCGAACACTTTGGCGCTCGACGAGCATGCGGTGGACACGGTCAGACACGGCCCGGTCAATGCCAGTGCGGCGGCAGTGAAGGCGCTCAGCGAATGGGGTGCGTGGATCGCTGGACGCAGCATGTTGTCGGCAAAACCGCCATCGGCGTCCAGCCGGCGATAGGATTCTTCGGTAGCGCCGATACTGGCGGTGGACGTCCCCAGCAACAGGGCAATCCGATCGGCACCGTATCGCGTCCGGGCCGCACGCACCTTCTGGATGAAGCCGTCCTGCTGCAGGCCGAGCCAGGCAAGCCGGTTGTTGCGGCAGTCCCAGTCGGCCAAGGCCGGCGGCAGGTCGGTGGCATCGACTCCCTCGACACGACCGATCCAGCACGCCAGGGGCGCGCTGCTGATGTCGTTCGGGCGCAGGCCGCTGCGACCGTGGGCAAGCGCATCGAATTGCGCCGCCAGGCCTGCGCCGAGCGCGGACGTGGCGGTGTACGCGGTGACGGCGAGCGGGGTGATGGGCATGGGCATTCAGGAAAGCGTAACGGGCGTGCCGGGCATTGCCCAAGAGCTTGGGACGCAGAAACCGTTCGGGCTGCAAAACCCTGTCTGCGGTCCACTATCCGCCGATTCTTGGCCCATAGAACCACCATGGGCCGGCAAATCGTCGAAAAACTGTCCTCGCAGCCAGAATTTTCGCCTCGAACGTTTCTACGGCCCGCGCTCCTGGGCGCGTAGGGTGTCGGGCATCGTGGCCAGTCCAGCATGAAGGCAGCGAGAACAGGGCTCTCGCCGGTTAAGCTGGTCGCCTCTGCAAAGGATCTCGCGCGTCGTGTCCACCAAGCCACCTGTCCCGCATCGCCATCGGCGCTATCTGCGCGATCCCGACGTTCTGCAAGCAGGCGTGGTGAGCCTGCTGGTGCTGCTGCTCAGCGGCGGCCTGGTATGGCTGGGCTATCTGATCCACGTGTGTCGCATCGCCGCCCGCAGTCCGCTGGTGCCCCCGCGAAGGATGGTGGCACTGGTGTTCGGTCGAAGGCTGGAGGGCGACCAGCCGGAGCACGACTACCGCCAGCGCCTGCAGCGTGCGCTGGCACTGGTGCAATCGGCGCGGATCGATCACCTGCTGCTGCTCGGTGGTTGCAGCCACGGGCAACGCAGCGAAGCGGCAGCAGGCCATGCCTGGCTGGTGCAGAACGGTCTGCCGGAACGGACCCGGATCGAACTGGAGCAGGGTTCGACGGATTCCCTGGAAAACCTGCGCCACGCGCGCAGCCTGCTGCAGGCAGGACCCGATCGGGACGGACTGCCACCAGTGGCCCTGGTCACCAGCCGCTACCACCTGGCCCGCTGCCTGTTGCTGGCGCGCCGACTGGGTTTCGACAGCGTACCGGTGGCTGCCGAAGTCGCCCTGCCGCTGCAGCCGCGCTATCTGGGCCGGCTGCTGATGGAAGCCAGCTACGTGATGTGGATCGACCTGGGCATGCGCTGGGCTGCGCTGATCGGCCATCAACGCATGGTCGCGCGAATACGTTGAGGCCTGGAAGCTGTCGGACCTTTGGTTGGCCGGTCTGAGAATCCGCCTGTGCGGTCCCTAGGAGGGTGGGCCGCAGAAATGTTCGAGGCGAAAAGTTGCCTGCGCCGGGGCAGTTTTTCGACGATTGGCCGGCCCAT
>DASRUB010000343.1:0-4500 GCA_035655635.1 Rhodanobacter sp. | reverse complement strand
TCACCGAGATCGAGGTGGGATGCGCCACGCCGATCGCGTAGCTCACCTGCACTTCGCAGCGGTCGGCAATGCCGGCGGCGACGATGTTCTTGGCCACGTAGCGCGCGGCGTAGGCGGCCGAACGATCGACCTTGGACGGATCCTTGCCGGAGAACGCACCGCCGCCGTGACGGGCCCAGCCGCCGTAGGTGTCCACGATGATCTTGCGGCCGGTCAGGCCGCAATCGCCCACCGGGCCGCCGATCTCGAACTTGCCGGTCGGGTTGATGTGGAACTTGGTGCCCTTGTGCAGCCACTTGGCCGGCAGCACCGGCTTGAGGATCAACTCGCGCACGCCCTCGATCAGATCCTTCTGTTTCACGCCCGGATCGTGCTGGGTCGACAGCACCACGGCATCGATCGCCACGGCTTTGCCGTTCTCGTAGCGCAGGGTCACCTGGCTCTTCGCATCCGGACGCAGCCACGGCAGCGGCGATTTCTTCTGCTTGCGCACCTTGGCCTGCTGCTCGACCAGACGATGCGAGAAGTGGATCGCCGCCGGCATGAAGGTCTTGGTCTCGTTGGTGGCGTAGCCGAACATCAGGCCCTGGTCGCCCGCGCCCTGATCTTCGGGCTTTTTGCGATCCACGCCCTGGTTGATGTCCGGCGACTGCTTGCCGATCAGGTTGATCACCCCGCAGGTGGCGCCATCGAAACCGACGTCGCTGGAGTCGTAGCCGATGTCCACGATCACCTTGCGGGTAATGGCCTCCAGGTCGATCCACGCATTGGTGGTGATCTCGCCGGCGACAATGGCCACGCCGGTCTTCACCATGGTTTCGCAGGCGACGCGGGCGCGCGGATCCTGCGCGATGATCGCGTCGAGCACGGCATCGGAGATCTGGTCGGCGACCTTGTCCGGATGGCCTTCGGAGACCGATTCGGAGGTGAACAGGTAATTGGACATCGCGGTTATATCCCTTTGTACGGATAGAAAGATAAATGAAGTCGGGCATGATACACCGGCATGCCCGGCTTTGCAGCCGCGGCTTGCTGGTCACGAGGGTTTCGTTCAGACGTCTGGATGGCCGTCTGAGAAGTTGTGACTATTCAACCTCTCAGCCCGGCCACGGCGAGGGCATGGCGAGGGCATGGATGCCCGAGTTGAGGCAACGCAGGAGCGGTTGCCCGACGGCCGGTCGCGAATCGAGCACGCAAGTGCTTGATTCGCGTGAGCGAGTACGGGCCTGTACCGGACTCGCGATAGAAGAAAACCACAGGAAGTGGTTTTTTTCACAAGCTCTGACCGGCTGCGTCATGCCAGCTCGCAGCGGTTGCGCCCGTTGTCCTTGGCGCGGTACAGCGCGCGGTCCGCGCGATCGAACGCCTGCTCCGGGGTATCGTCCGAACGCAACGCCGTGATGCCGCAGGACAGGGTAATGCGCACCGGCTGCTGCTGGCCGCGGAAACCCACGCCCTCGATGCACGTGCGCAGATCCTCCGCCACCCGGTGGCCAGCCTCGACCGAAGTGCCCGGCAGCACGACCACGAATTCCTCGCCGCCATAGCGGACCAGCAGGTCGTCGCCGCGCAGCCTGGCCTTGAGCTGCTCGGCCACGATGCGCAGCGCGCGGTCACCGGCGGCATGGCCGAAGCGGTCGTTGATCTGTTTGAAGTGATCGATGTCGAGTACCACCAGACACGCGCCCTTGCCTTCCTGAGCCAGTTCCCTGCAGGCCAGTGTCATGCGCTGCTGGAACACCGCTCGGTTCGCCAGGCCGGTCAGGGGGTCGGTCGACGCCAGCTGGTGCTCCTGACGCAGGCTGGCTTCCATCGTTTGTGCCGAACGCTCGAGTTCGTGGATACGCTGACTCATCTGCTCGGAGCGGACCTGCCAGTCGCGCTCGCGGGCCTCCTCGCGGTCACGGAATGTCTTGAGGTGACTGGTGATCGCACTCATCCGCGACTGCAGCTCCAGGTGGAGTGGGTTCAGGTCGGGCGACTGTTGCAGGTGGTTGTCCAGGGCATCGAACTCGCTGGTCAGGTTGCGGTCGAGTTCCTGGCGCGCACCACTGCCGTCGAGACGGTCCACGCTCTCGCGGTCGAGGTACTGGGCCAGCTCGCCCAGTTGTCGCGTGACGTGGGACAGCAGGCGCTCGGCGGCGACGCGTTGTGCGCCGAGTTCCCGGTGATGGCGGTTGACCAGGCGGGCGAGCACCTCGGCTTGTCTGGCGAGCTCGGTGTCGTCGGCCGCGGCAAGCACCGCCTCGCGCACGTTGTCGAGAGTGCAGTTGGAAGCGTCGTCCAGGGACAACAGGTCGATCAGTTGCAGTAGCACCCAGGCGGTCGATACGGCCGCTGGCGCAGGGGTTGCAGGCGTGGGCTTTGGCCCGCGCGACGGCGCGTCGAGCGATCGCACCGCATCGATCAGGGCGGCCAGCAGCGACTCGAGCGCGGGCTCATCGAGCGGTTCGCGCAATTGCCGGCGCAGATCGTCCAGCGTTTCATCGAGTTCCGTGGTGCGGCCATCCGCGGCGTAAGTGAGCCGGGTGGCCAGGCGGCGGAGCAGGGTATCGATATGGGACCAACTCGCCTGGGCGCGTTCGAGTTGTTCGAGCGCCTCCGGCCGCGTAGTTACCGACTGCTGTGTATTCATCGAGATGCCCCATTTCCCCGTTGTCGATACTACGTCCCGGACCGCCGAAACGCACGCCATTACGCGTTCGCCCGGGGAGGATGGACTGTCCGCCCTCAGTCCGCGGTCAGGGCTGGGCGTCGCCGAAGGCTTTGTTCAGGCGTTCGGGCCAGTCCGGGGCATTGATCCGCTGCAACAGCGAGGTGTCGATCGGTTCGCGCAGCCGGCTGCCGCTGGGCAGCGCGAACGCATAATCCTGGCGTTCCAGCACCAGCGGCAACACCTTCAGCCTGCCGCGATAATGCTGGTGGATGTCCCAGCGCAGCAGCGGTGCATCGTAGACCACCGCATCCACGCGGCCGGCGGCGAGGTCGCCCAGCGCCGCATCGACGTCGGTTGCCTTGTCGAAGCCGAAGCCTTGCCGCGCCAGCCAGTTCGCGCTGGTGCTGGAGGGCACGCTGGCGATCTGCATGCCGCCCAGGTCGGCCCCGCTGCGGACCCGGTCGCTGAGCTGGCCGACGGTGAGCGCGCTGGTGATCGAGGCAGTAAAGAACGACACGATGATCAGCGCCGAGAGCATCCAGACCAGGCCGATGACGCGCCCGCCCACGGTGCGTGGCGCGGTGTCGCCGTAGCCGACGGTGGTCATGGTCACCATCGCCCACCAGAAGCCGGAGAAAATGCCCTGCCGCCGCGTGCCGCCGAACTGCTCAGGGTTGCGCTTGTGCTCCAGTTGCCAGACCAGGAAGCCGACCACGAACAGCAACAGCGCCAGCGTGGCGATGACCTTGAGGAACGCGGGCGACACCAGCGCCCGCGCCACCGCCAACCAGCCCGCGGTCTGTCCCCCGCGGACTGCCACACCCAGCCCCGAGCTGATGATCGGGTGCGCGAAATCCATGCGCTTCTCACGCGCCGCGGTGGCCGTGATGGCGCCGAGGCCCACGTCCACCTTGCTGTCGCTGACCGCGGCCAGCAGGCCTTCCAGGTCGTACGGCTTGTAGACATATTTCCAGCCATGGTCGGCAGCTACCTCCTGCCACAGATCGATCGCCAGTCCGCTGTACTTGCCGTGATCCTCGATCACGAAGGGCGGCGCCACCTTGACCCCGACGATCAGCGGCTGGTTCGCGGCCTGCAGCTGTTCGACCGACGTCACGGTGGCAGCGGTGCCGGCGGCGATCGGGTAAACCTTGATCTGCGGGGAGGCCGGCACCGGTGCGGCGGCCACGGCCATGCCCGACAGCAGCGACATGATCAGCAACAGGCACAGCGGCCGCGGGAATTTCGTCATCGGGGACTCCTGGTGCAATCGACGGCGCGGTCAGGCAGCAACCCGATCGAGCCTAGCGCATCGTCCACTCGCTGTCGTGACGAGAGGGGACGCGTCTCAGGCGGCCAGCCGCTCGCCCGCCGCCAGGGCGGCAAAGTAGTCGCGGGTGAGCCGCCATTGCATGTCGGCGGTGTCGGCGCGGTTGACGACCTGCCGGAACGCGGCGTTCTCCGCGCGGTCTTTGGCGTACCAGCCGAGGTGCTTGCGCGCGATGCGTACGCCGGCCTGTTCACCGTAGAACGCGTACAGCTGTTCGAGATGGCCGAGCAGGATGGTCGCCACTTCGTCCGGTTCCGGTTCGGGCAGCAGCTCACCGGTGGCGAGATAGTGCGTGATCTCGCGGAAGATCCACGGCCGGCCTTGGGCGCCGCGACCGATCATCAGCGCATCGGCGCCGGTAACCTCGAGCACGTGGCGGGCCTGCTGCGGCGTGTTGACGTCGCCATTGGCGAGTACCGGGATGCTGACGGCAGCCTTCACCGCGGCGATGGTGGCGTACTCGGCCTCCCCTTCGTATTTGTCGGCGCGGGTGCGGCCGTGCACGGCGAGCGCC
>DASRUB010000342.1:0-3636 GCA_035655635.1 Rhodanobacter sp. | reverse complement strand
GGTGACGCCGGTCAGCGCCAGCAGGCCCAGCCAGAAGCTGGTGGTGCAGAACAACACCACCCGCGCGATCTCGCCGGCACCCAGGCCGTTCTGCACATAGAACCGATAGCGGATCGAACCGGATACCAGCAGCGACATGCCCACCGCATTGCTGAAGGCGTAGCTGATGAACGAGATCAGGGTGATCCGCTGCCACGGCAGCTTGCGCCCGATCGAGGCCAGCGCGAACCGGTCGTACAAGGTCATCACCGCATAGCCGGCCAGCGTGAACAGCACGGCCAGCGCCAGCCGTGCATGCGACAAACCCTGCACGTAGCGGCGTACCTGGTGATAGTTCACCTCGCGCGCCAGCAGGTGCAATGCCCACAAAGCCAGGCACAGCATGCCGACCGACAGCAGTGGACCGGCCACCCGGCGCAACACCATCGCGCGCTGGCTGGGCACGACGGCCAACGTATCCGCGCCAGCTTGCGCCTGCTGGTTATCTAGCTGCTTCACGCGACGCCCAACTCCTGATGCGGATCACCCCGCCAACGGGGCATACGAACAACACTACTCGTAACGACGCGGCCGATTCAGGAGTCGACCGCAGTGCGCCCCATCCGCATGATCCAGCGGTACAGCACGGCTACGGTTGCCGCGAACACCACGCCGCCGATCCAGATCGCCGGGGTTCGGAAGCCCTTGCCCACCAGGGCGATCGGCGCATCGTTGCCGCTGAACGCCACGACGCCGGCGAAGATCACCGCCAGCAGGCTTTCGCCGACGATCAGGCCGGAAGCCAGCAGCACGCCGAGTTGACGGGTCGCGTCGGCCTCCCCGCCCGGGCGCCGGCCTGCACGGCGGTCAAACCACGCGCCGACCAGCGCACCGACCACCACCATCAGCGTGGTCGAGGTCGGCAGGTAGATGCCCAGCCCGACCGCCAGTGGCGGCAGCCGCGGACCTTTCCTGGTCAGGCCGAGCACCTCGTCAAGAATGATGATGGCGACACCAATGCCTGCGCCCAGGCCGATCATGTCCCACGGCACGTTGCCGGTGATCACGCCCTGCGCCAGCGCGGAGATCAGGCCGGCCTGCGGCGCCGGCAAGGCGCGCGACGGATCGGCGCCCGGGGCGCCGAGGAAGCCATAGGTATGCTGCAACAGGTCCATCACCGGTGGAATCACCACCGCGCCGACCAGCACACCGATCACCAACGCCCACTGCTGCATCGACGGCGTGGCATCGACCAGCTGGCCGGTTTTCAGGTCCTGCAGGTTGTTGTTGGCGATCGACGCCACCGCGAACACGATCGAGGTGATGAACAAGGCAAAGCCCACCAGCGCCTTGTCCGCCCCCGGCGGCAGGAACGGCTTGACCCCGAGCACCAGCAGCAGGGCCACGATGACCACCACCAGGATGCCGATGCCCGACAACGGGCTGTTGGACGAGCCGATCAGGCCGGCCATGTAGCCGGTCACCGCCGACACCACGAAGCTCAGCAACACCACGAAGGCCACGCCACCGATCACCAGCGTCCAGGTGGCGCTACCGAGCCCGTTGTTGACGCTGAAATGCCACAACAGGTAGCCAATCGGAATCAGGCACAGCAGCGAGATCAGCCCGACCACGCCGATCGGCATGTCGTGCTCGGTGCGCGGGAGCTCATCCAGCGTGCCCGATTTGCGCGCGCGCGACGCTTTCATCGCCCCGGCCAGGCCGCTGACCAGGGGTTTCATCAGCTTGGCCAGGGTCCAGATCGCGGCCACGCCGATGGCGCCGGCGCCGATGAAGCGCACATAGTGACTCCAGCCATCCTGCGCCACTGCCGCCGCGTCGCCGGCGACCCAGTGCAGATGGGTGAAATACGGCACCGCCCAGGCCCAACCGATGACCGCCCCCAGCAGCATCGCGATGCCCACCCACAGCCCCACCAGGTGTCCGATCGCGAACAAGGCAAAGGAAAGCCCGAAATCGAAACCCGTCGCGCCAGCACGATCGCTGCCGACCCGGAAGTAGTCGGTGACACTGCTGGCGAAAACGCGGGTCTGCACGATCACGTAGAAGACCGCCGACACGATCGAGCCCCACAACACGGCCTTGAGCCCGCTGCCACCGGTCTCGACGGCGGCGGCGCCATCCGCGGCGGGCGCTTCGCCAGCCCCCACTTTCAGGACTTCGGCGCAGGCCACGCCTTCCGGATAAGGCAGGTCGGAGTCCGTGACCAGCGCACGCCGCAGCGGGATCGTGTACATCACGCCCAGGATGCCGCCGGTGGCGCAGATTCCGGCCGAGATCCAGAACGGAAAGCCGGTCCAGAAGCCCACGATCACCAGACCGGGCAACACGAAGATGATCGCCGACAGCGTGCCGGCGGCCGACGCCACCGTCTGCACGATGTTGTTTTCCTGGATCGTGGCGTCGCGCATCGCCTTCAGGATGGCCATCGAGATCACCGCCGCCGGGATCGACGTGGAGAACGTCAGGCCTGCCTTCAACCCGAAATACACGTTGGCCGCGGTGAACACGATCGTGATCGCGATGCCGATGATCACGCCACGGACGGTCAATTCACGGCGCGGCGAGCTGGACAAGGCTGGCTGGCTCACAGGACGATCTCCCCCGATGAAAACTGTTGCGAACGATAGCGCGGAATGGCGGTCCAGCGATATTCCCCGGCCTCCGCGAGGCTGCCGTGCAGTACGGCATCACGCCGGGTGATACGCCCGCTCCAGCGCGGCAACATGCTGGTTCAGCCGCGGGCCCAGGTAACAGTGGGAGCCACACGGCAACAAGCCGACGCGGCCGAATTCGCGCAGGTACCAGGACGGTGCGCGTGACACGAAGCCCTGCCGGTCGCCGGCCACGTCATCGCGACTGGTGAACACCTCCAGGAACGCCAGCCCTTCGAGCATCTCGCCGATGCCGCGCAGGCCTGCCCGGATCTCGGCTGGCTTGAGGTAGTGCAGTACATCCGTACACACGATGACGTCAAAGCGTGTGTCAAAACGCAGCTGTTCCAGCTGGCCGAAGCTGGCCAGGCCCACGTTGCGGCTGCGCGCGTAACGGGCCACGACGTATTCGCTGGCATCCAGTCCGCGATAGTCGATATCTGGACGCAGCTTGCGCAATGGCGCACGCCAGGTTCCCTCGCCACAGCCGACGTCAAGCACGCTGCGCAGCGGCCGCCCGAGGTAATACTCGGCCTGCGCCACCACCATCGCCACCTTGCGCCGCAGCTCGGCAGGTGAGCCCACCGCATGGCTTGGGTCGCGATACCACTTGTCGAAATAATCGCGGTCGTAAGTCTTGGGCATCGGTGTTCATGCTGGATTTGGCCAGCCGCCATGTTATCGCGCCAATAGATGTCGCCTACACGAGGGCATCACCTCCTGAATGCGTCTTTATTGCAAGCATCGATCTATCTTCCCCCGCCCAGGACGCTACCCATGGCCATGATCCGTTTCCGCCTCATCGGCAGCCGCGACGATGCCGACACTGTCATCGTCGGCCTGCACGGCATGGATGGCATCGAACACATCGAGGAGATCGACGACCTGATGCCCGACATGCGCGACGACTCCAGCTCCAGCGACTCGGCGAGCGACAACCAGGCGCACGTCTATTGCATCGAAGTCGAGGTGCCCACCGATG
>DASRUB010000341.1:0-3885 GCA_035655635.1 Rhodanobacter sp. | reverse complement strand
GGCACCGGCACCGGCGCACTGGCGTTGTTCTACGTCGAGACGATGGACGGCGAGCGACGCAAGCCGGAGCTCATCATTGACCGGCTCAAGGACAAACTTGGCACGCAGGAGTTGCCCACCGCCGAAATCCACTTGGACGGCCTGCCCGCCTGGCCGCTGGGCGAGCTGGCGCATGGCGTGCGCCAGGTGGCACCGATGCTCAACGTCACCCGCAGTTGGAACGCGATCTGCGCCGTGGCCAGCATGGCGCGGGTGATCAGCCTGGCGCGCGACTTCGCTACACGCCGGCAGGCCTTTGGCCGCCCGTTGAGCGAACAGCCGTTGCACGCACAGACCCTGGCCGACATGCAGGCCCCGTTCGAGGCGGCGTTCGCGCTGGCCTTCGAGGTGGCGCACCTGCTCGGTCGCGTCGAGCAAGGCGAAGCCTCGCCCGAGGAAGCGGCCGTGTTGCGCCTGCTTACCCCGCTGGCCAAGTTGTGGACCGGCAAGCTGGCGGTGAAGATCTGTTCCGAAGCGCTGGAGTGCTTCGGTGGCGCCGGCTACATCGAAGACACCGGTCTGCCGCAACTGCTGCGCGACGCGCAGGTGTACGCGATCTGGGAAGGCACCACCAACGTGCTGTCACTGGACAGTCTGCGTGCGCTGGCCGGCGACAGCCTTGGCGCACTGCGCAGCACCGTCATCCACTGGCTTGAGGGCAACGACGACATGCACGCAGGAAGCGCCATCAAGCAGACCCTGGACGCCGCGGCACGCTGGCTCGATCAGTACCGGGGCGAACGCGAGCTGCTGGAGGCAGGCGCGCGCGGCCTGGCCTTCACGCTCGCACGTTGCGCCGCCGCCGCCCTGCTGGCGCGACAGGCCGCGTGGTCAAAGCATCACGGCGACGCCCGCCCCGGCGCCGCGCTGCAGCGCTTCGTGGCCCGTGGCCTGGACCGGCTGGTCGTTCCGGACGCCGACAACACGACGCTCCTCCTCGGCTGAGCGGGCACACCCGCGTAGGAGCCCGCTCGCGGGCGATGCTCTTGATTTGGTTTGCATCGTGCACCAGAGCAGGAGCATCGCCCGCAAGCGGGCTCCTACGCGACGTGCGGGTCCGCCTGCGCAGGGTGAGATGTTGCGGTCGTCATGGCTTGGTGGCCCACCGCGGCACGGATGAGCACGCGGGGGCTAAAATGCCCGGATTCCCTCAACGGCGAACACCATGCAGCGTCTGACCATCGTCACCACGGGCGGAACCATCGACAAGATCTATTTCGACGACAAGTCGGATTACAAGATCGGCGCGCCGCAGATCGGCGAGATCCTCGGCCAGCTCGGCGTGGCGTTCCAGTTCGAGGTGATTCCGATCCTGCGCAAGGACAGCCTGTACATGGGTCCGGAGGATCGTGCGCTGGTGCGCTCCACGATCGAGGCACAACCGAACAGGCATGTGCTGGTAACCCACGGCACCGACAGCATGGTCGATACCGCGCGCGAACTGGCCAGCATCAAGGGCAAGGTCATCGTGTTGACCGGCGCGCTGAACCCGGCACGCTTCCAGGGTTCGGATGCGGTGTTCAACATCGGCTGCGCCGTGGCCGCCGTGCAGACCCTGCCCGATGGCGTCTATATCACCATGAACGGCCGCGTATGGGACCCGGCCAAAGTGCGCAAGAACCGCGACGCGAACCGCTTCGAGGAAGCCACGGGCTGATCGGAGCAGAAAGTGGCCGGGTCGAGTCGACCGGGTCCATGCAGCCGCAGCTCCCTGGACAAAAAGCGATGGGCCATGGTGACCCGCCAAAGGACTTGCCGTCACGCTCGACTACGCGCGGGAACCGTTGAGCATGATCTGGGAACCTGTGGACTCGTTAGCTCCCCGGGCCGGTTTCGCCGTCGCCAGCGCCCCGCCCTGACTGGCTGGCAGCATCCATGCGGATTCAGAGCATGCCGGTTTCCAGCTTGGCGGCGTCGGACATCATCGTGTGATTCCAGGGTGGATCGAACACCAGGTCCACCTCGGCCTCGGTGATGGTGGGAATCATCTCCAGCTTGGTCCGGGCATCATCCACCAGGATGTCGCCCATGCCGCAACCGGGAGCAGTCAGCGTGAGCTTCACGTAGACCTTGCGCTCGCCGGACTCGGCATGCTCCAGGCTGAGGTCGTAGACCAGCCCCAACTCGACCACGTTGACCGGGATCTCCGGGTCGAACACGGTGCGCAACTGGTCCCACGCCAACTTCTCCACATCGGCATCCGTCGCGTTGGCCGGCACCTCGATCGCCGCCGGACGTTCCTTGCCCAGCGCGTCGGCGTCGTCGCCGGCCACGCGGAACAGGTTGCCTTCCACGTAGACCGTGAAGCTGCCGCCCAGTGCCTGCGTGATGTAACCGATCTGACCGGCCGGCAGGGTCACCACGTCACCCTGCGGCACCATCACGGCGTTGCAATCACGCACCAGGGTGACCGGTTCACTGCTCAGACTGAAACCACTCATGCCAACGCCAATCCCGTATCTGCGGGCACGGCAGCGCGCCGTACCGAAGTACCCATTATGCCGCCCGCGAAACGCAGGCGCTTGTTCCAAATCAGGCCGACGCCGTTGAACTCAAGGCTTGGGCGCAGCAGCGCACGTTATGATGAGCGCTTTGCCGACGGACAAACCGATGCCTCTCTCCCGTATGCGATGGCGCCGCCGATGAGCGTTCGCAGCGTGTCGCTGTTCCTGTTTGCGTCGTTCAGCGCGGTCATGCTCGGCCTCGCCGCGGGTGCCGTGTGGATGGTGCTGGCGTTGTACCTGCGTCATCCGCTGCCCTGGCTGGCGGTGCCGATCGGGGTCATGCTGGCCTGGACCGTCCGCAGCTGCGTGCACCGCCCCGGCACTGGCGCCATGCTGCTGGCCGCCGGCGCCACGGCGCTGGCGGCGATCTACGTGAACATGCTGATCGCCGGCGTGAGGATCGCCGGCAACATGGGCCTGGGCATCATCGAGGCGCTGCGGACCGCAGGGTTCGCCATGTTGTGGCAACTGGCACGCCTCGGCCTGACGCCAGCGGACATCGGCTGGACTGTGCTGGCGATGCTGTTGGCCGCGTGGATTGCGTACGGCCGGCGCAAACACCGGCCCTGAGTTGCAGCTACGTAGGGCGGGCACCGCCCGCCGCTTCGGCGCTGCGCGAGCGAACAGCCGGCGGGCATTGCCCGCCCTACGCACGGCCGCCCGCGGAGCGGCGCTTCAGCCGTCGACCGTCTTCACCTCATTCACCAATTCGCCGACTGCGGCTTGGCCGTCGCCGTACAGCATGCGGGTGTTGTCGGCGTAGAACAGCGCGTTCTCGATGCCGGCGAAACCGGTGCCCTTGCCGCGCTTGATCACGATCACCTGCTTCGCATTCACCACATCGAGCACCGGCATGCCGTAGATCGGCGAGGCGGGGTCGGTCTTGGCCACCGGATTGACCACGTCGTTGGCGCCGATCACCAGCGCCACGTCGGTGCTGGCGAATTCCGGGTTGATGTCTTCCATGTCGGCGATCAGGTCGTACGGCACACCGGCCTCGGCCAGCAGCACGTTCATGTGCCCGGGCATGCGGCCCGCCACCGGGTGGATCGCGAACTTCACCTTGACCCCGCGCTTGATCAGCAACTGCGCGAACTCCCATACCTTGTGCTGCGCCTGCGCCACCGCCATGCCGTAGCCGGGCACGATCACCACGCGCTCGGCGTAAGCCATCATCACTGCCGCATCGGCCGCGTCGATCGGTTTCTGCGCGCCCTCGATCGCCTGCGCCTCGCCGCCGGCCGCGCCGAAGCTGCCGAACAGCACGTTGCCGATCGAGCGGTTCATCGCCTTGGCCATCAACTGGGTCAGCAAGGTACCGGCTGCACCGACCACCATGCCG
>DASRUB010000340.1:0-11603 GCA_035655635.1 Rhodanobacter sp. | reverse complement strand
GGTTCGGTGTCGCCGTTCGTGGCGTGGATGTCCGAGCACGCCGAGGTGTCGGACGATGAGCTGGTCGAACTCGAGGCGCTGGTCGCGCAACTGCAGTCCCGGCGGAAGGAGGGGTGAGATGAACGGCCTCAGCCATGTTGCCGACGCCTTGCTCACCCGGCTCCTCTGGACGTCGCTCCAGGCGACCGTGCTGATCGCCGTCGTGCTGTTGATCGTGCGCCTGCTGCCGCGGTTGCCTGCCGCGCTGCGTTGCACGCTGTGGTGGTTGGTCAGCCTGCAGTTGGTACTTGGCCTTTGCTGGCAAGCGCCGCTGGCGCTGCCGCTGCTGGCGCCGACCACGGCCACCTCACCTCATGAATCCGTGCCGGCCACGCTGGCGGGGGCCACGGCGGTACCGCTCGTGGATCGTGCCCTGCCGACATCACACCGGGACGAGTCGCTCAGCAGGGCCGCAACGACCCGTCCCCTCCCCTGGCGTGAACTGCTGCTCGCGTTCTGGCTGGCAGCCATGCTGGCCCAGTTGCCCCTGCTGGCGCGGCAATGGTGGCGCACGCGGCGGTTGCTCCGCACCGCCGAGCCGGTCGCCGATCTCCCGACGCAGGCACTGTGCGCGCAGCGTGCCACCGCACTCGGGCTGCGGCGTTGCCCGCCGCTATTTATCAGCGCCGAGATCGAATCACCACAGGTCAGCGGCCTGCGCCGGCCGGTGGTGCTGTTGCCGGCAACGCATGCGATGACGCCGGCCGAATCGGCGATGGCGATCGCCCACGAACTGGCCCACCTGCGCCGGGGCGACCTGTGGCTGGGCTGGGTGCCGGCGATCGCCAGGCGACTGTTCTTCTTCCATCCCCTGGTGAGATGGGCGTTGCGCGAATACGCGTTCGAGCGCGAAGCCGCCTGCGATGCCGAAGTCCTTCGCCAGACCGGCACGCTGCCCCACGCCTACGCCCAATTGCTGCTGCGCCTGGGCATATCACACCCGATGCATGCCGGCCTCGCCGGCGCGTCCCCCTCGTTCCAAAACCTGAAGAGGCGACTGACCATGCTCCAGCATTTTGATCCCCTTTCCCGTCGACATCTGCGCGGATGGCTGCTGGTGTCGCTGGTTGCCGCAGTCGGCGTATTGCCATACCGCGTCACCGCCGCCAGCAGCAAGCACGGCAGCGCCACCTTGCCCGCGGCAAGCGCCTCCGCGATGGCACCGCTCGCGCCGCTGGCACCAATGGCACCGATGCCGCCAGCGCCACCCATGAACGCGCCACCACCCGCGCCACCTGCGATGGCACCGCCACCGCCCGTGGCGCCACCACTACCACCATCCCCTCCGCCACCCCCTCCGCCGCCACCGCGTGACACTGGTTTTTCCGCACACCACGTGGACATCGATACGACGAACCACGCGGCCAACGGCTTTGCCCTGATCGGCCCCGACTCGGTCACCATCAATGGATCGAACGACGACCTCAAAACCATCAAGCGGCTGCGCAAGACAAATGAGCCGCTGTTGTGGTTCCGCCGCGGTGACACCGCCTACATCATCCGCGACAAGAACCTGCTCGCCCGCGCCAACAGCATCTATGCGCCGGTGACCGAGCTGGCACGTGCGCAGGGTCGGCTGGCCGGTCAGCAGGGCAATCTGGCTGGTCAGCAAGCCGGGCTGGCGGCCCGTGATGCCTCGATGGCGCAAGAGCAGGCCGGGCTGGCACGGCGCCAGGCGCAAATCGCCACACAAGTCGCCGCCACGGCAGGTTCTGCCGATGACCAACCGGCCGACGCGCGCCGCGCCGCGCTCGATGCACAGCAACGCGAGATGGACTCCGCCCAGACACTGCTCGAACAGCGCCATGCCGCGATGGAATCGGAACTTGCCGATCAGCGCACTGCGCTGGAAGCACGTCAGACCGAGATCGAGAAACAGCAACAGCGACTGGAGCAAAAGCAGCAGCGGGCTGGCCCGGCTGCCGAACAGGCGATGAGCCAGCTGCTCGACGAGGCGATCGCCAAGGGGCTCGCACAGCGAACCAGCCTGCGCTGACATCGACCGCCGGCATCCCGCCACGAATGCCGGTTCATTCCGATATCTCATGCCACACCACGTGCCGTGCCGCGCGCGGCGTAGGGCGGGTACTGCCCGCCGGCCTTTCGTCACACGGCCGAAGAGCCAGAGCGGCGGACAGTGTCCGCCCTACCTGACCTTGCGCGGGCGCGTAGCCGGACGCGCTTTGCGAGAGAGCTTCAACGCCACGGCCATGCCTTCAACTCATATTCCTTCGGCGGCGTGTCACCGGCCAGGTACTGCACGAAGTAATCCCAGCGTCGGCGGGTGATGTATGGCGTCGCGGCGGCGTAGCCGTGGTGCACATTGGGGATGGCAATCATGTCGAAGTCGCGGTTGGCCTTGATCAGCGCCTCGACCACCAGCAAGGTGTTGGACGGCGGCACGTTGTCGTCCAGCGTGCCGTAAGTGAGCATCAGGTGGCCCTTGAGGTTCTTCGCGAAGCTCTGGTTGGCCTGCGCGTCGTAATTGGTCTTGCCGTCCTTGTCGGTGACCAGCAGGCCCTGCCATTTCTCGGCCCAGTCGTCCTCGTAGTTGCGGTTGTCGTGGTTGCCGCTTTCGGCCCAGCCGACCTTGAAGAAGTCGGGGTAGTGGAACATCGCGCCGGCGCTGGCGTTGCCGCCGCCGGAGTGGCCCCAGATGCCGACGCGGTCCAGATCGATCCACGGATACTCCCTGCCGAGTTCCTTCAGGCCAGCCACTTGGTCGGGCAGGGTGTTGTCCTCGATGTGCTCGAAGTAGGCGTCGTGGAAGGCCTTGGAACGCCACGGCGTGCCCATGCCGTCGATCGCCACCACGATGAAGCCCAGTTCGGCCATCGCCTGGTGATCCTTGTGCGAGGCGACGAAGCTGCGTACGCCCACCGAGCCGGTCTGCGGGCCGGGGTAGATGTAGTCGATGATCGGATACTTCTTCGACGGATCGAAATCGGTCGGCTTGAACATCAGCCCGTAGAGATCGGTCTCGCCGTCGCGCGCCTTCACCGTGAACGGGATCGGCGGCACCCAGCGGGCGGCGCGCAGGCGGCTGATGTCGGCACGCGCCACGGTGGCCAGCGTGTGTCCATCGTCGGCGCGACGTAGCACGGTCACCGGCGGCGTGGTCGGGGTCGAGTAGGCATCGACGAAGTGCTTGCCATCGGGTGACAGGGAAATCGTATGGTCGGCTGCCTCCGGCGTCAGCAAGGTCGGCGCGCCGCCGTCAAGATTGACCTTCCAGAACTGCTGGTAATACGGGTTCACGCCCGGTGTGCGGCCGACGCCACGGAACCACACGGTGCGCGTAGCCGGGTCGACCTTCAGCACCTCGGTAACGTTGCCCTCGCCGGTGGTGATCGCATGCTTGAGTTTGCCGGTATCGAGGTCAACCAGATACAGGTTGCCCCAGTTGTTGCGCTCGGAGAACCAGATCGCCTCGTGGGTTTTCGCCAGGTAGCGCCAGTTCACCGCGCCGTTGCCACTCTCGTAATACGTGGGCACCTTCTCCTCGAACACCGTGCGCAGCTTGCCGGTTTTTGCTTCGGCGATGCGCAACCATTCGTGCTTGTGATCGCGCGAGGTGGAGACGAAGGCCAGGGTTTTGCCGTCCGGCGCCCACTTCACGTCGTCCCAACCGCCGTCGGGGCCGCAGCTGACGTCGTCGCACAGGCTGGAGCGATGCTGGTCGGGCGGCATCTTGAGGCGCACGACCGCGTGCGTGGGCACGTCGATGATCACCCGCTCGATCATCGTCACATCCTTGTCGCCGACCAGCGGGTATTTCCACTTCAGCAGTTCGGGGTGCCCGACCCGGGTCTTGATCAGGACCATCTCGCCGGTCTTGCGCTGGTCCTGCTGGAAGGTGGCGATCTGCCTCGAATCGGGCGACCACTCCAGGATCGCCTTGTCGGTGTGTTTCCAGCCGGCATTGTCGGTGGCGTAGCCGAAGTCCTCCACGCCATCGGTGGTGAGCCGGGTCTCCTTGCCGGTGGCGACGTCACGCAGCCAGAGGTTCCAGTCGCGGATGAAGGCCTCGGAGTGCTTGTCCGGCGACAGCACGCCCGGTTCCTTGCCGGCATGCTGCTTCGTGCAGACAGCGGCGGCGTGCAACTCGCACAAGTAATGCTGGTCGCCCAGTTTCACGTCCAGACGGCCATCCGCTTCCACGCTGTAATCGAAGTCATGCGGAAATTTCGCCGCATCCACGTCTTTGCCGCGGGCCTTGTCGCGCACCTTGTTCAGGGCACCGGCCAGGCGGGCCTGGTCGAACGCAGGCACCGCCTTGCCGCCAGCCACGTTCATTCGCATGAAGTGGTCGCCGTGGGCATCGTGGTCGCGATACCAGAATTGCCCATGGTCCAGCCAATGCACGCTCTGCACCGCGTGATCGACCAACGGCTCCGTCTTGTACGACAGGAAACTCTCCGCGCGCGCATAGTCCACGCTGGTGAGCACTCGACCCTGTGCCGCCACACCGCTCGACAGCAGTGCCCATACCAAGGCCCCGCACAGACGTGCCTTGCTGATCATCACATGCATAGCTTGCTCCCAGGGAATTCGATGGCTGCGTCGAGCCCTGCAGGGGACGCGCCGGAATACGCCATCCTAACCCGACCGCGCATGGCGCTTCCCGTGCCAGAAAGACTACCCGCCGGCACGTCGATACTCCCAAATCAAGCGCGGCGGGCCGTGCCCGCCCTACGACGCCGGGATGGAATGTTGCTGACTTCAGCGACCCGCCCGGCAACAGCACGCCGCAATCCGGTTCGCCGCGCACGTCGTGACCTTCCCTTGCGTTGCAGGGAGTGCGGAGCGAAACCGCGGAGGGCGGGCAATGCCCGCCGGCACCCTTCACGCCGGGGGCATCGCCGCAGCGGCTAAACTGCGCCGCATGAGCACGCCCGAAACTTCCCCGCTCGGCAAGGATACCGTCTACGCCGAGCACTACGATCCGAAACTGTTGTTCCCGATTCCCCGCGCAGACAAGCGACGCGAGATCGGCGTGGCCGAGACCCTGCCCTTCCACGGGGTGGATATCTGGAACGCCTACGAGTTGTCCTGGCTCGACCCGCGCGGCAAGCCGCAGGTGGCGCTGGGCGAGTTCCACGTACCGGCCTCCTCCCCGCACATCGTCGAGTCGAAATCGTTCAAGCTGTACTTGAACGGTTTCGCGCAGGAACGCATCGAAAGTGCCGCCGTGCTCACCGACACCCTGCTGCACGATCTGTCCGCCGCGGCCGGCGCGGTGGTCAGCGTGCAGTTGCACCACGCACGCGCCACGGCATTTTCGACGGCGGATCTGGACGGCCACCTGCTTGACGTGCAGGACGTCGCCATCGACCACTACGGACCACCGCGGCCGGATTTCCTGCGCGCTGACGTCACCGTACGACCGGTGCAGGAGACCCTGGTTTCGCACCTGCTGCGCTCCAACTGCCCGGTCACCGGACAGCCGGACTGGGGCAGCGTTCAGATCGCCTACCGCGGTGCGCCGATCGAGCATGCCGGCCTGCTGCGTTACCTGGTCTCGTTTCGCACCCACAACGAGTTCCACGAACAATGCGTGGAGCGGATCTTCGTCGACCTGATGCAGCGCTGCGCCCCGCAACAGCTCAGCGTGTACGCGCGCTACACGCGCCGCGGCGGCCTCGACATCAACCCGTTCCGCAGCAGCGTGCCGGGCACGCCGGAGAACGTGCGCACGGTCCGCCAGTAGCGGTCTGCCGATCATCCGCCGGTTGATGCCCACGCTGCGCCTGCAGGTGAGTACCGAGTGAAAGTTCAGGCATCGGCGGAGCGCTGCTTACCGGCGCTTCATTCAGCTGGCGCTAGCCTCGGCAGCCTGATGCAGGGTGGCCGGAAAACACCGCTGCGGTGATTGCCACGGACCGGCATGCAGCAACCCCTTGCCAGTGGAGTTCCGATGAAACGACCAAGCCCGACGACCCGTCTCCTGCAAGCTGCAGCCCTGGTCAGCGTGTTGCTGCTTGCTGCCTGCGGCAAGCACGAAGCGCCTGCACCCACGGCGCCGCCGATCGCCAGCAGCCCGGCCACGACCGCGACGGTGGCCGCCGCGGCACCCGCACGCGCCAGTAGCGCAAGTCCCGAGGCCACGCCGGCGCGCAGCGCTACCAGCGCGGTGAATACCCCGGCTGCGGCCACCTCCACGGCGCCGCCGTTTGCGTTCGGCAAGCTGACGCTGGGCGACGCCGTCAACACGGACCATAAAATCACCCATGTCGCCGATCATTTCACCTCGGACGACAAGGCCCTCTACGCCAGCGTGGCCACCGTCGGCAGCAGCACGGGCACCACGCTGAACGCGAAGTGGCGCTATCTCGAAGGTCCCGGTCAGCTGGTGAGCAGCATCAGCCAGTCAGTCGCCACCGACGGTCCGGCAATCACCACGTTCAAGGTGGAAAATCCGGATCTGTGGCCGGAAGGCAAGTACAAGGTCGAGATCTCGATCGATGGCAAGCCGGTCGCCAGCCAAGACTTCACCATCGGCAAACCGTGAGAGGCTGTGATTGGAGCCCTTGCTTCCCCCGCTTCGCAGGGGAAGGAAAAACTGGCTCCACGTCGTCGGCCGTCGACTATGCACAAGCTCTGGGCGCTTGTGCATAGTGCTTTTGCTTGAACTGATGCCATCCATGGCATCAGCCCTTCGGGCAGCGTTGCTGCTCAAGATGGCAATCCTGCCATCTTGTCCCCGCGCAGCGAGGGGAGGGACTGGAATCCATGCCGGTGAGTCGGGCCTACCCATGACCAATGGTGCAGGCGTGGTCGATCGTTGACGCCTAGAATGGGTACCGGCCTTTTGCCCTGGGGAGTCCGTATGCGCCTGCACTCGATGCTGTGGATGCTGGTTGGTCTGGTCGCGTTGCCGTTGCATGCCGCCGCGCCGGCGGCAGCGAAGGTGGCCATGTCGCAGCCATCGGTAGCGCCGGACGGAGGCCAGATCGCCTTTGTCGCCAACGGCGGCATCTGGACCGTGGCCAGCCGCGGCGGCAATGCACACCTGCTGGTGGCCGACGACGGCGGCGACGATTCGCGCCCGCTGTATTCACCCGATGGCAAACAACTCGCGTTCCAGTCCGACACCGGCGGCGAAGGCAGCGGCATCTACCTGCTCGACCTCGCCAGCGGCGTGCTGCGCCGGCTGACCTGGGCTGACGGCAGCAACCAGCTGAACGCGTGGTCGCGCGACAGCCAGTGGATCTACCTGAGTTCCTCGCGCGACAACGTCGGCGGCATGGCCGGCATCTATCGCGTACGCGTCAGCGGCGGCACGCCGATGCCGGTATCGCTGGAAAGCTACCGCAACGAATCGATGGCCGCCCCGTCACCCGACGGCACCTCGCTGGCCCTGGTCGGCGGCGGCATGGGCGACTGGCAGTGGTGGCGGCATGGCCGCGCGCATATCGACGAAGGCGCGGTATGGCTGCTGCGCGACGACGGCAGTCACCAGTACACCCGACTGACCCCCGACGACGCACGCGCCGAATGGCCGATGTGGGCGCCGGATGGCCGCACGCTGTACTACATGAGTGACCGCAGCGGCGCCGAGAACATCTGGCGGGTACCGCTCGGGGGCGGCAGCGAAGCAGCGGTGTCCTCGTTCACCGACGGACGCGTGCTGTGGCCCAGTCTTTCGGCAAACGGCAGCCTGCTGGCGTTCGAGCGCGACTTCGGCATCTGGACACTGGACCCGGCCAGCGGCAAGGCCACGCCGCTGGTGATCAAGCTTGCCGGCGCCATCCGTGGTCCGCTGGCGAAGCACGAGAACCTGACCCACGGCTTCAGCCAGATCGCGCTGTCGCCGGACGGCAAGAAACTGGCGCTGATCGCCCACGGCGAGGTGTTCGCCACCGACGCAACCAAGGGTGGCCATGCACGCCGGCTCACCCGCACCGCCGCGGAGGAATACGACCTGGCGTGGGCGCCGGACAGCCGCCGTCTGGTTTATGGCTCCGAGCGCGGCGGTCACGGCCAGCTGTATCTGTACGACTTCGCCGACGGCAAGGAAACCGCCCTGGCCAGCGATGCGGGCGAGGACACCGCACCGCAGTTCTCGCCCGACGGCAAGCAACTGGCCTTCCTGCGCAACGATCGCGAGTTGTGCGTGCTGGACCTTGCCAGCGGCAGGCTGCGCACCCTGGTGAAGGCACCGATCGACCTGCCGCGCCCGCTCGACTCGAGCCAGCCGTTCGCGTGGTCGCCGGATGGCCGCTGGATCGCCTACCTCAGCTGGGGCGAGCGCATGTTCCGCAACGTGCAGGCGGTGTCGCTCGCCGACGGCAAGCAGGTCGTGCTGAGCTCGCTGGCCAATACCGACGCGGACAACGTGCTGTGGAATCCCGACCGCCGCAGCCTGCTGTTCACCACCGGCCAGCGCACCGAGGAAGGGCGCGTGGCCCGGGTCGACCTGCTGCCGCGCACGCCGGTGTTCCGCGAGGATCGCTTCCAGGACCTGTTCAAGGCAAAAGCGGACACCGACAAGAAGCAGGCGAAGGACACTACCAAGCCCGACGACAAGCTGGCCAGCACGCCCGTGCGCATCGACGTCCACGGCATCCGCGAACGGTTGAGCCTGCTGCCGGTAGGCCTGGACGTGGGCGCGGCACAGGTCAGCCCCGACGGCAAGACCCTGCTGCTCACCGCCGAGGTCGCCGGCAAGCAGAACCTCTATAGCTGGTCGCTCGATCCGCTGGCGAAAGAGCCGCCGGTGGCGACGCAGCTCACCAGCACGCCCGGCGAAAAGCAGGATGCGCAGTTCAGCGGCGACGGCAAGCGCGTGTTCTACCTGGATGCCGGCAAGATCCAGTCGCTGGCGCTGGGCGGCAAGGACAAGCCCGAGGCGCTCGACGTGGACGCGGCGCTGGAGGTGGATTTCGACAGCGAGAAGCGGGTGGTGTTCGAGCAGGCCTGGAGCTGGCTGCGCAACACCTTCCACGACCCGGCCATGCACGGGGTGAACTGGAACCAGGTGCACGCCACCTACGCGCCGCTGGTGGCCACGGCGGCGACGCCCGCGGCCCTGTACCGCCTGCTCAACCTGATGGTTGGCGAACTCGATGCCTCGCATTCCGGCGTACGGCCACCGCAGAAGCGCGAACCGATCACCGGCCGGCTCGGGCTGGCCTTTGACCGCGCGGAGTACGAGCAGCACGGCCGCTTCCGCATCGATGCGTTGCTACCGCTGTCACCGGCCGACGTGGCCGGTGGCATCAAGCCAGGCGACTACCTGCTGGCGATCGACGACGAGCCGCTGGAGGCGGGCAGCAACCTCGCCGAACGTCTCGCCCATCGTATCGGCGACAAGGTCAGTCTGCGCATCGCCGACAGCGCTGCCGGTGCCCGTGCCCGCGACATCGCGGTCAAGCCGATCGACTCGAACGATCTGTCCGAGCTGGCGTATCGCCATTGGACCGTGGTCAACCGTGCCTACGTGCTGAAGGCCAGCGGCGGTCGCCTCGGCTATGTGCACCTGCGCGACATGTCCTTCGGCTCGTTGCAGGACTTCTACAAGGACCTCGACGCACAGAACGCCACCCGCGACGGCGTGGTCATCGACATCCGCAACAACTTTGGCGGCTTCGTCAACGCCTATGCGCTGGACGTACTCTCGCGCCGGCCCTACCTCAACATGACCTTCCGCGGCTTCGACAAGTCCGAGCCCGCACGCAGCATCCTGGGCCAGCGCGCGCTGGAGCGGCCTACGGTGCTGATCACCAATCGCGTCACCCTGTCCGATGGCGAGGACTTCTCCGAGGGCTACCGCGCACTGGGCCTGGGCAAGATCGTCGGCGAACCCACCGCCGGCTGGATCATCTACACCTCGGCCGGCAAGCTGATCGATGGCGGCACCGTGCGGCTGCCCTTCATCACCATCACCGACAACCACGGCCAGCCGATGGAAGGCCATCCGCGCCCAGTCGACATCCCGGTCACCCGCGCCCTGGGCGAATCCTTCCAGCACAAGGACAGTGAACTCGACGCGGCGGTGCACAGTTTGCTGGGCACGGCCGGCACATCAGGAAAGGGCTGATCCCGGTTCGATTTGCGGCGCCGACACGTGGCGCAGGCGCCGGGAAAGCCATCACTTCACTTCCCTGTAGCCATGCAGCTGCGGCCCGATCAGGTTCGAGTACCGGTAGTTCTCCCGGTGATCGGCATCGATCGTCCACAACATTGCCCCGAGTGTTGCCGGATAGCCTCCGCGCTTGCGCAGCTTGTATGCGGCCCGCCGCGAAGCTTTGCCGGTGATGATGTACTGCATGGCCTGCCGGATGACCTCAGGCTTGTCGTACCCCGCCAGGAATCCCACCACAACCTTGTCCGCCGGTAACGGTGGAAAGAACATCTGCGGATTGCCACCCACGTCGAAGCCGTGCAGCAGCAGCTCCATGGTTGCAGCGAAGTAACCTACTGTGTGTGACTGATATATCTCGCCGTCCAGCCCCTCAAGCGGCGGGGTGTTGTAGTCCTGCACATCCACAAACGCGAGAATATTGCGCAGCGCATACACAAGGGGCAGCTCCGATCCAAACTGCCCTCCATAGCTCGGAAACCCACCCGGAACCTGGGTGCCTTCCGGTACGAGACTGATCATGAATCCCGGCCCGAGGTGTGCGCGCAATTGCCGCAGCCCCGAGATCAGATTCACGATCGCCGGCGTCACCGGATGCTTGAAATCCGTATCTCCGGGAGCGAGCTGCAGGGACGGACTCTCAAAATCAAGGTCCACACCTTCGAATCCATAGTCTTTGACGATGCGGGTTACCGAAGAAACAAAATTGGGAATGTCCCTGGCGTCATCCAGCTTGAAGTACTGACCACCGCCACCCAGTGAGATCATCACCGTCTTGCCCCGGCCCTTGAGCCAGGAAATATCCGCTTTCAGTTCATCCGGCGTCATCCCTTTCGGGGGTGCAAAACTCAGCGTGCCGTCCGGCGCATCTTTGGCCGGCGATGCGAAGGCAACCAGAATGACGTCCCATTGTGGCGAAACGTCGCGCAGCCGGAACGCGTCGCCAGCGGCAAATCCGGCCCCTGTCCAATAGCCGATCAGCGAGTGCCTGCTGTGCGGCTCGCTCGGCTGCACCGGAGTCGCTGTCGTCTCTGCGCCGTGCGCTACGGGTTGCGCATGGCTGGAACACGGCTTCGCTGCTTCCGTCAGCGCTTGCGCATCGGGAAAGCTGTAGACGCCAGAGTCACGATCCGCGCGCACGTACCAGTTGAGCAATGCTACGTTCTGAAGGTGATAGTCGAACCCGGCCGCCCGCACAATGTAGGGTTTCGATGCCGGGAAATTGTTTTTGAGATTGACGTCCGTGGGTTCCAGCAGAAAGTAGTTCGTCCCGATGCCGGATCCGCCACAGGTACCATCTCCACCTGGACGCAGCCACGTCGCGAAGTAATTCCCCGTGGCGTTCTTTGTGCGGAAGTAGCTGTATGGGTTGTGCGACGGGTCGTAGAAGAATTCGGCAAGCTGCTCGGTGAGCGGCTGAATGTCCTGGTCGGTGACAATCGCCGGCGCGTCGTGGAGATACGACCCGAGCACGAACGAA
>DASRUB010000339.1:0-5742 GCA_035655635.1 Rhodanobacter sp. | reverse complement strand
CGCCAGCGCTGGGAGCAGGAGTTGGGCGAGATGCGCACGCGGATCCACAGCATGCGTGCGGGCCTGGTCGAGCGCCTGGCGGCGCACGGTGCACCGGGGTTCGGTTTCGTGCAGAGCCAGGCCGGCATGTTTTCGTATTCCGGGTTGAGCAAGGCACAGGTACTGCGCCTGCGCGAAGAGCATGCCATCTACGCGCTCGACAGCGGCCGCATCTGCGTGGCCGCGCTCAACCACACGAACCTTGATACGGTGGCCGCTGCGGTCGCCGCCGTGACTCGCTGAACCCCACGTACGTCGTGCCGGCGCAAGCCGAAATCCACTGCCCGACATCCGGGCAGATGATTTCGATTGGCGCCGGCATCGCGACTTCATGACTCTGCCTCTAAGGCACCAAAGATCCGGATACCTGAATGTTCTTTCGCAATCTCACGCTGTTCCGTTTTTCCCCCGCCGTCGCCACCGATCTGGAGCGTCTCGATGAAGCGCTGGGCGAACATCGCCTGCGTCCCTGCGGTTCGCTGGAAATGTTCACCCGGGGTTTTGTGCCGCCGGTCGGCCGTGGCGACAGCGAGCCGCTGACGCATGCGGTCAAGCAATGCACGCTGTTCACCGTGGGCGGCGAGGACAAACTGCTGCCCGCCGCGGTGATCAACGACGAGCTGCAGCGCAAGGTGCAGAAGATCGCCGAGGACGAGGGGCGCAAGGTGGGCGGGCGCGAGCGCAAGCGGATCAAGGAGGATCTGCTGACCGAGCTGTTGCCGCGCGCATTCGTGCGGCAGTCGCGGATGTCCGCCTACGTCGACCGCAAGAATGGCTGGCTGGTGCTGGATACGTCCAGCCGCAAGTCCGCCGAGAATGCGTTGACCGAAGTACGCGAGGCGCTGGGCAGCTTTCCCGCGGTGCCGCTGGCGCCGGAAGAAGGCCCGCGCGTGCTGATGACCGATTGGCTGGCCACTGGCAATCTGCCGGCGGGGTTGGCGCTGGGCGACGAGTGCGAGCTGCGCGACCCGGCCACCGCTGCCGGTGCGATCGCGCGCTGCCGCCGCCAGGACCTGGATGCGGAGGAGGTCAAGGAACACCTGCGCAATGGCAAGCAGGTATTCATGCTGGGGCTCACCTTCGATGACCGGATCGCCTTCGTGCTGGGCGAGGACCTGGTGATCCGCAAGCTGAAGTTCCTCGACGTGGTGATGGACGAACTGGGCGACAGCCAGCAGGACGCCCATGCCGAGATGGATGCCAGCTTCGCCCTGCTCACGCTGGAACTGGAGCGGTTGCTGGGCAAACTGGAGGAATGGTTCGGCCTGCCGCGTCCCACCGACGGGTGAGACGCCCGTTCGGCAAGGCCAGGCGCGGGGGCGCGGCACAAGACTCTTGCGCCAAGGCGCTGGCTTCCCGGCATACTGTCCGTTCGGACACGCGGCGCTGGTGCGCATGCGGCAGCCCGACTGGACGGCACCGATCATGACGCAACATCTCGAAGACGACTGGCTGGAACTGGCGATGACGGGCGGCAACACCATCCGGGTGTTGAAGGCTGCCCATCCGCGTGCGCGGCGCCTGCGCCTGACGGTGACGCCGAAAGGTGCGCGCGTGTCGTACCCGCGCGGCACGCATCCGGCTCAGGTCAGCGCCTTCCTGCGCAGCCACGCCGGCTGGCTGGAACAAAAACTCGACGAACTCCACTTGATCGCGAAGCCGCTGCCGCCGCTGCGCCTGGGTCATCCCTGCGTGTTCCCGCTGCGTGGGGAGAAGGTGACGCTGGACTGGGCTGAAGGCGTCTATCCGAAAATCGAGACGCACCCGCAGGGCCTGACCCTGGTGGTCCCGCGCCCGCACAGCCGTGCCTTGCCGATCGCTCGTGGACTGCTGGCCTCGCATCTGGAAGCATTGATCCGGCGCGATGTTTCACGTTGGCTGGCCAGCTATGTGCCACAACTCGGCCTCGCGCCCACCTCGCTGCGGATTCGCCCGATGAAGAGTCTGTGGGGCAGCCTCGACACGCGCGACCGCATCAACCTCGACCTGGCGCTGGCCCTGGCACCCCCGGCGGCGCTGCGCTACGTGCTGGCACACGAGCTGTGCCACCTGAAGGTGCGCAACCACTCGCCACGCTTCTGGGCGCAAGTGGAGAACCTGTTTCCGCATTGGCGCGAACAACGCGACTGGCTGCGCCAGCACGGTGCGATCCTCAAGGCTGAACTCGACCGGCTGATTGCCGACGTGGCCGACTGAGAGGTTGTGACGATTCAACCTCTCAGCCCGACCATGGCGAGGGCATGGATGCCCGAGTTGAGGCAACGCAGGAGCAGTTGCCCGATGGCCGGCCGCGGATCGGGCACGCAAGTGCCTGATTCGCGTGTGTGAGTCCGGACAAATCCGCTGTGAGCGGATTTGAACAGCCACAGGCTGGCCCGCAGGGTGCATGCCAAGGAAGGCATGCATACATGTGCCGGACTCTCGATAGAAGAAAACCACAGGAAGTGGTTTTCTTCACAGACCCTGAGGCGGGTCAGCGCGGGTCGCAGCGTTCCAGCAGCCTTCGCACGTATTGTTCCAGCTCGGCCTGTTCGAAGGGTTTGCCAAGCACGGGTATGTGCGGGTGGTCTGTTCGGAATTTGGATTGATCCGAGCCGGAAAACACCATGAACGGAATCTTGCCGAGCAACAGCGCGTCGACCAGCTGATTGGCATGGTCACCGCGCAGATGCATGTCGATGATGGCCACGTCGAAACTGGCCATCTCCACCTCGACCAGCGCATAGGCCAGCGTCGACACGACCAGCACCTGCAACGCCATGTCGAGCAGGATCTGCTCGACGAGCATCGCCACGATGGCGTCATCCTCGACCAGCAACACGCACGCCGGGCCCGCTCCAGGCGGGTGCGTGGCCGTGGGGCCGGCGGACGGCTTGGCGCGGTCCGTGCTCATCAAAGGGCGTAACCCGGCGGGATTGCGCTGGGCACGGGGATGGTCAGGCCTTGCGCGGCTGGCGCACGTAACGCGTGCGCAGCAGGATGTCCCACAGCGGCGTGGTCACGCCGAAATTGGAATCCGGGTGGTAATGGTGCACGTGGTGGGCGCCTGCCCAGCGGCGCAGCAGCGGGTTCTTGAAGCGCACGTGATGAATGACGAAATGGACCAGGCCGTAGATGATGTAACCGACCGTGATGGAGCCCGCCAGGAGCAGGGCGAAACCGCTCGGCATCGCCAGCAGCAACAGCCCGGTCAGCGCCAGCAGCACCACCGCCGGCAGGAAGAACGGCAGCGAGTCGTAGCCGAGCGGTCGCTCGTGATGCAGCCGGTGGCCCTGCTCGAACAGCGGGACGCGGGTATGGAACATCCAGCGGTGGAAGAAATATTCCATGAAGCTGAAGATGAACAGGCCGAGCAGGCAGGCCAGCACGGCCATCCACACGTCGCCGACGCCATGGCGCCAGCCTTCGACCAGCAGGAACGCGCCCAGCGCCGTGTCGAGCGCGAGTTCGGCCCAGTAATTGGTGGGGGTGGTGGACATCCGCGCAATCGCATCCACCCCGGAACGCAGGAAGCTTGGCTTCATCGTTGCATTATCTTGCAAAGTGGCTTGCCAGGTTGCGGGCACATGCATCCATTCTCCCATGTTGTCGGCCACAATTCACATTACTTTTACTCGCACCGGCTGAGCCGTGCATGAGCAAGTTGCCTCCTGCCCCTGCGCTGATCAGTGGGAAAGGGCGAATCCGGTGAGGATTTGCGCGGTTTCCGTCGGCTTTTCCAGCATCGGCATGTGATTGCAGCCGTTGAGCGTGCTGGTGCTGATCGCGCTGGCCGCCGTCAGGCCATTGCGCAGGCTGTCCAGCGCGGAAATGTCGATGACCTTGTCGTCATGGCACCACAGACCGAGTACCGGCATGGTCAATTGGCCCAGCCGGTGCTGCACGGCAAGCTCCTGCGAAGGCTGGCGCAGCGCATTGAAGGTGCGCTGGAGGAAGGCATGGCTGTGCTGGTTGCGCTTGACCAGCACGTCGACAAAGCGGCCCGGGATCTCCGGCGGCTTCTCGAATGCCAGCGCGATGGCACGGGCGAAGCCCGCACGATCGTCGAACAGGAACGGGTCCTTGCCCGTCAGCGCTTGCCGATCAAACGCGCTCGGCCTGGATTTCAGGCCGAATGCGTCGACCAGGGCCAGCCCGGCCACATGTTCCGGGCGGTCTGCCGCGTAGACGCCGGCAATCGCCCCACCCATCGCGTGACCGACCAGCAGGAAGCGTTTCAGATGCAATGCCTGCACGAACGTGTCCAGGCGCGCGGCCTGTGCGTCGATGTCGTAGCTGGCATCCGCGTTGCGCGATGATTCGCCCCAGCCGGGCAGGTCGGGAATGACCAGGTGGAAATGCGGCGTGAGCAGCTTGGCCACCGGCAGCCAGGCCTCCTTGTTGCTGGCGAAGCCGTGCAGCAGCACGATGGTCGGGCCGGTGCCTCCTTCGTAGTAGACCCAGCGGGTGTCGCCGGCCTGGATCGACTGTTTCTCCAGCTTCGCCGCCATCGCCTCGCGCATGAGGTTCGCGCGCATCAACCATTGCGGCGCGAACAGATAGCTGCCGCCCAGCACGATGACCAACACCGCCACCAGCCACGCCAGGAACTTCAGGCGGCGGCGCAGCATGCGCTTCCACAGCGGGGTGGCGGCATTCGGGGTGGTGGCGTGGGTTGATGGGCTCATCTGGCTTCCTGGTGGGTTCGCGGTCGGCTGTGTGCTCCTCCAAGCAAGAGCAGGCGGGCCGTGCCCGCCCTACGGCGAGGCGATTGTGGGCGGGCAGTGCCGCCCTACGGCGAGGCGATTGTAGGGCGGGCACTGCCCGCCGGCTCTTCTGCATCGACGCAAGATGTGATCAAACAAGATGTGATCAAGAGACAGAGCGCGGGGGAAGGGAAGCAATCGTCAGGGTCAGTGCGGCTTGTCCGCTTTCTCCGGCTGCTTCGCCTTCGCGATGATGCCTTCGACCACGTGCTGGGTCAGCGGGTGGTAGCCGGGCCTGGCCTTGGCGTAGACCTGCTCGGCATAGGCAAGCCCCTCGGGTGTCTTGACCAGTGCCTTGTATAGCGGGGTGGTGAGGTAGATCCGGCCGATCCGGATCATGTGCTCGGCGGCGGCGGGCCATACCGCCTTGTCGCCGGAAGCGATGGCGTGGCTGTACCAGCGCATGCCGATCTCGGCGTTCGGCGTGCCGGTGAGGTGCCAGGCGGCATCCAGTTGCTGCATCTTGTCCAGCGGCGGCGCATCCGGCAGGCGATCGAGGAAGTACATCCATTCCTGCGTGTTCCAGCCCTTTGCATCGAGCTTGTCGGCGGCCAGCGTGCCGGCGAGGAAATCCGCGCGCTCCCCGTCGATCGCATCGAAGCGCGGCGAGTCGGGCAGCGGCGCATCCTTCGGGATGCCTTCGCCGTAGACCCAGGCCTTCACCTCGTCCCAGCTCATCTTGCCGGGATACTTCTCGATCAGGTTGGGCTTCATGTAGTCGAGCATCTGCTCGGTGGTGATGCTGTGCCAGGCAAAGTGCTTGAAATAGCCCTTGAGGTACGCGTCGAATGCCTCGCGGCCAAAGCGCTGCTCCAGTGTGCGCAGGAACCACGAGCCCTTGTCGTAGGCCACGTCGGACAGCGAATCATCGGCACCCACGCCGCGCGGATCGGGCGCCAGCTTTTGCGAGTTGGCAGGCATCTCGCCGATGCCCTTCTGCAGCGCACGCGCCGACAGC
>DASRUB010000338.1:0-8218 GCA_035655635.1 Rhodanobacter sp. | reverse complement strand
GGGCGCATCCGCTTCTTTCCCGACGGCAGCTCCACCGGCGGGCGCATCACGCTCAAGACCGGCCAGCGCGAATGGCACGTCAACGTGTCCTGGCTGACTGGCCAGGTAAGCGTGGTTGATACGGTGGCGGCGCGATGATCGCCGGGAACAGGGAATCGGAATTCGCTGGAATGCCGGGACTCGGGACCCGGGACTCTCAAGAGCCGGGACTCGGGACTCGGGACTCGGGACTCGGCACGGCCAGAGCGGTCTGCGGCGCCTCGACATTCACGGTCTTGGCTACACCCTGGTACGCGCTGCCAACTGCACGGCTCGCGTTTTTCCCGAGTCCCGAGTCCCGAGTCCCGAGTCCCGGGCGCGCTTCGCGCGCCAACGGCTTCACCCTGCTCGAAGTGATCGCCGCGATCATGCTGCTGGCTATTGCTTTCACCGTGCTGATGCGCGTGGCTGGAGGCTCGATCCGCCTCAGCCAGAATGCGAGTGATCACAGCGAGGCGGCGTTGTGGGCGCGTAGCCTGCTGGATACGGCGTTCACCACCGAGCCGATCCAGCCGGGCACCACCTCGGGGCGGTTCGACCAGCGCTTTCGCTGGCGGCTCGACGTGTCGCCGTGGCGCCCCCCTTCCGCCGCGCCGAACACGCCGTTGCAGTTGTACCAGTTGGACCTGGATGTGATGTGGGGGCCGCCGGTAAACCCCTACTCGGCGCGCTTCCGTACCTTGCGGCTGAGTTCAGCCGCATCCGCTGACGGCAACGGGCAGACCTTGCCATGAAGCGTGCCGCCGGATTCACCCTGCTGGAGATCCTGGCCGCGCTGGTGCTGCTGGCGTTGCTGCTGGTGGGTGTGTATTCGGGCATTGCCAGCGCCAGTCGCAGCGTGCGCTCGGGTACCGCCGCGATCGAGCGCACGGACCAGATGCGCTCCGCGCAGCAGTTCCTGCGCCGCGAGCTGGCGCAAAGCGTGACCGAGCCGATCGGGCGTACCGATCGCGGTGAACCGGTCTATTTCCAGGGCAGTGCGCACGAAATGCGCTATGTCGCACCGTTGCCCGGCTACCTCGGCAAGCTCGGGCCGCAACTGCAGCAGCTGCAACTGGTCGATGACGGACACGGCGGCCAGCGCCTGGAATTGCGACTGGCATTGTTGCCGCCGGATGGCCAGCCGGCCAGGCCTCTGGGCGAGCCGCAGGTGATGTTCGATCACATCAGGCAAGGCAGTTTCAGCTACCGCGGCATCGACGCGCGGGGCCTGGCGGTGCCGTGGTCGCCGCAGTGGGCCGATGGCCGCGTGCTGCCCTTGCTGGTGCGCATCGAGTTGCAGCCGCAGGGTCGCGACAGCTGGCCGCGGCTCGATGTGCCGTTGCGGGTCAACCCGGCGGCCGCCGGCCTGTTGCGCATGGGCCTGCCCGGGCAAACGCAGCGATGAGCAAACCACTACAGGCGCAACGGGCCAGCCAGCGCGGGGTTGCGCTGCTGCTGGTGCTGTGGGCCTGCACCTTGCTGGCGATCCTGCTCGGTGGTTATGCGGCGATGGCGCGCACCGAGGGCCTCCAGGCACGCTATCAATTCGCCCAGACCCAGGCGCATTACGCGGCGGAGGCGGGATTGATGCGGGCGATCTACGGCCTGCAGGACCCGCGCATCACCCAGCGCTGGATCGGTGATGGAAGGCCCTATACCTTCACATACGATGAGGCCACCGTGGAGGTGCACGCGGTCGACGAGGGCGGCAAGGTCGATCTCAATACTGATACGCCCGAGGCGCTGCAAGGCTTGTTCCGGGCGGCCGGCTTGGCGCCGGACAAGGCCAGCCAACTGGCCGGGCGGGTGGTCGACTGGCGCAGCATGCCGACCCTCCCGAACCAGGCAGAAACCCAGCGTGCGACCTATGCCGCGGCGGGCCGCGACTACGCTCCACGTCACGGTCCGTTCGCCACGATCGAGGAGGCACAAATGGTGCTGGGCATGACTCCGGCCCTGTACCAGCGGATTGCGCCGGTGCTGACGATCTGGGCCGGCAACACCAGCCCGAACCCGAACACCGCGCCACCATTGGCGCTGCAAGCCATTCCGGGGCTCACGCCGCAGCAGGTGGCGGTGATCCAGGCCGCGCGCGCGCGGAACGCGCATGATCCGAGTCTGGCCCTCAACAACGGAACGACGCATAGTATCGAGTCCCAGGCCACCCTGGCCGACGGGACGCGCGCGGTACTTCGCGCGACTATCCGCATGCAGCCGGGGCTGGCCGGCGTGAAGCCTTACGCCGTGTTGCGCTGGCAGGAGGGAAAGCAGGAATGAGTACGGCGGTGCAGTCGCTGCGGCCGTGGTGGGAGCGTGCACGCCGCGGTTGGCGCGGTTCGTCGATGCCGGCGTTCCTGGCCTGGTGGGGCGGCGAGTTGCAGGCGCTGCTGCCGCCGCGCTGGCGCGGCTGGTTTGGCGCGGGCGCGGATTGGTACCTGCTGCAGGTGAGCGGCGAACGCTGGACCCTGCGCCGTCGTGGCCACGGCGAGCCGCTGGCCAGCTGGGACGAGGCCGCGGACGAAGACGCGTCCGCGCTGGCCTTCCATACCGCGCTGCAGGGGGTCGATCGCGAGGACTTGCGCGTGGCCCTGCTGCTGCCAGGCGCGCTGGTGTTGCGGCGTACCTTGCAACTGCCGCTGGCGGCGCGCGACAACCTACAGCAGGTGGTCGGTTTCGAAATGGACCGGCAGACTCCCTTCAGCGTGACGCAGGTGTATTACGCAGCACGCGAACTCGGCGCCTCGGCGTCAGCCGGGCGTTGCCAGGTGGAACTGGTGGCGATCACCCGCGCATGCCTGGACCCGCTGCTGGCTCGCCTGCGCACGCAAGGCATCTCGATCGACGCGGCGGATGTGGCGCAGGGCGATGATCGCCTGGGCGTGAACCTGTTGCCGAGTGAACAATTGCCGCGCCGGGCGCATCCGCGGCGGCGCCTCAATCTGATCCTGGGCGCGGCGGCGGCGCTGTTGCTGCTGCTGGTTGCCGGCGCATGGCTGCACAACCGCGAGGCCGCGCTGGCCCGGATGCAGGCCGAGGTGGCCGCCATGCGCGGTGATGCCCAACAGGTGGCCGCCCTGCGCCAGCAACTGCTGGACAATGCCGGCGCCGCGGGCTTCCTGGCCAGGCGCAAGCACGACACCGTCAGCATGCTCAGCCTGCTTGAAGACGCCACCACACGCCTGCCACAAGGCACCTGGCTGGAACGTTTCAGCGTCGACAACACCGGTCAGATCGGCATGCAGGGCCAGAGCCAGCAGGCAGCGAAACTGCTGGATGCGTTGAAGGATTCGCGCCTGATCACCGACGCCGGTTTCCAGGGCAGCATCCAGCCTGACCCGGCCACCGGCAAGGAGCGTTTTTACCTGACGGCCAAGGTGAGGCAGCCAACCACGGCGCGGACAACACCCGCCGGCGCGGCAACCGCCGGCACGGCAGATACACCATGAAGATGGCCGCACTGAAGCCGCGCGAGCGCCGCATCGCCGCCATCATCCTGCTGCTGCTGGCCGTGGTCCTGACCTATTTCATCCTCGTCCACTGGTGGTTCGTGGCGCCGCTCCAACAAATCAACGGCGAGATGTCCCAACTGCGCGACACCCACGGCCGTTATGCCGCGGCGATCGCGGAGCAGCCTGCGCTGCAGCAGCGGCTTGCCTCGCTGGGCGCCGGCCAGGCTGCCAGTGATGCGTTCCTCGCCGCCGCCGACCCGAACAACGCGGCCGCCGACCTGATGCAGCAGGTGGTCGACGTGGTTGGACGCACCAACCAGGGCGGGCGCTGTGTGGTGAGCCAGAAGATGCCGTTGCCGGCTCCGCCGACGCCGCCGGGCGAGCCGTATCGCAAGGCCGCGGTCAGCATCAGCCTGAGTTGCGACATCGAGCCGCTGGCGGCGGTGCTGCAGGCGCTGGAACAGGGCCGGCCTTACCTGTTCGTCGACGACCTCAGCATCTATCGCAACCCGGTGGCGGCCCAGCGCAACCAGGGTTCCGCGCTGGAAGTGCAGTTCACCTTGTCCGGCTATGTGCGCCCCTCGCCGAACTCCTCGGCGAGTCTGCCGGCCGACCTCGGGGGCGCACCGTGAACGCGGCCCATCAACGTCGGCTCACGCCCGTGCTCAGCGGCATCGCCGTGCTGCTGGGCGCGTTGTTCGTGCTGCTGCTCAGTGGCGTCGGGCGCGGCGTGCACTGGTCGTCGCCGCGCAGCCTGCCCCCGCTGCCGCCGCCCGGGAACAACGCCGATCTGCCGCAACCGAAGCCGCTGCAACAGTTCAGCATGGTGTGGCAGAAACCGCTGTTCAACCCTGACCGCCAGCCGGTGGCGCACGCCGCCGCGGGCGGCAGCAACCTGGGCGATCTCGAACTGACCGGCATCATCATTACCCCCGACCTGCGCATGGCGTTGCTGCACGACAAGAACGGCGACCGTGAGATCCGCCTGCGCGAGGGCGCCACCCTGCCCGATGGCAGCGTGACCCTGGTCGAGGTGCACCAGCGCTCGGCGGTGTTCGATTCGGCGGCCGGCCGCACCGAACTGAAGTTGCCGGCCGGCGCACCGATCGACCAACCCCGTGATGGAGGCCGCGATCGCCCGCCGCCTGCCCCGGGTGCGGCCACGGTACGCGTGCAGCAAGATGGCGCGGCCCCTCGTCGTGACCAGCCGACGACACCGGCGCAGGCGGATCATCCCGAGTCGGCAATGGAACAGCTTCGTCGTACAGTCCAGAAACGTCGTGCGGAACGCGCTGCCGCGTCCCACGAAGGAGAACACTGATCCATGGCACGTCTATCCACCACGCACGTCGTGCGCACCGTCACCCTCGCCAGCTTCGTGTGGCTGGTCGGCTGTACCAGCCTGCCGCAGCCACGCGACGACGGCGCGCTGCAACGCGAGGCCATGGCCGGCACGCACGCCCCCGTGCCGGCGCCGCTGCCGCTGAACCGGGATCTGGAGACGGCCACGCCAACGCCGCCCCGGGCCACCATCAGCGAAGGCAGTGGTCGCTTCGTGCGGCCGACCGCGCTGGCCACGCCGCACAAGTCAGCCAGCGGCAAGAATGCGGTGACCTTCAATTTCGAGAACCAGCCGGTGCAGGCGGTGGTCAAGGCCATCCTCGGCGACCTGCTGAAGCAGAACTACACGATCGTGCCGGGCGTGGAGGGCAACATCTCGTTCTCCACCTCCCAACCGGTGGACCAGGCGCAGGCGTTGCCGATCCTCGAAACCCTGCTCAGCTGGACCCACAACGCCCTGATCAGGCGCGCTGGCGGTTACGTGGTATTGCCGGAGAAGGATGCCGCCTCGGGCAACCTGGTGCCCAGCCTCGGCGCCGCCGCGCCCGCGGGCGGCCTGCAGGCGCGGCTGTTCCCGTTGCAGTACATCTCGGCCACCGAGATGCAGAAGCTGATCAAGCCATTCGTGGGCAAGGACGCGATACTGCTGGTCGATCCCTCGCGCAACTTGCTGGTTCTCGCCGGCACGGCGCAGGAATTGGCCGATGACGAGCGCATGGTGCGCACCTTCGACGTGGACTGGTTGCGCGGCACCTCGGTGGGCGTGTTCAACCTGCAATACGCCAGGGTTGGCGAGCTGATGCCCAAGTTGGACAGCCTGTTCGGCGAACACGGCAGCACGCCGTTGGCCGGCATGCTGCGCTTCATCCCGATCGAGCGCACCAATGCGCTGGTGGTGATCAGCACTCAGCCTGATTACCTGCGCGAGGTGGGCGAGTGGATCGACCAGATCGACGCCGGTGGCGGCAACCAGCCGCAGCTGTTCGTGTACGACGTGCGCAACCTCAAGGCCTCTGACCTGGCCCGTTACCTGGCGCAGATCTATGCCAACGGCAGCGGCAGTGGCGGCGACAACGGCGGCCGGGTCGGGCCGGGTCTGAGCAGCGGCACGCTGGGCAGTGCCGACAACATGAATGCCAGCAGCCTGGGCAGTACCGCCGGCAGCTTCGGCAACACCGGCACGGGTACCGGTGCACTCGGTTCCGTTGGACTGAACGGCGGCACGGACAGTGGCCTCAATGGCAGTAGCGCCAACGCTGGCATCAACACCGGTGTGGGCGGAACCATGTCCGCTGGCGCGTCGCCTGCGTTCGGCAGCAACCAGGACAGCGCCAGCGCGGCCAACAACCAGCAATACGCCTCCAGCGACGGTAGCGTGCGGATCAGCTCGGTCGACGCCAACAACCAGCTGTTGATCCGTGCCCGGCCGTCGCAGTGGGAAGAGATCAAGCGCGCCATCGACAAGCTCGACAGCGTGCCGCTGCAGGTGCAGATCGAGACCCGCATCCTCGAGGTCAGGCTCACCGGCCAGTTCCAGTTCGGCGTGCAGTGGTATCTGCAAGGCTTGTCCGGGAGCACCACCAGCACCGACAGCAGCGGCAATCCGGTGATCACGCCCGGGCATCCGAGCAACCCGCGTCAGATCGGCCTGGGCCAGGGCGGCAACGCCTACGGCGGCGAGCCGTTCTTCTACTCCTTCCTCAACAGCAAGTTGCAGGTGGCGGTGCGGGCGATGGAGACCAGCGGCAACACCAAGACGCTGTCGGCGCCATCGATGGTGGTGATGAACAACCAGGTCGGCAGCATCCAGGTCGGTGACAACATTCCGATCAACCAGACCACGGTCAACACCGGCATCGGCGCGGCCACCAGTTACAACTCGGTCCAATACCTCACCACCGGCGTCATCCTCAAGGTGCGCCCACGCATCAATCCAGGTGGCCTGGTCTACATGGATGTCAGCCAGCAGGTCAGCCAGCGCGATAACTCGCAGCCGAGCAACAACGGCAACCCGGCCATCTCGCAGCGTGAACTGAGCACCCAGGTGGCGGTGCAGAGCGGGCAGACGGTGTTGCTGGGCGGCTTGATCCAGCAGGACGAGGGAAAGACCGACACCGGCATCCCGGGGCTCAACCGGGTTCCCGTCATCGGCCGCCTGTTTGGCACGACCAATCGCAACCGCGATCGTACCGAGCTGATCGTGCTGATCACCCCGCGCATCATCCGCAACAGCGAAGACGCCAGGCAGGTCACCGACGAATACCAGGAAAAGTTCGAATCACTGGCCCCGCTGCGCCACGCGGCCGCCACCAGCGCGGCGAACACGCCAACGGCCACGGCAGCGCCAAACTGGCCGGAGCAACTCCAGCAACACGCCGAGTCCGCGCTGCAACACGCCGACTACGCGATGGCGCAGGATCTGGCGATGCAGTCGTGGCAACAGGGCTTGCGCCGCGGTCCGCTGTGCGAGCGCAACTGGCAGGTGATGCTGGATGCGCGCACGCACAGCAGCACGCTGGGCAGCGTCGAGGAGGCGCGTGCGCAGCAGGCGGCTTGCCTGCAGCCAGCGACCCGGTAGAGGTTTTCAGGCGACGGGCCCGCATGGGCCCGTCGTTTCGGCCGCAACCGTTATCATCCGCACGGATGACTGCCGCCATCCCCGTGCTTCCGCTCACCTTCCCGATCACCGACGTCTTGCCGGACATCCTGGCGGCGCTGGCCGCAGGGCCGCGGCTGGTGCTTGAAGCGCCCCCCGGCGCCGGCAAGACCACCCAGGTGCCACTGGCCCTGCTCGATGCGCCATGGCTGGCGGGGCAGAAGATCGTGATGCTGGAGCCACGTCGCATCGCGGCCCGCGCCGCCGCCCAGTTCATGGCGCGGCAACTCGGCGAGGAGGTGGGCCAGACCGTCGGCTACCGCATCCGCTTCGAGTCGAGGGTGAGTGCGGCGACGCGCATCGAGGTGGTCACCGAAGGCATCCTGACCCGCTTGATCCAGGCCGATCCCGAGCTCGGCGGCATCGGCGCGATCATCTTCGACGAATTCCACGAACGACATCTGGCTGGCGATCTAAGTGCGGCACTCGCGCTCGACGTGCAGGCCACCCTGCGCCCCGGGCTGCGATTGCTGATGATGTCCGCCACGCTCGATGGCGCGCGCGTCGCGGCATGGCTGGACGCGCCGCGCATCAACAGTCCTGGTCGCAGCTTTCCGGTACGCATCGAACATCCACCGGCGCGCGCGCAGGAGAGCCTGGAACACCAGCTTGCCCGCGTCGCGCGCCAGGCGTTGGAGGAAACCGACGGCGACGTGCTGGTTTTCCTGCCGGGAAGGCGCGAGATCGCGCGGGCGCAGCGCGTGCTGGAAACCACGCTCCCCTCTCCCTTCGGGAGAGGGGTTGGGGGAGA
>DASRUB010000337.1:0-16909 GCA_035655635.1 Rhodanobacter sp. | reverse complement strand
CAACCGGCGATCATCAGTTCCAGCACCAACGGCCGCCCCACGTGGTTGGACACGCCCACGACTACGGCGTGCTGTCCGCGCACGGGTCGATCGGTGTGACCAAGCAAGGTCATCACGCCGCGCGGAGTGCACGGACGCAGGCCGAACCGGCGCAGCGCCAACCGCCCCACGTTGATGGCCTGGAATCCGTCCACGTCCTTGTCGGGGTCGATGCGATCGACCAGCGCATCCTCGTCGATGTGTGCCGGCAACGGCGACTGCACCAGGATGCCATGCACGTCCGGGTCGGCATTGAGACCGTCGATCAGGGCGATCAACGCGGTTTGTGTCGTGTCTGCCGGAAGGTCGTGATCGAACGAACGGAAACCCACCTGATGGCAGGCCTTGCGCTTGTTGCGCACGTATACCGACGAGGCAGCATCACTGCCCACCAGGACCACCGCCAGGCCGGGGGCAGGCAACCCTCGCGCCACCCGCGCCGAAACCCGCTGGCTCAGCTGGCCCAGCAGTTCCTGTGCGATGCGTTTGCCGTCGAGTATGCGTGCGCTCATTGCTGATGCCTTGCGGTGTAGTGGTGCATTATCCGGGCTGGACCACACGCGCACAACGCGCCAACGGGAGGCGGCAGGCATGGTTGCGAACGATAGGCTGGACGACGCCATCGAACTCGCCGACGGCAGGCTGCGATTGCGGCCCTGGCGGCACGACGACGGCGCACAGTTGCTCGAAGCGGTAGGGGAATCGGTCGACAGCGTCGGGCGCTGGCTGCCATGGTGCCATGCGGGGTATGGGCAGGACGAGGCTGCCGCCTGGATAAGCCACTGCCGATCCGGCTGGCAGTCCGGGCAGCACTTCGCATTTCCGCTGTTCGACGCGAAATCCGGGTGCCTGCTTGGTGGCGTGGGGCTCAACCAGATCGAGCCGGTCCATCGCCGCGCCAACCTGGGCTACTGGGTGCGCCAGTCGTGCCAGCGTCAAGGCCTGGCTGCGGCGGCGGCGCGACTGGTGGCGCGCTTTGGCTTTGAACGGCTCGGGCTGATCCGGATCGAGATCGTCATTTTGCCGGACAACCGGCCGAGCCGTGCCACGGCGGAAAGGATCGGCGCCAGCTTCGAGTCGATCGCCCGCAATCGATTGTGGGTCCGGGGGAAAGAGCGCGACGCCGCAGTCTACGGCCTGATTCCGCAGGACCTCGCCTGACCCGAATGCCGGATGCAAGGCCCTCCAGCAGCCGTCAGCGCGTGCGCTTGATCAGCTCGCTGCGCCGGCGCCGGGCCTTGTGCTGCTGCTCCTTGGTCAACACCTTCTTGCGCCCCGCGTACGGGTTTTCGCCTTCGCGGAACACGATACGCACCGGCGTGCCTTCCAGCTTGTAGCGTTTGCGAAAGAAGTTCTCCAGGTAGCGCTGGTAGGCCGGTGCAATGTGTTTGGTGCGCGTACCGTGGATCACGATGGTCGGCGGATTGGTGCCGCCCGGATGCGCGAAACGCAGCTTCGGCGCGTGGCCATGGACCAACGGCGGCTGGTAGCTTTCGTAAGCGCTTTCCAATGTCTTGGTGAGGTCGGACGACACCAGCACCTTGGTCGCCGAGGCATGCGCACGCACCACCGAACGCATCAACTCGCGCAGGCCCGAGCCGTGCAGCGCGGAAATCTGCACCTGTTTGGCCCAGTCTACGAAAACCAGTCGACGATCCAGCGCCCGGCGGCATTCGTCGCGCTGGTAGGAGTCCATGTCGTCCCACTTGTTGATCGCAATGACCAGCGCCCTGCCCTCGTCCATCGCGTAACCGATCAGGGTGAGATCCTGGTCGGCCAGGTTTTCGCGCGCGTCGATCATCACCACCACCACCTGGGCCGCGGCGATCGACTGCAGGGTCTTGATCACGCTGAATTTCTCGACAGCTTCCTCGACCCGCGCCTTGCGCCGGATGCCGGCGGTGTCAATCAGGGTGTAACGCTTGCCGTCGCGCTCCAGCGGTACCCGGATCGGATCGCGCGTGGTACCGGCAACCTCTGAGACGATCAGCCGTTCTTCGCCCAGCAGGCGATTGATCAGCGTCGACTTGCCAGCATTGGGGCGACCGACGATGGCGACGCGGATGGTGCCATCCTCGCTGGCGGCCTCGGTGGCGGCTTCCTCGTCGGCGGGCAGCAGCGGCAGCAGCACGCGGATCAGGTCATCGGTGCCGCGGTTGTGCGCGGCCGACAGCGGCAGCGTGGTGCCGATACCGAACGCGGAGAACTCGGCAAGCACGGCCTGTTCGTCGAGCCCGTCGGTCTTGTTGACCACCGCCACGATCGGCTTGCCGCTGCGACGCAGCTCGGCGAGGATCACGTAATCCTGCGGCAGCAGCCCGTCGCGGGCGTCGACCACCAGGACCAGGATGTTCGCCTCTTCGATCGCCAGGCGCACCTGCCTGGCGGTGAGGACGTCCATCGCCTCCTCCACGCCCGACAAACCGCCGGTATCGACCACCACGAACGGCCGGTCGCCACTGCGGCAGACACCGTAGTGACGATCACGGGTCACGCCGGGCATGTCCGCCACCAGCGCATCGCGGCTGCGCGTCAGGACATTGAAAAGGGTCGATTTGCCGACATTCGGACGACCGACCAACGCGACAACGGGCAGCATGATGGGGACTTCGTTCTGGCGATCAGGGCGAGGACAGGCGATAGGCGCCGATGTGGCCCTTCACGTCCTCGACGTAGACGGTGTCGCCGACCACCAGCGGTTCTGCGCGGATCGCTTTCTTGGACAGGCGTTCACGTGCGGCCAGCGCGCCGTCACCGGTCTGCAGCCAATGCACGTAGCCTTCCATGTCGCCAACCACCACGTAGTTGCCCTGCACCGCCGGTCCGGTGAGCCAGCGATACTCGAGTGCGTTGTTCTTCCACATGTCGGCGCCGCCGCTCTTGTCGAAGGCCCACACCTGCGAATTGTCGTCGACGCCGAAAATGGTGTTGTCCTTGAGTGCCAGCGAGGTGAACGTGGAGAACGGGTGTGACCACAAGGGGCGACCGCTCGGGCCATCCACGGCGACCAGGTTGCCGTGATACGCAGCAGCGTACAGCGTGCTGCCGTCAAGCACGATGCTGCCGTCGGCGTCATCCAGGCGATCGATCTCGGTACGGCCTTCGCCACTGGCCAGGCGCTGCTCCCACAGCTTGGTGCCGTTGTCCTGGCGCAGGGCGACCAGCAGGCCGTCGTCGCTGCCAAAGAACACCACGCCGTTGGCCACCATCAGGCCACCATTGCCGCGCACGCTGAGCAGCGGTACGTTGCCCTGGTCATAGACCCACTGCCGTTTGCCGGTGGCGGCATCGAGGGAATAGACGCGACCATCGCCGCCGCGCACCAGCACCTGATCACCCACGATCACCGGCGAAGCGAGCACCTGCGTATCCAGCTCGGCTTCCCAGCGCGGGCTGCCGTCTTTTGCGTTCACGCCATAGACGTGGCCATCGAGCGTACCGACGGCAAGCAGGTCGCCACTGACGACCGGGCCGCCTGCATACATGGCGTCCTTGCGTTTCTTGTCACCCCAGCCAAACCAGCCGTGGGTGCGTGAGCTCTTCGACCACAAGGTCTTGCCGCTGGTCGCATCGATCGCCGCCAGCTTGCCATCGGTGCTGTCGGCGTAGAGCACGCCGTCGGCCACCATCGGACGCAGCCGGACGCCGCTTTCGCCGGCACCATCGCCCACCCTCGTGTGCCACAGGCGTGTCACCTGCACGGTCGCCTTGAAATCCTTGGCCAGCGGCGTCGGTGGCTGGACGTTTTCCTTCTTGAACGAATGGCAACCGGCAAGGGTTACCAGCGAAGCCAGTGTGATCAACAGAAATCTTTTCATGCACCCTGCTTCCCGGCCACGGCCAGATCATCGAGTTTCATCTGCAAGGCGCCGCGTTGCGGCGCATCCTCGCTCAGGACTGACATGGCCGTGTGATAAGCCTTGCGCGCATCGTCCTGGCGTCCAAGCTTGACCAGCGCATCGCCGCGGAGTTCCTGCGCCAGCCCCTTGAAACTGTCGGCAGGTATGCGATCCAGCGTCGCCAACGCGGCTTTTGCCTGCTTGCTGGCCAACTCGACGCGGGCAATCCGCAGCAAGGTCAAAGACTTCAACGGCGCGTCCGTGGCGTGGCTTTCCGCCCACTGCAGCGAGGCGGCGGCTTCCTTCAATTGCTTGCCCCGCACTTGCTGCCTGGCGAGGTCGCTGACCGCAAACACCGCGTACGGCGACTTCGCGTAGTCCTTCTTCAACTGGTCGGTCAACTGCGCGGCGACATCCGCTTTGCCGGTCAGCTCGGCCACCTTGGCCTGTTCATAGAGCTGCGAGGCCTCACTCTGATTACCGGCCTGGTGCTTTTGCCACTGTTGCCAGCCGAAAATGCCGACCAGGCCGATCAGCACGCCGACGACGATGGAGACACCGTTCTCGCGCAGCCACTTCTGTACCAGCTCGCTCTGTTCGTACTTGTCGTATTCTTCAAATGCCATGCAATCACCGTTCAACAGGCCGCGCAGCCACAGGCGCAGTCCAGCGCGATAAACAAAGGGATAGGTGGATCAGGCCGCCTGGCGGCGAGCCAGACAGTTCGCAAGCATAACCGAAAAAGGCCCGCGCAAAGCGGCCCGCGATGCGATCAGAGGCTGGCCGCAGAGGCTTTGCCGTCCTGCACCTGCATGCGGAAATGCGCGACGTTGGCACGTCGGAAATCATCGAGTCCCACCGATTCGCCGTCGATCTCGACCTGGGTGCCACTGACATTGCCGATGCGCACATCCAGCGGCTGGTCACTGTGGTAGGTCTCATGGCTGCCAGCCGGCAGCAAACCATAGGCCATCCGCGTGCCATCGGCGCGGGTCACTTCGACCCAACTGGCTGCGCTGAGCGTCAGCTCCAGGCTGTGCCCGCCACGGCCTGAGTCGACCGCAGGGGTGGCTGGCTTGGCCAACGACAGGCTTTTGTCGACGGTCAGGTTCGGAAACGGCGCCATCGACGCCATCAACGGCTGCTCGGCCTCGGCGCTGGCGGCGGCGACCGGCGGCAGCGCCGATGGACGGCTGGCCTGCTCGGCGGCGTTGGCGGAGCCGGTGGTTCCCGCCACCTCCTGCTGCGCGACCGGTGCGGCATCCAGCGGCGCCAGATGACTGAGGTCGCGGTCCAGCGTGCTGCGCACACCGAACCAGACCGTAGGTACAGCGATCACCAGGGTCAGCACGACATAGGTGGCGGCCGTGGCGTAGCGATCAAGCAGGAAACGCGAGTGCGAGATACCGCCCGAGGTCACCAGCGGCGTTTCGACCTGCCGGATACGGTCGACTTCCACCTGGATGGACGCCTCGTTGATGCCGAGATGACGACCGTATTTGGTGATGTAGCTACCGAGGTAGATCTTTGAATCGATATCGTCGTGCTGGCCCTGCTCCAGCTTTCGAAGCACGCGGGCGGGCAACTTCAGCGCGCTCGCGCAGCTTTCCAGGTCCAGCCCCCGCGCTTCGCGCGCGGCCCGCAACCGACTGCCCAAGCTCGGTTCAAGGGCGGCGCTCGGTGCAGGGGTCGCGCGCGCTGGCTCGTGGCGATCAACGGAATGATTGCCGAACGAGTCTGTATCGCTCGGTGTCTGTCTGGATTTGTTCGGCTGGATGGACATCATGGGTTGTCGATGGATTCAAGGGCGTGAGCCTGTTCCGAATCCGGGAACTGGCTGCGCAGTCGTTTGCTGTAATTGAGGGCCCCCTCCGAGTTCCCCATACTCGCCTCGATGTCGTGACCCAGCTTGAGCGCTGCGGCAGTCGGCTTGCCCAGCGCGTCGAAACGCTGCAGGAAAGCCCTTGCACGAAACGCGTCCTTTTTCTGGTAAAGCAGGGTCGCGAGCTGGAATAGTGCCTCGCCATCCTTGGGATTTCGCGCGATGGCGTCACGAAAATCCGCTTCAGCCCGGGTTTTGTCGCCAGCACGCAACTGGCAAACACCGGCGTTGGTCAACGCCACCGCGGGGGTGGCGTAAAAGGGATCGGTGACCGCCTTGCGGAAATAGGTCTCGCCCTCGGCGTACTTGCCGACGGAGCAGAGGAACTGACCGAGGTTGTTGTTCGGGTCGCCCTTGTCCGGCTCCAGCTCCACCGCCTTGCGGTAGTTGGCTTCCGCCAGTTCCGGTTTTTTGATCCGTTCGTAAATGAAGGCAATGACCGTGTGTGCCGGGGCATAGTTCGGGTCGTACTTGACCGCCATCTGCACCTTGGTCAAGGCCGTTTGCAGGTCACCGAGGCCCAGGTAATGCTGTGCCAGTTCCGTATGGACCCGGGCGGCGTCCTTGGCCTGGTCGGCCTGGCTCTCTTGCGGTAGCGGTTTACCCAGTGAGCCGCTGTTGGTGTGCGTGGTGACGCAACCGGCCAACGGCAGCAACAGCAACAGGATCACGATTCGATCAAGCCGCATGGATATCTCCTTGGTCCTGCCGTTTGCGGATATCGGCGCTGCGCCGGGTGCGATCGGCAACCTGCCCGGCCAGTTGGCCGCAGGCGGCGTCGATGTCGTCGCCACGGGTCCGGCGCAGCATGGTCAGCACGCCGGCATTGAGCAGCTGGGTCTGGAATGCGTGGATCGTCTCCGGATTCGACCGCTTGAACTGCGTGCCCGGGAAAGGGTTGAACGGAATCAGGTTGACCTTGCAGGTAGGCAACTTGCGCATCAGCTTGATCAGCTGGCGGGCATGCTCGGGCTGGTCGTTGATCCCCTGCATCAAGGTGTATTCGAACGTGATCGAGGTGCGCGGCTTGCGCGCCACCCAGCGCTGGCACGCGGCCAGCAGCTCGGCGATCGGATAGCGCTTGTTGATCGGCATCAGCTCGGTGCGCAGATCATCATTGGCCGCATGCAGCGACACGGCCAGCGACACGTCGATCGCGTCTGACAGCTGGTCGATCAGCGGCACCATGCCTGCGGTGGACAGCGTGACGCGTTTGGCGGCCAGGCCGAAGCCCAGGTCGTCGCGCATCAGCTTCATGGCCTTGAGCACGGGCTCGAAATTCGCCAGCGGCTCGCCCATGCCCATCATTACCACGTTGGTGATGCGCCGGTTCTGGTGCGTGACGTTACCCAGGTATTTCGCCGCCACCCACACCTGGCCGATGATCTCGGCGGTCGACAAATTGCGGTTGAAACCCTGCGCGCCGGTGGAGCAAAAGCTGCAGTTCAGCGCGCAGCCGATCTGCGAGGACACGCACAGCGTGCCGCGGGTCGGTTCGGGGATGTACACCGTTTCGATCGCGTTGCCACTGTCCATGCCCAACAGCCACTTGTGGGTACCGTCGTTGGCGGCCCGGTCCAGCATGGTCTTCGGCACACCGATGGTGCAGACCTCGGTGAGCTTGGTGCGCAGCGCCTTGCCCACGTCGGTCATGTTTTCGAAGTCGTCTTCCAGGTTGTGGTAGATCCACTTCATCACCTGTTCGGCGCGATACGGCTTCTCGCCGATCTGCGTGAAGAAATCACGCAGACCCTGGCGATCGAAATCGAGCAGGTTGACCTTGCTGGAACTGGCGACAACTTGACTCATGTTTACCTTGCGACCAGATCCGTCGACGCGAAGAAATAAGCGATCTCGCCGCTGGCGGTATCGACGGCGTCCGAGCCATGCACGGCATTGGCATCGATCGACTCGGCGAAGTCAGCGCGGATCGTGCCCGGCGCGGCTTCCTTTGGATTGGTGGCACCCATCAGGTCGCGATGGGCCAGCACGGCGTTCTCGCCCTCGAGTACCGTGATCATCACCGGACCGGAGATCATGAACTCGACCAGCGCCTTGAAGAACGGGCGCTCACGATGCACGGCATAGAAGCCTTCGGCTTGCCGGCGCGACAACTGCTGCATGCGCGCAGCGACGATTTTCAGGCCGGCTTTCTCGAAACGGGCATAGATTTCGCCGATGACGTTCTTGGCGACGGCATCGGGTTTGATGATGGAAAGGGTGCGCTCCAGCGCCATGGGCTCTGCTCCGGCAAACGGATTTCAGGAAGGGTGGTTGGGCCGGCACGGACCGGCCTGGTGGCTAAACCTGACAAGGATCGCGGATTTAGCCTACTAAAGTCTGACAGATTCTAGCTCATGTGCAAGGTTCGTGCAGAGCGCGTGAAACGATCGTTTGACGTGCAGGAAGTGCTTCACGTATGCTCAAACGATCGTTTGAAATGTCCGCCTTCCGAAGGAGGCCATCCTCCCAGTGACTACGACCAGTTCCACCCGGGACCGCATCCTCGGCGCTGCCGAACAGCTGTTCGCGCAGCGCGGTTTCGATGGCGCCTCGCTGCGCCAGTTGACCGCCGCTGCCGGCGTCAACCTGGCCGCCGTCAATTATCATTTCGGCTCCAAGGAAAAGCTGGTCGAGGAAGTATTCCGCCGCCGACTGGATGCCTTGAACGCAGACCGTCTTGCCGCGCTGGCGCAGCTCGGCAACGACCACTCCGCCTCGCTTGAGCAAGTGTTGGCCGCCTACATCCGACCTGCGCTCGAACTCTCGCACGAGGGCAACGGCACGCTGTTCATGCGCGTGCTGGCGCGTGCCTTCGCCGAGCACGACGACACCCTGCGTCGCTTCCTGTCCGAAAACTACGGCCATGTGATGCGTCAGTTCACCGCCGAATTCGCCTACCTGCTGCCGCACCTGAGCAAGCCGGAGCTGTACTGGCGTATCGACCTGGTCACCGGCGCGCTGACTCACGCGATGTCCGGCTTCGGCATGATCCAGCGCAAGGATGACGTGAGCGAGCAGGCCCATCGCGAGCAGACCGTGCAGCACCTGATCCGCTTCGCGGCCGCCGGGCTGAGCCACCCCTGAATTGTTCTTATCCAGCCGGTAACGGCCAACTTGTCACCATGCATCAGTTGTCACCATCGCACCATCGGAGAAGCCAATGACCGCTGCATCCTCCCCCACCTCCGGCCTGCGCATCCGCAAGGCCGCCGTGCTGGGCGCCGGTGTCATGGGCGCGCAGATCGCCGCGCACCTGACCAACGCCGGCGTCGAAACCGTGTTGTTCGACCTGCCCACGAAGGAAGGTCCGAAGAGCGGCATCGCGCTGAAGGCGATAGCCAACCTGGCCAAACTGTCGCCGGCTCCGCTGGCCGACAAGGCATTCGCCACGTCGATCATCCCGGCCAATTACGACGACGACCTCGATCACCTGAAGGATGTCGACCTGGTGATCGAGGCGATCGCCGAGCGGATGGACTGGAAGCTCGATCTGTACAAGAAGATCGCCGGCCACCTGTCGAAGACCGCGATCATCGCCTCCAACACCTCGGGCCTGTCGATCACCAAACTGGCCGAGGCCCTGCCGGAAGAAATGCGCCACCGCTTCTGCGGCGTGCACTTCTTCAACCCGCCGCGCTACATGCATCTGGTCGAACTGATCCCGACCAGGCTGACCGACAAGAAGGTGCTGGACGGCCTCGAAGCCTTCCTGGTCACCACCGTCGGCAAGGGCGTGGTGATCGCCAGGGACACACCCAACTTCATCGGCAACCGCATCGGCGTGTTCTCGATGCTGTCGGCGATGTACCACACCGACCAGTTCAAGCTCGGTTTCGACACCGTCGATGCCTTGACCGGCCCAGCGCTAGGCCGCCCCAAGAGCGCCACTTATCGCACCGCCGACGTGGTCGGCCTGGACACCATGGCGCATGTCATCAAGACCATGGCCGACACCCTGCCCGATGATCCCTGGCACAAATATTTCAAGGCGCCAGTGTGGCTGCAGGGCCTGATCGACAAGGGCGCGCTGGGCCAGAAGACCGGCGGTGGCTTCTACAGGAAGGTTGGCAAGGACATCGTGGTACTGGATGTTGAAAAGCAGGACTTCCGCCCGTCCGAACAGAAGCCGTCCGACGAAGTCGCCGCTATCCTGGCGATCAAGGACCCGGCCGAGAAGTTCGGCAAGCTGCGCGCCTCATCCGATCCGCAGGCGCAGTTCCTGTGGGCCAGCTTCCGCGACCTGTTCCACTACAGCGCTTATCACCTGGCCGATATCGCCGACACGGCGCGCGACGTGGATTTCGCGATCCGCTGGGGCTACGGCTGGAAGCTCGGGCCGTTCGAGACCTGGCAGGCCGCCGGCTGGCAGCAGGTCGCGGCGTGGATCAATGAAGACATCAAGGCAGGCAAGGCGATGAGCGACGCGCCCCTGCCCGCCTGGGTCACCGACGGCCGCAACGGCGTGCACAACAAGGACGGCTCGTACTCGGCCAGCGCCAACACCGACAAGCCGCGCTCGCAGCATCCGGTCTACCAGCGCCAGCTGTTCCCCGATCCGATCCTGGGCGAGAAGTTCGATAACGGCACCACGCTGTGGGAGAACGACGGCGTGCGTCTGTGGACGCTGGGTGACGACGGCATCGGCATCCTCTCGTTCAAGACCAAAATGAACACGGTCAACGACTTCGTGCTCGACGGCGTGCAGCACGCGATCAAGTTGGCCGAGGAAGAGCTCAAGGCCCTGGTGATCTGGCAGACCGGCGAGCCGTTCTCCGCTGGCGCGGATCTCAAGGGCGCACTGGGCTTGCTCAAGGAAGGCAAGTTCGACGACTTCGACAAGATGGTCGCCAATTTCCAGCGCACCAGCATGGCGATCAAGCATTCGCTGGTTCCTGTCGTTTCTGCCGTGCGCGGCATGGCCTTCGGCGGCGGCTGCGAATTCCAGATGCATTCGGCCCGCACCGTCGCCGCGCTGGAAAGCTACATCGGCCTGGTCGAGGCAGGCGTGGGCCTCCTGCCCGCCGGCGGCGGCCTGAAGGAACTGGCCGTGCGCGCCGCCAAAGCCAACCCGGCCGATCCGTTCGAGGAATTGAAGAAGGTGTTCGAGACCGTGGCGATGGCCAAGGTCTCCGCCAGCGCGTTCGAGGCGAAGAACCTCGGCCTGCTGCGCGACAGCGACGTGGTCGTGTTCAACGCCTACGAACTGCTCTACGTCGCCAAGCAGGTCGCCAACGCGCTGGCCGAAAGCGGCTACCGCCCGCCGCTACCCGCCAACGCCATTCCGGTCGCCGGTGATGTGGGCACAGCCACCTTCAAGGCTTCGCTGGCCAACCTGCAGGCGGGCTATTTCGCCTCGCCGCACGACGTCGACATCGCCACCCGCATCGCCGACACCCTGTGTGGCGGCGTGATCGAGCGCGGCTCGACCGTCGACGAGGCATGGCTGCTGGCACTGGAACGCAAGCACTTCGTGGAGTTGGCCAGGACCGAGAAAACCCAGGCCCGCATCGCCCACACCATGACCACCGGCAAACCGCTGAGGAACTGAGATTCACGAGACGGGATTCGAAATTCGGGATTCGGGATTCGGTAAAGCCAGAGCGCGCCGCGTCCCTCGCCCACAAGAAACCGCAATTACCAATTTGAAGCGCCGGGCTGGGCCACGGAAAACCGGATTACGTCGAGCTGCTCTGACGAATCCCAAATCCCGACTCCCTATTCCCGGCTTTCGGAGAAAGCCAAAATGACCAAGCAAGTGCAAGACGCCTACATCGTCGCCGCCACCCGCACCCCGGTCGGCAAGGCGCCGCGCGGCGTATTCCGCCACACCCGCCCGGACGACATGCTCGCCCACGTGATCCGCGCCGTGATGGCGCAGTACCCTGGCATCGACCCGCATCGCATCGGTGACGTCATCATCGGCTGCGCCATGCCCGAGGCCGAGCAAGGCATGAACGTGGCACGCATCGGCCTGCTGCTGGCTGGCCTGCCGAACACGGTGCCCGGCGTCACCGTCAACCGCTTCTGCTCGTCCGGCCTGCAGGCCGTGGCGATGGCGGCCGACCGCATCCGCCTGGGCCTGGATGACCTGATGCTCGCTGGCGGCACCGAGAGCATGAGCATGGTGCCGATGATGGGCCACAAGATCGCCATGAACCCCGCGATCTTCCAGGACGAGAATATCGGCATCGCCTACGGCATGGGCATCACCGCCGAGAACGTCGCCAAGCAGTGGAAGGTCAGCCGCGAGCAGCAAGATGCGTTCTCGGTCGAAAGTCATCGCCGCGCGCTGGCCGCCCAGGCCGCCGGCGAGTTCAACGACGAGATCAGCCCGTTCGCATTGGATGACCACTATCCAAATCTGGCCACGCGCAAGATCATCACCGACAGTCGCAACATCACCGCCGACGAAGGCCCGCGCGCGGGTACCACGATGGAAGTGCTGGCCAAGCTCAAGACCGTGTTCCGCAACGGCCAGTTCGGCGGCACCGTCACTGCCGGCAACTCCAGCCAGATGTCCGATGGCGCCGGCGCCGTGCTGCTCGCCAGCGAAAAGGCGATCAAGGAATACAACCTGCAACCGCTGGCCCGCTTCGTCGGCTTCGCCGTCGCCGGCGTGCCACCGGAAGTGATGGGCATCGGCCCGAAGGAAGCGATTCCCAAGGCGCTCAAACAGACCGGCATCAGCCAGGATCAGCTCGACTGGATCGAACTCAACGAAGCCTTCGCCGCGCAGGCACTGGCCGTGATGGGCGATCTCAAGCTCGACCCGGCCAAGGTCAACCCGCTGGGCGGCGCGATCGCGCTGGGCCATCCGCTGGGCGCCACCGGCGCGGTGCGCATCGCCACCCTGGTGCACGGCATGCGCCGCAGGAAGCAGAAGTACGGGATGGTCACCATGTGCATCGGCACCGGCATGGGCGCGGCGGGGATTTTCGAGGCGCTTTGATCGAGCCCAGGCAAGCAACAGGAACGGCGGCGTTGCGAAACGGCGCCGTTCGTCATTCGCCAATGTCTACCGCAGTTTCGGCAGCTTGCCAGCTGCTCAAAGGAAGGATCAGGTGTCACCACGTGTCTGTCTCACGCTGAGGGCAATCAGGCGCGAGACGACCAGCGCGATGTACATGACCCCGACGAACATTTCCAGCGCAGCCACCGCGCGGGTGTGAACCGTGATGGGAATGACGTCGCCTATGCCTGTACTGGAAAGCAACGCAAAGCTCAGAAAGAGCAACTCCGTCCAGGTGCGCGGCGCGTGTGGATTGACCGCGGCGGTAAAGCAACCTGGCTGCAATGTCTGGCACAACACATAAACGAAGGTGAAGGCCCAGGCCAGCAGCGTGAAGGTGGCTCCGGCCGCAAACAGTTCATCCGTGGTGGCGCGGCGGTCAGCCAGCATGTAGCTGATCAGGCAGCCGGCGGCGTAGAAATAGAACAGCGCCTCCAGCCCCGCCCACCAGGGACGCAGTTGCGGCACATCCATGGTCATGTCGATCACGTTGAAAACCACCGCGGGCACCGCGATGCCGAAGCTGACCCAGGCCCGCCCCGGGGTATGCCGCACCATCGAGATGGCCAGGCCCAGCACCAGCACGCCGAAGGCACCCAAAATCGCGCGTGCGGGACGAGTCTGTTCAATGAACGGATAGAGCAGCAACCCCGCCAGCTGGACAAACAGGAGGATCGCCGAAGGGTGCTGGATGATCCGCACCAGCCAACGCAGGCGGGTGAAGCGGATCCATTCCTCGACCGCGATGGGAGTGTTGGCGTTGCTCATACCGGCTCGCTCGCAGGGTGTCGGATGACAGGGTCGCCAGTGTAGCCGCCGCGTCGCATGCGGCAAAAGACATGACGCAACGCCCTCTTCACGCCGAGGCAAGACGCTGGCATGCGCGTGGCACGGCCAACACCCAGGCCCGATCTTCACGCCGGCTTTCGACCGATCGGTATCTCGTTAGGTGTACCCACGGAGCGAGCCGATGCATCCAGCGTTCAAGTCCCCCTTTCTGGTTCGTGTGCCCCATGACGTGGCAACGGCCTTCGTGCGACGTAAAAGCATGGCGGCGAATGAGCGCGGTTTGGCGAGGTGTCAAGGCAACGCGCGGAATCAGCCATGACCAAACCTCCTTCAGCAACACCCGACAAGCCGAAATCCGGCGACAGCGTCACGGACGAAGACAATGGCTTCTCGCTGTCCCGCGAGGAAAAGGCGGAAGTCGAGAAAAAACGACCACCTCGCGCCGCCGTGCTGCACGAGGTTATTCGCAGTGATGGCGAACAGGAACTCAAGCGCAACGCCACAGCCCTCGCGTGGTCCTCACTGGCCGCCGGCCTCTCGATGGGTTTCTCGATGCTGGCGCGCGGCGTGCTGCACCGCTACATCGGCGGCACGCCCGGCGGCTTCCTGATCGAGTCGCTCGGCTATCCGCTCGGCTTCCTGCTGGTGATCCTGTCGCGTCAGCAGCTGTTCACTGAAAACATCATGACCGCGGTGCTGCCGGTGATGACCGAGCCCACGCTGCAGAATTTCCGCTGGTTCCTGCGGCTCTGGTCGGTCGTACTGGTCGGGAACCTGATCGGCGTAAGCGTGTTCTCGTTCGGGTTGTTGCATCTCCAGCAAGTCGATGCCGCTACCCAGCAGGCGTTCGTCGATATTGGCGAGGACTTGATGCGGAACTCGCCCTGGCAGATGTTCACCAAGGGCATCCTGGCCGGATGGCTGATCTCGATGATGGTATGGATGCTGGCCGCGGCCGAGCGCTCGCGCTTCGTGGTGATCCTGATGACAACCTATGTCATCGCCATCGGCGGCTTCACCCATATCGTCGTGGGTTCGGTCGAAGCGATGTACCTGGTGTTCGACGGACGGCTGGCATTCCTCGATTGCATCACCCGGTTCGCCCTGCCTACGCTGGCCGGGAATATCGTCGGCGGCAGCCTGATTTTCGCCCTGATCAGCCACGCGCAGGTGCGCAGCGATGTCGACTGAACACCACGCGACCCGCAAGCATCAGTGCCGGGCCTGCATGGCGGCGATAACGCCGTGCGCACGATCCGCCGACCTGCCGTGGACATGATCCGCGCTACGGTTCCATCTTCGCCTCACTCCCAGATCAGGATTCCCCATGTCCGATAAACCTGCAGCAGATTCCGGCACCTTCGCCATTGGCGGTGAGCTGACCGTTCATCGCCTGGGCTTTGGCTCCATGCGTGTTACCGGCCGCGGCATCTGGGGTGAGCCCGCCGATCGCGCGGAGTGCATTCGCACCCTCAAGCGGCTGCCGGAGCTGGGCGTCGATTTCATCGATACCGCCGATTCCTATGGCCCTGACGTGGCCGAACCGCTGCTGCGGGAAGCGCTGCACCCGTACCAGAACATGGTCATCGCGACCAAGGGCGGCCTGACCCGTTCCGGACCCGACCAGTGGATACCGCTGGGCCGTCCGGAATACCTGATCCAGCAGGCGCACAAGAGCCTGCGGCAGCTGGGTGTCGAGCGGATCGATTTGTGGCAATTGCACCGGATCGACGACAAGGTGCCGCGCGACGAACAATTTTCTGCGATCAAGTCGCTGCTGGACGACCGCATCATCGCGCATGCCGGCCTCAGCGAAGTATCGGTGGAAGACATCATCGCGGCGTCCAATCATTTCAAGGTGGCCACCGTGCAGAACCGCTTCAACCTGGTCGACCGTGGCAGCGAGGACGTGCTCGAGTATTGCGAACAGCACGGCATCGGTTTCATTCCGTGGTCACCGCTGGCGTCAGGCGACCTGGCGAAATCCGGTTCGCTGCTGGAGAAGCTGGCGAAGGAACACAATGCCTCGCCCAGCCAGCTCGCCCTGGCCTGGATGCTCAAGCGCAGCCCGGTCATGCTGCCGATTCCCGGCACCTCGAAAGTGGCGCATCTGGAACAGAATGTCGCCGCCGCCAGGATTGAATTGACCGACGAACAGTTCAGCGCGCTGGATGCTGCGGGCAAGGCCGGGTAACGAACGCGGTTTCAATCTGCCCAATGCCAATCTGACGGAGTCAACATGCAAGTCATCGAAATCGCCCGGCCTGGGCCCGCCGACGTGCTGCAACTGACCGAACGCCCGATCCCGCGGCCGGGACCGGGTGAAGTGTTGATCAAGGTGGCGGCCGCCGGCGTCAACCGACCGGATGTATTCCAGCGCCAGGGAAATTACGCGCCGCCCCCGGGCGCCTCCGATCTGCCCGGGCTGGAGGTGGCCGGTGAACTGGTCGAAGGCGATGTCGGCAGTGACAACCCGTTCGGCCTCAAGCACGGCGACGCTGTCTGTGCGTTGCTGGCGGGCGGTGGCTATGCCGAGTACGCCGTGGCCCCATTGCTGCAATGTCTCCCGGTACCCAGCGGCTTCACCCTGCTCGAAGCGGCGGCGCTGCCGGAAAATTACTTCACCGTGTGGAGCAACGTGTTCGATCGCGGGCGGCTCGGCGCCGATGCCGATGGCGCGCCGGAATCCCTGCTCGTGCAAGGCGGCTCCAGCGGCATCGGCGTCACCGCGATCCAACTGGCGCATGCATTCGGTCACCGCGTGTTCGCCACGGCCGGCAATGCCAAAAAATGCGGGGCCTGCGAAACGCTGGGCGCCCATGCGATCAACTACCGCGAGCAGGATTTTGTCGCAGAGGTAAAGAAACTCACCGCCGGCCGCGGCGTCGACGTGATCCTCGACATGGTCGCCGGCGACTACGTGCCGCGCGAACTGGAGCTGTTGGCAGAGGATGGCCGGCTGGTCTTCATCGCCACCCTGGGCGGCAAGCACGCCGAGATCGATGCCTCGGTGATCATGCGACGACGACTCACCCTCACCGGCTCCACGCTGCGCGCGCGACCGGTCGCGTTCAAGGCCGCGCTGGCCAGGCAACTGCATGAGCACGTATGGCCGCTGCTGGAATCAGGCAAGGCCAGGCCGGTGATCCATCAGGTCTTCCCGGCGCGCGACGCGGCCAAAGCGCATGCGCTGATGGAGAGCAGCGAGCATATCGGGAAGATCATGTTGGAGTGGTGATTGCCCGGAGCTTTGCGCCTAATCAAGTGCATTCGGCTCTGACCCAAGATACGCGCACGACACCGAGCCAGAATCATTTTCCATTTTGGAAATAGCTGGGAGATCAGCTC
>DASRUB010000336.1:0-10116 GCA_035655635.1 Rhodanobacter sp. | reverse complement strand
GGTTGACCGACGATCAGGGGCATCGGGAGCGCCTGACCCGCCGCGGTCGTCGAGGACACGGCGTCCAGCAACTGCCACATCGTGATCAATGGACACAACGCCAGCGCGAACAGGATGGCCATCCCGAAGCGATAACGCGCCGCCCCCCGCGCAAGGATCGGCCTCAAGGAAAAGTACACCAGACCGAGCAGAGCGCCTTGCCACAGGAAATGCACCAGGGTCCATCCAATCACCTGGATCAGCGTGAACCAGATCGTATGGGTGGCCATTACGGCGATTCCCGGTCGAGCTGATTCAGCAGGTTGCGGATCTCATCCAGTTCCTCGCGGCTGGTCGGCTGGCTGCCCAAGGCCTGCAACACCAACTGCGAGGATGAACCGTCGAATACCCGTTGCACCAAATCCACCAGGAGGTACTTCTGTGTACGCTCCTTGCTGGCCACTGCACGATACACGTGGGCACGCTGCGAGTCGTCTCGTTCCACCAGCCCCTTGGCATGCATGAGCTGAAGCAGCTTCAGCACCGTCGTATAACCGGTACGTTCGCCCAGGCGCAGTACGTCATGAACTTCACGAACCGTGCATGCATCGCGCGCCCACAACACGTTCAGAATTTCCAACTCGGCCTTGGTCGGTCTGCGTATTGCTGCGGCAAGGTTTTTCATCTGAGTCAATACTCCGCGCGGATTCGCCGGATAGACAGCCAGGCACCTGGTCGGTGTCGAGGCTCAGCTGACATCTCCCTTGAAGGCGCTGCTGCCCAAGGACTGCAGCGTGGACTTCGCAGGATTTGCAGCTGAAGTTCGGCGCCAATCAGATGGCCGGGCGCCTGTCAGCCTTTACCGCCTGTGGGCGCCTGAACTTGGTGCATCTTGTCCAACATGTCCTGCGTATCGCGTTGCTCCCGCATGATCTCGCCATAAGTGCGGCATGTAGTCCGGGGTATGTGTGATCCTACCGGCGCAATGTGTTCGCATACCAAACGCTTATTGTCTCGATGCGTGAGGGTTGCATTCACGAATTCCTGATCGTTGAACAGCTGGACTTTCGCATTCTGATCCATCTGACCGACTGTGGTGTATTTGTCGAATAGCGCCTGCATATCATTGAAATGCTGATCAATGCCGGTACGCTCACTCGCGCTGACATGCTCATATCGACCGCCAGGCTGCATCTGCTGATGTACCGCGGCAACCACGGTCGCAAAGTCGTCCTTGTTCTCCGCCTTCACGATCACCTCTGTCTTGTAGGCATACACGACGCCAACCTGCAAAAGCACAACAGCAGTAATGATGCCGATCATCCAACGGTTCAGCTTCATGTAACTTTCTCCCGATCAAGCCGCATCCCGTGATGGGCTGCCGTCGCAAGATCACCGTGACCGGGATCATAAGAAAGCTCCTCCGGAACTGTCAACGAAAAGTTTCGTACTAACCTCTTTGCGACTGCCTTACCCCGACGTCGCCGCTCCCGCTGGATTACCGACGCGCGCCTGCAGCAAATCAACGATCAGGCCCGCCACATCCACGCCGGTGGCGGCCTCGATCCCCTCCAATCCCGGCGAGGCATTGACTTCGAGCAACAGCGGGCCGCGGTTGGAGCGCAGCAGGTCGACGCCGGCGATGCCAAGGCCCAGCGCCGCGGCCGCCTGCACGGCAATGCGCTTTTCCTCGGCACTCAGGGCCACCGCCACCGCGCTGCCGCCGCGGTGCAGGTTGGCGCGAAACTCGCCCGGGCTGGCATTGCGCTGCATTGCCGCCACCACCTTCTTGCCCACCACGAAACAGCGAATGTCGCTGCCTTTGGCCTCGGCGATGAACTCCTGCACCAGGAAATTGGCGTACAGCCCGCGAAACGCCTCGATCACGCTTTGCGACGCGCTGCGCTTCTCGGCCAGCACCACGCCGGTGCCCTGGCTACCTTCATTGAGCTTGATCACGTGCGGCGGCTCGCCGAGCAAGGCCAGCACATCGGCCGTGTCGTCCGGGTTATCGCCGAATACGGTGACCGGCATGGCAATGCCCTGGCCGGCGAGGATCTGCAGGCAGCGCAGCTTGTCGCGCGCGCGCAGCACGGCGTCGGATGGATTGGGGGTGTACACGCCCATCATTTCCAGTTGGCGCAGGACTGCCGTGCCGTAAAACGTGGTCGAAGTGCCGATGCGCGGGATCACCGCATCGATGTCGCGCAACGGTTTGCCGTTGTAGCGAATCGCCACCGCGCCCGGCGCGATCCGCACATAGCAACGCAGCGGATCGAGCACGCGCACCACGTGACCCCGTTCGCGCGCGGCCTCGACCAGGCGCTTGGTTGAATACAAACGGGTATTGCGCGAGAGGATGGCGATCTTCATTCGGGGCTCATGATGTCCGCACCGACGGCTGGCGACGACGCGCGCGGTTGGGTGTAGGAACACGCTGGATCGACGATGAATCGCCCGTTCAGCGCACTGCGGCCAAGCAGCATCGGGAACAGCATATGCCGGCGATCCGTGAGATTGATGTCGACGTCGAAGCGCGCACCGGCCAGTTGCACCTCGCTGCGAATGAACCAGCGCTCGGTACGCCGTCCGCCGGTGTCGGTCACCGTGCGTCGATCGAGCGCCGGCACCTCGCAGTGCACCGCCTGCGGCTCGCGCCGTCCCAGGTGCAGGGAGAAACGCAACCACGTCGCGCCATCGCGCTGGAACGCATGGAGTGTGTCGACATGCAGCGAACTGCTGCGTGCACCGGTATCGAGTTTCGCCTTGAGCATGCTGATGCCGAGCTGAGGCAGGGCCAGTCGCTCGCGCCAACCCAGGGTCACCAGCTGTGCACCGATCGGATCCGCCATGGCTTCGTGACAGCTCGGTTCGTGACAGCTCGAAATCGCGGGATCGGGAGAGTGGAGCGGGTGAAGGGAATCGAACCCTCGTCAGTAGCTTGGGAAGCTACAGCTCTACCATTGAGCTACACCCGCCGGGCGTTAGCGGATGGTAACCCGGGATACGCGCGGTGGGAACTGTCGCCGGACCTGCAGTACGCGGCCCAATGGCCCCTGAACCGTGCATGGCGGCCAGCTGAATCGTCGGGCGCGCGGACCCCGGCAGCTAAGGTGTAGCTAACTTCGCTCGTGTGCATAATCCAGTCATGACCCTGGCCATGCGGCCGGGTGGATGCAAGGCATCGCGGCGCAACCAACATCGGCTCACAGGGGACTGTCATGCGGATACTCACCAAATTGCTTGTTTCGCTGCGTCGCCATGGCGCCGTGCTGGCGATCGGGCTTGTGTGCGCTGTCGCCGGGCCGGTCCATGCGCAAACCGCAACGGGCGATGAAGGCGCCGAGCCACCGGCCCGGGTGGCTCGGCTGTCCCATATCGCCGGCGAGCTCGGCCTGTTGCCGGCAGGCGCAAGCGACTGGAACGATGCCGACCTCAACCGCCCCCTCACCACGGGCGACAAGCTGTCCAGCGGCGCCGGCGCGCGCGCGGAACTGGAGTTCGGCGGCGCCACCTTGCGGCTGGACCAGCGCACCGACCTGGGCCTGCTTGATCTCAACGACCAGATGGCCCAGGTCGAACTGACCCAGGGCACACTGAACCTGAGCGTGCAGAGCCTGGACGATGGCCAGAGCTACGAGATCGACACGCCGACGGTGGCACTGGTCATCAACCAGCCCGGCCGGTTCCGCGTGGACATCGACGGCAATGAGACCCGGGTCACCGCGTTCGAGGGCAACGCCACCGTATACGGCGAGAATAATGCGCAGCGCGATGTGTTCGCCGGACGCAGCTACCGCTTCGTCGACTCCAGCCTGGCCGCCGTGGCGATCAGCGACATTAGCGGCGGCGACAGCTTCGACGCCTGGGTCGATCAGCGCAACCAGCGCTATGCCCAATCCGACAACGATCAGTACGTGCCCGACGACATGGTCGGCACGCCGGATCTGCGTGAATACGGGGCATGGCAGAGCACCAGCGACTACGGTGCGGTGTGGTATCCGAATGACGTCGGTCCCGACTGGGCGCCCTACCGCACGGGCAACTGGGCCTACATCGCGCCGTGGGGCTGGACCTGGATCGACGCGATGCCGTGGGGCTTCGCGCCCTACCACTACGGTCGCTGGGCGCATACGCCGCGTGGCTGGGGCTGGATCCCCGGGCCGCGTCACGCACGGCCGATCTATGCGCCGGCCCTGGTCGCCTTCGTCGGTGGCGGCGGGTTTTCGGTGGGCATCGGCAGCGGGCCGATCGGCTGGTTTCCGCTCGGTCCGGGCGAGATCTACAACCCCTGGTACCGCTGCAATCGCGACTACTACCAGCGCGTCAACGTCAGCAACATCCGGCTGACCCGCAACATCACCAACGTCACGATCATCAACAACATCAACAACCACTACGGTCACTATCGCGACAACCGGCCAATGAGCGACGAGCGCTACGTCAATCGCCGGGCACCGGGCGGCTTCAGTGCCATGTCGGGCCGACAGTTCGCCGCCGGCCAGCGCGTGCAGCGCAACCTGGTCAAGGTCGACCCGCGCCAGCTGGAGGCCGCGCGGGTGGTACCGCATGGCGTCGACCTCCGTCCGCAAGCAGGCGGCCAGTCCGGCCAGCGCAGTGCCCATGTCCGGCAGTTGCCGCTGGGTGGATTCCAGCGCGAGGTGGTCGCGCGGCATGCGCCGCCCTCCACGCTCGAACGCCACATCGGGCCGAGCAACAACCTGGCAACATCCCCGCGGACGCCGTCGCCGCGATCGAACGTGCGCGTGTTGAATCCACGCGCCGGCGTATCCGTCAACCAGCGACCGGTGGCGGGCAGCCGCGTCGACCCGGGCGCTGAGCGCGCCCGCCTGCCACGTGCCTCGAACGTGATTCCGAACGCGCCGATCGTGCAACGGCGCCAAGCGATCGAGCAGCCAAACCAGGGCGCGCTGCCGTCCGCGCGGTTCGCCCACCCGCGCGACCGCAACCAGGTCGGCGAGAGCTCATCAATGCCGCGCCCCGGCGTCAGCTATATTTCCGGCGCCGACCAGGACAACCGCCAACAGACGCCGCGTTCCTCGCTGCCACAAGTGCCGCGGATCCAGCGCGCCGACAGCGCCGGGCAGCCCGTTCCGATCCGCAGGGAGCAACTGCCCCGATCCGTCGTGAACCAACCCCGCATGGCCACGCCGGAACCCGGCCGTCCCGAGGCCCGCGTCCAGCGCATGGAGCCCAACCGGCCGACCTATACGCGTGACGAGGCCCGGCCGCAACCAGTCCGTCGCGAACCGCCGCCTCAGCCCATGCAGCAACCACGCTACGAAGCACCACGCTATGCGCAGCCGCAACAACGGGCCTCGGCGCCGCCCGTGCGTGCCGAGGCGGCGGCACGCCCCCAGCGCAGCGAGGCGCACTCGGAGCGCAAGCCCGCGCCGCGCCCGCATGACGACGGGCAGCGGCAATGAAGCTGCATTAGCAGCCTGTCGGGCTTATGAAGAATCGGCTGCAAATCCGCCCGCACGGTCCATCTACCGCCGCTTCCTGGCCGATAGAACCACTATCGGCCGGCGAACCGTCGTTGTTTGTCCTCGTCCGGTCGAACTACGCTTTCGATTCCATAAGCCCGACAGGCTGCTAGAGTTCGTCCGTTTTCAGCTGCACACATCGAACACAGACGTGCCGGCTACGCGCCAGCCGCTTTCGGGCGCTGGCGCACGCAGACCCTCACCCCGGACACCGCATGACCGCCGCCGACCACGCCACCACCCCGGAGCACCTGCGCCGGATCCGCAGCTTCGTGCTGCGCGAAGGCCGCATGACTCCCGCGCAGCAGCGCGCCTTCGAGACGCTGTGGTCGCGCTACGGGCTCGACTACCAAGGCAGCACGCGCGATCTCGACGCCGGCTTCGGTCGATCGGTGCCGCGGGTGCTGGAGATCGGCTTCGGCAATGGCGAGGCGCTGGCCTGGGCCAGCGAGCACGATCCTGAGCGCGACTTCATCGGCGTGGAAGTGCATGGCCCCGGCGTCGGACGCCTGATGAACGCGCTGGCCTCACGTGACGCCACCAATGTGCGGATCTACCGGCACGACGCCGTCGAGGTCCTCGAGCACGAGATCGCGCCCGCCGCGCTGGCCGAGGTGCGCATCTGGTTTCCCGATCCGTGGCACAAGAAGCGCCACCACAAGCGCCGCCTGGTCCAGCCCGGGTTCGTTGCCCTGCTCGCTTCGCGGCTCGCGCCGGACGGGTTGCTGCACCTGGCCACCGACTGGCAGGGCTACGCCGAGCACATGCTCGAGGTGATGGAGGCGGCACCGGGCTGGCGCAGTCTGTCCGGGCCCGCGTCCTATGCAGACAAGCCGGCCTGGCGCATCGAAACGCACTTCGAGCGCCGCGGCCTGAAACTTGGTCACGGCGTGTGGGACCTGCTGTACCGCAGAAACTGAAGTGTCCGACCGTTCACCAGTCGGTCGCCTGTCGCGCCTATACTCCCTGACACACGGGGACAAGTCGGCAGCAGCGTGAGGCCTCCACTGCAAAACTGGATTCACCATCGATCACCCGGCCGGAACGTCGGCTGATGGCACTGTCGCTCAGCCCCGAAATGATCCTGGTGCTGTGCCTGCTCGGCTTCACCATGCTGATGCTGGTGCTGGAGTGGATCCGCGCCGACATGGTGGCGCTGCTGGTGGTGGTGACGATCGGCCTGACCGGGCTGCTTCCATCCGACCGCGTGTTCAACGGCTTCGCCGGCAATGCGGTGATTGCGATCATCGCGATCATGATCATGGGCGAGGGGCTCGATCGCGCCGGCGTGCTCACCCACACCGCGCGCTTCGTGATGCGCATGGCCGGCGGCGTGGAGGCGCGCCTGGGCCTGGTGATCAACCTGGTCGCCAGCCTGTTCAGCGCGGTGATCCCGAGCCAGGCGCTGGCCGCGTTGATGATCCCGGTCAGCAGCCGGCTGGCCGCGCGCACCGGCGTGCCGATCTCGCGACTGCTGCTGCCGATGGCGTTCTGCATCCTCACCGCGACCAACACCACCCTGATCGCGAATTCGCCGTTGATCATACTCAACGACCTGATCGCCAGCGCCAACGCGAACCTTCCGCCAGGCGCACACACGATTCCGAAGTTCGGCCTGTTCAGCGTTACCCCGGTGGGCCTGGCGCTGGCGATCGTGGGCGTGGCGTACTTTTATTTCTTCGGCCGCAAGCTGCTGCCCGGCCACGAGGATCAACGGCTCAAGGTCACGCCAGGGCGTACCGAGAGCTACTTCGCCGAGACCTACGGCATCGGTGGCGAAACCGCCGAACTCACCGTCACGGCGGAAAGCCCGCTGGTCGGCATGAGCATCGGCGAGGCTGAGGCACTGCACGAGGCGCCGCTGATCCTGGCGATCAAGAGCGGCAACGATTCACGCATGGCGCCGCCGGCTGATCACGTGATCTGGGTCGGCTCGGTGCTCGGCGTACTGGGCCCGCGCGAGCAGCTGAACCAGTTCGCCAACAACCAGCTGTGTCGGCTGTCCACGCGCATGCGCCAGTTGGGCGAGCTGTTCAACCCGACCCGCGCCGGCATTTCCGAAGTGGTGATTCCGCCGGTATCGCGCTTCATCAAGCAAACCGTGGCCGAACTGCGCCTGCGCAAGCGCTTTGGCATCTCGGTGCTGGCGGTGACCCGCGGCGACACCGTATTTCGCGATGACGTGCGCGGGGTCAGCCTGCGTGCCGGCGATACGATGGTGCTGCACAGCAACTGGCACGACCTGTCGCTGGCCGCCGAGGACAAGGATCTGGTGGTGGTCACCGACATCCCGCAGGAGCTGCAGCGCCCCGGCAAGATCTGGCAGGCGGTGGGCTTCTTCCTGGGCGCGCAAGGGCTGGCCCTGTTCACCAACCTCGACCTGTCACTGTCGATGATGACCGGTGCGGTCGCGATGCTGCTGACCGGGGTGCTCAACATGGACGAGGCATTCAAGGCGATCAACTGGAAGACCATCTTCGTGATCGCCTGCCTGATCCCGCTGGGCTGGTCGATGGACGCCACCGGCACCGCCGCCTGGATCGCACAGGCCATGCTGGTGCACCTGGGCAGCGTCGCGCCGTGGGTGCTGCAGCTGTGCCTGGCCGTGCTGACGCTGCTGTTCGCGGAGGTGATGTCGAACGTGGGTGCCACCGTCATGATGGTGCCGATCGCGATCAGCGTGGCGGTGGCGACCGGTGCGAACCCGTCGGCCTACGCACTGATCGTGGCGGTGTCGTCATCCAACACCTTCCTGCTCAGTCCCGGCCATCCCGCCTTGATGATGGTCACCGGCCCGGGCGGCTACCGGGCCAAGGATTTCCTGCGTGTCGGCGCTCCGCTGACGGTGGTGATGCTGGTGGTTACCCTGGTGGTGATCAATCTCATGTTTCGCTGAAAGCCGGGATTCGGGATACGGGATTCGGAAAAGCGTCAAGACAGTGTGGCGGGATCGAGGCAGACGGTGCCGTCGATCACCCGGATCGGCACCGGCCGCAGGTGTTGCCCGCGGCACGGGCCGCCAGTGCACAATCCGTCACCCTGGTTGAAGACGGCGCCATGCACGGCGCAGATCAGGGTCTCGTTTTTCAACAGGAATTTGCCGGGGGCGTAGTCCAGGCGATTGCCGGCGTGCGGGCAGATGTTGAGATAGCCGCGCACCTGCCCGCCCTGACGCAACAGGATCACGCTTTCCTCGCCATCGGCCAGCATCGCGTCGACGGCGGTGGCCCCGCCATCGGGTACCTGCGCCAGCGGGCAAAGCGTCTGCGGCGGCGGCGATTCGAGCGGGGTGACTGTATCCATCGGCACTTGCCTCGCGGACCGCTTGGCCCCATCGTGTGAGCGTAAGTTGTTGATTTTACCACACGGATTTTTAACACATGCGACTTTTCCTGCATTCCATGCGCCCCAACGGAGTCCCCCTGGGACGCCGTTTCCGCCACCCGGTGGCGCGCTTCCTGTCGCTGGTGCTGGGCCTGGCGGTGATCGGCGTGCTGCTGGTGTTCGGCCTGGTGGTGGCAAGCGTGTTGCTGGTCGGTGGCGTGATCCTGCTGGCGGTGCGCCAGTGGAAGCAGGGCCACGTGCCCGCGAATCCGGCGCCGAATGCTCCCCACCAGCCCAAGGTGCTGGAAGGCGAGTTCAAGGTGATCCGTCAGGGTCGCCCCGTCACCCATTGAGCAACCTGCCGGAGCGCACTTGTGCGCGATGGCCTTGATGGGGAATCGTGGAAGAGCCACCGCGCACCGGCTGCGCTCCTGCGCACAACGTGTCCACCTTCACGGATAATGCGCCGTCCCCTCACGGCCCTTCCCCATGTCCGATGTCCCTGTCGATGCCGCGGTCGCGCCATCGCATCGCCTGGCGGATCCGCGCCTGCTGATTCCGTTGGGTCTGCTGACGCTGTACGTGATATGGGGCTCGACCTATCTGGGCATCCGCTTCGCGCTGGAAAGCTATCCGCCATTCCTGCTGGCCGGCATTCGCTTCCTGGGCGCCGGCATCGCCATGTACGGTTTCCTGCGCTGGCGCGGCCTGGCGCCACCCACGTCGCTGCAATGGCGCAACGCCGCGTTTACCGGCTTGCTGCTGCTGGGGATGGGCAATGGGCTGGTCTGTTTCGCCGAGGAACGGGTCAGCTCGGGGATCGCCGCGGTGGCGGTGGCGAGCATGCCGCTGTTTGCCGCGCTGTTCACCGGCATGTACGGGCAGTGGCCGAGCCGTCGCGAGAGCGCCGGTCTGGCGATCGGTTTCGCCGGGGTGATCGTGCTGAACCTGGGCAGCAGCCTGTCCGGTTCGCGGATGGGTGCCGTGGCCCTGTTGGTGGCGGCGATGTGCTGGGCGTTCGGCTCGGCTTGGAGCCGGCGCCGCGACATGCCGCCGGGCCCGATGAACACCGCCGCGCAAATGTTGTGCGCCAGCGTCGCACTGCTGGCGTTCGGCTTCCTCAGCGGCGAACACTGGCCGTCACATCCCGCGGTGCGTGCCACCCTGGCGCTGATCTACCTGGCGGTGTTCGGTTCGATCATCGCGTTCAGCGCCTATCTGTACGTACTCAAGCATGCGCGCCCCGCGCTGGCCACCAGCTATGCGTACGTGAACCCGCCGGTCGCGGTGCTGCTGGGCATCCTGC
>DASRUB010000335.1:0-5669 GCA_035655635.1 Rhodanobacter sp. | reverse complement strand
GGCATCGTGGATCGCGAAGCCGGGACCGTCGGCACCGAATTCGGGCATCACCGCGCGGATGATCGCGGCCATCACCGGGTTGTCGGCGGGTGTGATCGGGCGGATCAGGAAAGCGGGTGGCATCGGCAGGCGTCAACGGGGCGGTCGGGTCATTATTCCATCCTGCGGCCTGCGCGCCAGTGACGTTCGGCAGGTACCTGTCGGCGGGGCGCTGACAGAGCGTGAATAGTGCCCTTGCTTCCCCCGCGCAGCGGAAGGGAGACTCCGCTCCGTACCAGCCCGTCGACTATTCACGGGCTCTGAGAGTCGATCAGACCGCAGTGCGCGCGCGGGTCACCCGGCTGGCGGTTTCCTTGTGCAGTTGCGCGGCAAGCCAGGCGCCGGTGGCAATCAGCAAATCGAGGTCGACGCCGGTTTCCATGCCCATGCCGTGCAGCATGTAAGCCACGTCCTCGCTGGCCACATTGCCGGTGGCGCCTTTCGCATACGGGCAGCCGCCGGTGCCGGAGACGGAACTGTCGACCACCCGCGCGCCTTCCTCCAGACAGGCCAGGATGTTGGCCAGCGCCTGGCCGTAGGTGTCGTGAAAGTGCACAGCCAGTGAGGCCATCGGCACCTCCTGCGCCACCGCGTGCAACATCGCACGCGCCTTGCCCGGGGTGCCGATGCCGATGGTGTCGCCCAGCGAGACTTCGTAGCAGCCCAGTTCATGCAGACGCCGGGCTACGCGCACCACGTCGCTGATCGGTACCTCGCCCTGGTATGGGCAGCCCAGCACGGTGGAGACATAGCCGCGTACACGCACGCCATCGGCCCTGGCTCGCTCCATCACCGGGACAAAGCGCTCGATCGACTCGTCGATGGAGGCGTTGATGTTCTTGCGGTTGAACGCTTCGGAGGCAGCCGTGAACACCGCGATGACGGTGGCGCCGACTTCGCGCGCACGTTCGTAACCTTGCAGGTTCGGCACCAGCACCGGGTAGCTCACGCCCGGCAGCTTGCGAATGCCGCGGAATACCTCGGCCGCATCGGCCAGCTGCGGCACCCACTTCGGGCTGACGAAGCTGGTCGCCTCGATCGTCTTGAGGCCGGTTGAAGACAGCCGGTCGATCAGCGCGATCTTTACCTCCGCCGGCAGCAGAGTCTTCTCGTTCTGCAGGCCGTCGCGCGCGCCGACTTCGACGATGCGAACGTGATTGGACGGGTTCATGAAGAAGCTCCGAAGGACATGATGTCCTTCTCCCTACGGGAGAAGGTGCCCCAAAGGGGCGGATGAGGGTACGGGGCCGAAGCGAACTTCTGGGTCAAGCCGAACCCTCACTCCAACCCCTCTCCCGGAGGGAGAGGGGCTTTAAAGCATTACGCGTCGACGAATCGCACGAGCACGGCGTCAGCTTCGACGAACTCGCCTTGCGTGGCGCTGATACTTTCGATGGTGCCGGCGCGCGGCGCCTTCAAGGCCAGTTCCATCTTCATCGCCTCCATCACCAGCAGTTCCTGACCTTGCTCGACCACGTCGCCGACCTTTGTCTTGACCAGTACGATGCGGCCAGGCATCGGCGCGACAACCTGGTTGCCGCCGGCGGCGTCTTTCGATTCCCACGCGAACGCGACGGCGCGGGTGAAGCGGTAGCGCTGGCCATTGGCGTCGTGCAGCAGCACGCGTTGGGCGTCGGCGCGCAGCGGCACGCGCAGGGATTCACCGTCGAAGCGGGCGCTCAGGCTGCCGTCGAGCAGGCGCGCGCCACGTACTTCGCAGCGGGCTTCGCCGTGACGCAGCTGGTAGTTGCCGCTGTGGCCGTGCGCCTCGATATCGTGGCGCTGCTCACGCATCGTCAGCGCGATGATGCGCTTGCCGGCGTGACCGATGCGCCAGGCGTCGGCGCGAGCCCATGGCGAGTGCGGATCGCTGGCCGTGGCGCCGACGCTTTGTTCGTCATGCAGCAGGGCGGCGGTGGCGGCAGCGAACAGTGCGTGGTTGTCGGGTGCCGCGTCGCCGACCAGGAATTCGTCCAGATGGCGGTCCAGATAGCCGGTGTCGATGCGTCCCTCGACGATCGCCGGATGCCGCACCAGCCGTTCGAGGAAGCCGATGTTCGACTTCGGCCCGATGATCTCGCTTGCGGCCAGCGCGTCGCGCAGGCGTTGCAGGGCCTGTACCCGATCCACATCCCACACGATCAGCTTGGCGATCATCGGGTCGTAGAAGATCGTCACCGTATCGCCCTCGATCACGCCGCCGTCGAGACGCACATGATCGGAAGGGGTGGGCAGGCGCAGGGTCTGCAGTTTGCCGGAGCCGGGCAGGAAATTCTGGTCCGGGTCTTCGGCGTACAGGCGCACTTCGATCGCATGACCGTGAGCGCGCACCTGTTGCTGGCGCAGTGGCAGCGGCTGGCCCGCGGCAACGCGCAGCTGCCACTCGACCAGATCCAGCCCCAGGGTCATTTCGGTGATCGGATGTTCCACCTGCAGGCGCGTGTTCATCTCCATGAAGAAGAACTCGCCATCCGGGGCCACGATGAATTCCACGGTGCCGGCACCCACGTAGTCGACCGCCTTCGCCGCGGCTACCGCGGCCTCGCCCATCGTTTTGCGGCGCGCCTCGTCGAGAAACGGCGACGGCGTTTCCTCCAGCACTTTCTGATAGCGGCGCTGCGACGAACACTCGCGCTCGTTGAGGTGGATCACGTTGCCCTGGGTGTCGCCGAAAACCTGGAACTCGATGTGCCGGGGATGCTCGACGTAGCGCTCCAGGATCATTCGCGCATCGCCGAAGGAACTGGTGGCTTCGCGTTGCGCCGAGGCCAGCGCGTCGCCGAACTCGTCGGCGCCACGCACGATGCGCATGCCCTTGCCGCCGCCGCCAGCCGTCGGCTTGATCATCAGCGGAAAGCCGGTCTTGGCGGCCTGCCCGGCGAGGAAGGCGGCCTCCTGGTTTTCGCCGTGGTAGCCGGGCACCAGTGGCACCGCGTGCTTTTCCATCAGCGCCTTCGCTTCGGCCTTGGAGCCCATCGCCTCGATGCTTTCCGGCCTTGGCCCGATGAAGCTGATGCCCGCCTCGGTGCAGGCGCGGGCGAAACCGGTGTTCTCGGACAGGAAGCCGTAGCCGGGATGGATCGCCTGCGCGCCGGTCTTTTTCGCCACTTCCAGGATGGCCTCGCCGCGCAGGTAGGAATCGACAGGGCGCGGGCCGCCGATCGGCCACGCCTCGTCGGCCAGCCGCACATGCTGCGCGTCGCGGTCGGCCTCCGAGTACACCGCAATGGTGTGGATGCCGAGCCGGCGGCAGGTGCGGATCACGCGACAGGCGATCTCGCCGCGGTTGGCTATCAGTACACGTTCGAACATGCAGTATCCCTGGAACTGTTCGTGTCGATGCAGAGCCGTTGAAGTTAGCAGATTGCGGGGTGGCAGCCGATGCCGGCGTTCATTCGCCGTCCCAGTAGTCGAGCGATTCGGCTTCGCGTCCGAGCACCCGGAATTTCCGCGGCTTGCCGTTCGAGTCGCGCAGGCTGTCGTCGAACACCAGGTACTTGCCGGAATCCGGGTATTCGCAGATGTCCGGGACTTCGTTGGTGCCGACGGCCAGGTAGCGCAGTTCGATGTCACCGGTGTTGATGATCTGGTGCGCGGTTTCCGGACCGCCGGGCGGGCAGGCGATGACGTCGCCGGCGCGCAGTGGATGGCTTGCATCGCCGTAGCGCAGTTCGCCGCTGCCTTCGAGGATGAAGAACATTTCCTCCTCGACGCGGTGGTTGTGGAACGGGCAGTTGCGCTTGCCTGGCGCCACCACGGTGAGGCTGTAGCCGAGCTTGCGCGCGCCGATCCGGCTGGCGATTTCGCCCCAGCGGATGTCGTAGTCCGCGGCATTTTTGCCGGTGGGCGTCATGGCCGCATCGACCGACTGCAGTTGGATGTCGGCGAGGTTGAGAATGTGTTCGTTCATCGATTTGGCCGTTGTAGGGCGGGCACGGCCCGCCAGCCTTTGCGGGTGCCAACGCGGTGCGCCGCGGCAGGCGGTGCCCGCCCTACGAAGGGCGTCATGATCCATTTCCATGCTGTGCGGCACCGACCCATGCCGGCGCACGCTTGTCGAGGAAGGCTGCCAGGCCGTGCTGACCTTCCGCCGACACGCGCAGGCGGGCGATCAGTTCGGCGTTGGCGGTATCGATGCGCTCGGCCTGCGCGAGATCGGCGCCGCCGATGCGCAGTGCCAGTTGCTTCGCCTCGCGCTGGGCCTGCGGGCCGGCCTTGGCCAGCAGGTACAACTGGCGCTCGATCGCCTCGTCCAGTTCGGCGGGCGGCACGCTGGCATGCAACAGGCCGATGCGTGCCGCCGTGGCGGCGTCGAACACCTCGCCGGTGATGAACAGCCGACGCGCTTCGCGCAGGCCGATCGCGGCGATCACGTAGGGCGAGATCACCGCTGGCACCAGGCCCAATTTCACTTCCGACAGGGCGAATTTGGCAGTATCCACGCCGACGGCAATGTCGCAGCAGGCGACCAGCCCGACGCCACCGCCGTAGGCGGCACCGTTGACCCGCGCGATGGTGGGTTTGGACACGAACTGCAGCGTGCGCATCAGTCGCGCCAGGCGCAGCGAATCCTCGCGGTTCTGCTGCTCGCTGGCGCCGGCCATGCCGCGCATCCAGTTCAGGTCGGCGCCGGCCGAGAAACAACTGCCGTTGCCGGTGAGCACCACGGCGCGCACGTCCGGGTCGGCATCGGCCTGGACCAGTGCCTCGGTGAGCGCCGCGATCAAGGTGTCGTCGAACGCGTTGTGGATCTTCGGCCGGTTCAAGGCGATTTCGGCGACCGCACCGCGGCGCGCGACGAGAATGGAATCGTTCATGGAATGCTCGCTGTCACTGTCAACGCACCATCATAACGGTGGCGCCGGAAGGAGTCGGGGGCCAGGCAGTCGGGCGGCCGGCATCCGCTGCGAATGGCCGCTTGCGCCGTGTTGGTGAAAGCGGCGATGATACGGGGATAAGAAGCGTTCTCACTTGGAGACAACCATGTCCCGCCGCCTGACCGACCTGCTCGCCATTCTTGGAGTGGCCACCGCGGCCATTGCCGCGACTACCTTCGCGATGGCGGCGCCATCGACGTCGCCTTCGTCCGCGGCCAGCCAGCAGGCGGCGTTGATCAACGAAGTGGCCACGCTGAAGGCGCAGGTTGCGCTGTTGCAGCAGCAACACCCGGCGCCTGAGCTGGGCCGGCAAATGCTGGAGTTGCAGATCCGCCATGATCGCCTGTGGTGGGCGGGGGAGTCGGGCAACTGGAACTTGGCCTATTTCATGGTGGGTGAACTGGGCGAAGCCTTGCGCGGCATCGAGCAGAGCAATGGCGATGCGCCGGAGCTGCAGCCGGAGAAGCTGTCCGAGCTGATGCCGTCGATGATGAATCCCGCCATCAAGGACGTGCAGGCCGCCCTGGCCAAGCAGGACAAGGCCGCCTTCGCCACGGCGTACGACAAGTTGTCGGCATCGTGCACGGCCTGTCATCAAGTGGCCGGAAACAATTTCCTGATCATGCAGCGGCCGCGCACTCCGCTGCTGGACAACCTGCGCTACGCGCCTGCCGCCAAATAGAGCTGCCGCTAAATAAAACGATACCGCGGATGAACCGCTGGATGGTTTCGCTTGTGAGTACAAATGCGAAC
>DASRUB010000334.1:0-4430 GCA_035655635.1 Rhodanobacter sp. | reverse complement strand
AGAGCTTCTGGGGCCGGGTCTTTGGATACGGCAACGTGGAGATCACCGGCCGCGGCGAAACGACAATGGTCCTGGACCGCATCGCCCGTCCGATCGACGTGAAACGCGACATTGAAAGCGCGTACTCCTCCCACATCGAGGTGCGAGGACCCGGCAGCACGACATGAGCAGAGCGCGGGGAATCGATAATCAAAGGGAATGGTGGCGACGAGAATGATCCTGCACAGGATGGATTCGGCACGTGTTCAAATGGAACGCCGTGGCTTTTACGCGATCCACGCAGATTTCGATGGCCAGCGATATGTGATGCAGCTCTCTCACGGGGCGCGCCACACATGCGCCAGGAACGGCGCCTCGACGGGCGGATTGGTGACGCTGCCTGTGTAGTTGGTGATGGTGGATGCCGCGATGATCGCGATGACCTCAAGGAGATCATCCTTGCCGAAGCCTGCCGCGATGAATTGATCGACATCCTGTTCGGCGAGGTGTCCGCGCTTCTCGATCAGCGTCCGTGCCAGCGTCGACAGTGCAGCGAGCTTGCCGTCCTTCGGCGCACGCCGCTCGCGGATGGCTTGAACATCGGCCGGATCGATACCTTCTTTCAGCGCCCGCGTCGTATGAAACGCGACCGGCCATGCGCTCGCGTTCGTGACCGCATTGGTGAGAAGAACGCACTCGATTTGCGCCTCTGTAAAGCTGCCACCGTGCACCTGTTGGAAGAGGGCAACCAGGCTGCCGATCAGAACAGGGGACGTAGCCATCGCGCCAGCGATGTTGGGGATCATGCCGAATGCCTGCTGCAGATCCTGTAGCGCGGGCTTTGACTGTTCGGGGGCGGAGTCGATGGTATGGACTGGAAAAGCTTGCATGATGTTTGATCCTTTGTCGGAAGTTGAGAAAGCGCAATAAGCCTTGTTCGACACGCGCTGTATGTTCCTTCGAGCGAATGGATTCAACCTTCGCCAGGTTGCCGATCGGGCCCTGACAGCGATTCCTGCGACGATTGCATCGAAGCATGGCGCGCGAGGAAGTCTGGACTTTCGTGGCCGCGAAGGGGCGCCAATCCACCCTCGTTTCTCGCCAAATCCGCGATGCCAAGTCGGGCGGCGACGCGGCGGGCCGTCTCCTCTCGCAACGCGGTGATACCGGCATACGATCGCCGCGCCTGTTCGGCGATGGCGGCGGGCGCGGTTTCGGGCGTGCCACTGTCGAAAGGTGGCTCTGGCGCGTAGACCATGTCGAGCTGGATCGATTGAGCCGCCACCTCTCCGCGCAGTTCGGCAGCGAGGCGAAACGCGCCATCGATACCTGCGGTGACGCCTGCGGCAAACACCCAGCTGCCGTCCACCACGACGCGTGCGTCAACCGGGATGGCGCCGAAGCAAGGCAGCAGATGCTGGCAGGACCAGTGCGTTGTGGCACGACGCCCCCTGAGCAAGCCCGCCGCACCACAGAGCAGTGCGCCTGTGCAGACGGACAACACGCCGAGCGCACCGACTGCCTGGCTGCGTATCCATGCGAGTACATCCTCGTTATCCATCAATGCCTCCTGGCCGAATCCGCCTGGCACGTGGAGCACGTCAAGCGCTGGCGCCTCGGCGAGCACCGCGTCGGGAATCAGGCGCAGGCCGTGCACATCGCGGACGGGATCACGCGTGATCCGGTAGAGGCGGCAGGTTGAGTTCGGAATTCGGGAGAGCACCTCGAACGGCCCCGTGAGATCGATCTGATCCAGTCCATCGAAGACGAAGGCGCCGATCTCAAGGTGGGTGTCATGAGCGATCACAGGTATCTCCGAGGGGGCTAAACTTGACGCACTCATCATGCGAGGACAGGTTCCGGCACATATGCCAAATAACCCTCGATTCACGCCAGAAACGGCCCGGCCCAATTTGCTGCGGAGAGTCGAAGTCGTTGCGTTTCCTGCGGTGCAGATGCTTGATCTCACCGGGCCTTTGCAGGTCTTCGCGTCTGCTAACGACACCCTCACCCAGGCAGGTCGAGCGCCGCACTACGCGCTCCATGTCGTGGCGCGCGAGGGAGTGCATGTGGTCACCGCATCGAGTGGGCTTGGGCTGACGACAGAGGCGCTGTCACCGCTGGACGTACCGCTCGATACGCTGGTGATCGCAGGCGGCCCGGGTGTCGATGCGGCGGCGGCGGATCCTGCGCTGGTGGATTGGGTACGGGCGCGCGCAAGATCGGCGCGACGTGTCGCTTCGGTCTGTACCGGTGCATTTCTACTCGCGACTTCCGGCGCGCTGGATGGCCGCCGCGCGACGACCCACTGGGCGTTCTGCGCCGAGCTGGCGCGATGCTTTCCCGCGGTGCGCGTGGAGCCCGATCCGATCTTTGTGCGCGATGGTTCCGTTTGGACGTCGGCCGGCGTAACCGCGGGCATCGACCTCGCCCTGGCCATGGTGGAAGAGGACCTCGGGCGCGACACGGCGCTGGCTGTGGCACGTTACCTGGTGGTGTTTCTGAAGCGACCGGGTGGGCAGGCCCAGTTCAGCACTGCGCTCTCGCTGCAAGTGGCGGATGACAAGTTCGGTGCGCTGCATGCGTGGATCGGTGCGCATCTGGCCCAGGACCTTTCGCTTGCAGTCCTGGCCGATCAGGTCGCGATGAGTGCACGCAGCTTCAGCCGCCACTATCTGGAGGCCACCGGTCTGACTCCGGCCCGCGCCGTAGAACGGCTGCGAGTTGAGGAGGCGCGGAGGCTGCTTTCGGAGTCGCAGCTGCCGGTCAAACGGATCGCGCAACGATGCGGCTTCGGGTCGGAGGAGACACTGCGCAGAAGCTTCCTGCGCATCCTTGCCACGACGCCGCAAGATTACCGGGCGCGTTTCGGTTAAACAGGCGGCCCAACGAGGTCAGGTTTGAATGGCACTTATGTAAGTGCCATTCGGGTCAGAGCCACTTATGCTGGACTCCCGCCACACGGCCTGTCGTCCACGCCACGCCGACGCACACGGAACGATGGTCGAGCAGTGGGCCATCGTCGCCCGCACTTTTCGGAGGAACCCGGCAGAGCGAAGTCGAGGCATCGGTTCGATGTGGAGATTCGCTGGGGCTGCAAGCGGACGCCGAGCCGGCTGATGTCAGCGCAAGGGAAAAACGCGCACGGCCCGCGAACAGTAGCGTGCAGCTTCACTCGCCTCGCGGCATGGCTCAACGCACGCTTGAACTGCGGGCCACGGACAGTGGCTGGCCCGGCAGCGGCAAGCCGGCCAGCTTGCACAGCTCGGCGAAGCGCGGGTCGTGCTGGTAGGCCAGCACGAAGGGATCGCTGAGCGGAGTGAAGCTGGGGTCGCGTTGCGTCCAAGCGCGTTGCAGCCACTCGAACATGTCATCCGGTTGCTTGCGCAGCGCGTACAGGTCGGCGACGTTGTAAGGCTGATCCTTGCCGTATTTGGCGATGTGCCCGCGCAAGGCCCCGTCGGCCTGCTTGTGATCGGGGGCGTCGGCGCCACCTGGGCCAGCGAGAAGATGGCTCATCGACTACTTGAAGGCTTTGTCCGGCGACGGTCCCGAAGGCCAGGAACCCGACGACCTTCCGGCTTCGCAAAAGAAGGTCCGCGCATCGAGACGTTCGCCCAATCGGGCGTGAAACCCGACGGCAAATCTTCCGAGGAGGGTGCTCCGAAGGCGCTACGCGTCCAGCCAACGACGAATTTGAATGTCCGTTTTCAGCGCGGGGCCAGACGGCGGACGACGGCTTGTGGCCGGTCAGCGACCGTTGGCTGGTGGTCGTCGATTGGCCGATTGGTAAACTGAGGTGGCCCGCCTTTTCCCAGACGCGGTTGTGCTCAGCTGAGGCACGAATCGCACTGCTACGATTCGCCAGAGATGAAACCGCTACGTCCCATCAGAACGATCGGGCTGCTTGCCTACGACGGCATGCAGGTGCTCGATCTCGCCGGGCCTTTCGATGTGTTTGGTGCCGCCAATACGCCGCTGGCGGGTGACTCACCACCCTACGCGCTTTGCGTCACCGGGCTGAGTATCGAGGCGGTACGGGCGGAGAATGGTTTGGCGGTCGTGCCCTCGCATACCCTGGAAGACACGCCACCGCTGGATACGCTGCTCATCCCGGGTGGTAGCGGGGCAAGGGACGGAGTCAATCGCGATCCACGCGTGCTCCACTGGCTTCGCGAACGCGCGAAGTGCACGCGACGCGTGGTTTCCGTTTGTACCGGTGCTTACGTGCTCGCTGCAGCGGGTCTGCTCGATGGCCGTCGCGCAACCACGCATTGGCGATACGCGGACGATTTCGCACGCCGCTATCCGGCGGTACATGTTGAACCGGATCGGCTGTTCCTGCGCGATGGCCGCTTCGGTACGTCGGGCGGCTTGTCTGCCGGCATCGATCTCGCGCTCGCACTGGTCGAGGAAGACCTGGGTGAATCGGCTGCGCTCGCCGTTGCGCG
>DASRUB010000333.1:0-4803 GCA_035655635.1 Rhodanobacter sp. | reverse complement strand
TCGGTTGGAACCGCCAGGCGCTGGACCTGTTCGCGAAACACGTCGACACCGGCGAGCGCCTGCCGGACGAACAGTTCGAGCGCATGCTGGCCGCCCGCCACTTCCACGCCGGCCTGTTCCTGCTACGCCAGCTGGAGTTCGCCCTGTTCGATTTCCTGCTGCACCTGGAGTACGACCCGGCGCAGGGCGCGCGCACGCTGGCGGTGCTGGAACAGGTGCGCAAGCAGGTTGCCGTGCTGCATCCGCCGGCATGGCAACGCTTCCCGCACGGCTTCAGCCACATCTTCGCCGGCGGCTACGCGGCGGGCTATTACAGCTATTTGTGGGCCGAGCTGCTCAGTGCCGACGTGTTTGGCGCGTTCGAGGAGCAGGCCGGACAGGACGGGAGTGTCATCGACCGGGCGACCGGCGCGCGCTTCCGCCAGGAGTTCCTGGCCGTCGGCGCCAGTCGCCCGGCGCTGGAAAGCTTCATCGCCTTCCGCGGCCGAAAACCGCAACCTGAAGATTTTTTGCGTAGCTACGGTCTGGCTTGAGCGCATCGCGTTTCGACAGACGAAAAAAAAGCCCGCCGAAGCGGGCTTTTTTCATTTCAGGAGCTGAGTCTATGCGACTTCAGGCCGCCTGGACTTCCTCGGCCTGCAGGCCCTTCTGGCCCTTGGTGACGATGAACGTGACGCGCTGACCTTCCTGCAGGGACTTGAAGCCCGTGCCCTGGATCGCGCGGAAATGCACGAACAGGTCATCACCGCTTTCCGGCGTGATGAAGCCAAAACCCTTGGCGTCGTTGAACCACTTGACTGTACCGCTTTGACGATCCGACATGTAACTTTACCTTTGAAGCATGGATGGTTTGCGGCTTGGAGCGAGATGCACTTGACCGCAAGATGGGCAAGCAATCCCGGTTCCCCGGCGACGCTCGCCCGCGCAGCATACACCGGGAATCACCGTTTTGGGGGCTTTTCGGTACAAATAGTTGATCCGGAGCCTGTCGGACTTTGGTGGTCGAGTCGAGGATTCGGCTGGGCGAGGACAGATTGCTGACGATTTGCCGGTCCATAGTGGTTCTATGGACCAAGAATCGGCGGGTAGTGGACCGCACACCCGGATTCGCAGACCGGCCAACCAAAGCCCGACAGGCTCCCAGGCCACGCCGGGACGACCGGACGGCTCCCGCCAGCGGTCGTTCGGGGTCATCCTTTACAATAGCGGCATGAAGATCGCCTCGTGGAACGTCAACTCGCTGAAGGTGCGCCTGCCGCAGCTGACCCAGTGGCTGGCCGACACCCAGCCCGACGTGGTGGCGCTGCAGGAAACCAAGCTGCAGGACGAGAAGTTTCCCGTCGACGAACTGGCTGCGGCCGGTTACCGGGCCGTGTATTCAGGCCAGAAGACCTACAACGGCGTGGCGATCCTGACCCGCAGCCAGGTCCATGGCGAATTCGGCGACATCGTCACCGACATCCCCGGTCTGGACGATCCGCAGCGGCGCATCCTGGCCGTCACCGTCGGCCCATTGCGGGTGGTCGACTTGTACGTGGTCAACGGCAAGGCGGTCGGTGACGAGAAATACGCCTACAAGCTGGACTGGCTGGCCAAGGTGCGCCAGTTTCTGGCCCACGAGCACGAGCGCCACCCGAATCTGGTGGTGCTGGGCGACTTCAACATCTGCCCGGACGACCGCGACGTCTACGATCCGGTGGCCTGGGGCGAGGACATCCTGTGCTCGCCACCAGAGCGTGCCGCGCTGAAGGCAATCACCGATCTTGGGTTGCACGACAGCTTCCGTCTGTTTCAGCCCGAGGCCGGGCACTTCAGCTGGTGGGACTACCGGCAGGCCGCGTTCCGCCGCAACATGGGCCTGCGCATCGACCTGATCCTGATCAGCGAGGCCTTGAAATCTGCGGCGACGATGGCGGCGATCGACCGCGAACCGCGGCGTTGGGAGCGACCTTCCGACCACACCCCGGTAACGCTGGAACTGGATATTTGAACGACATGACCGCAAAAACCGAATGGCCCAGCTCGCTGGACGACAAGGAGCTGGACGAACTGGATCGCTACCTGCGCGCCCACACCGGCGACGGTGACCTGCTGCTGGATGGCGTGCACGGCCTGCTCAGTGCGCTGGCGGTGGGTCCGTTGCGGGTTCTCCCGGACGAGTGGCTGCCCGAGGTGTTGCACGAGGCGTTCGATGACGAGAACGAAGGCAATCGCGTGCTCGAATTGCTGGCCAAGCTCAACGACTCGATAAGCGCCGAACTCGACGTCGACGCCTACGAGCCGATCCTCGGCGAGGTGATGACGGAGACCGGCCCGATGCTGTCAGCCGGGGGCTGGTGCGAAGGCTTCAGCCGCGGCATCGACCTGCGCGCCGTGCTGTGGGAAGGCCGGCTGTCCGAAGATCCGCAGCTGATGGAGCTGCTCGGTCCGGTGATGGCGCTGGCCGTCGACGAGGGCATCCTGAGCGCCGAGGCCGAATTCGAGAAGCTCGGCGACGACGAATACGACGACTGCCTGGCCCAGGTGCCGATGGTGCTGCATGCGGTGAACCAGTACTGGCAGGCCAAGCCGGCGACCGAGGTCGAAGTCGAGTCGATGGTGTTGCAGCAACAACACCCGGGGCATGACGACGAAGCCGTGCCGCCGCGCCAGCGCAGCGGCCACTGGGTGCACTGAATCGCTAGGCGAATGCTCTCTGGGCACCTGAACCGGCGTAGGAGCCCGCTCGCGAGCGATGCTTTTGCTCTTGCTCCGTTTTTGCGATTCCGGACTCCCGAATCCCGGCCACAGAGCATCGCCCGCGAGCGGGCTCCTACGGGTCCGGGCCACGGTGCCGTGGCGGAAACAATCCGTTCACGCCGGGACGCTTGGACTGACGTCGTGAAGAGCCCATCCTGGCGGGCAGACATTCCTTTCCGGAGCAAGCCATGAGCGATCGCCAGATCATCAGCCGCGTCCGCGGCACTGACACGTCCGACGGCGCGGGCGTGAAGCTCAAGCGCATCATCGGCCAGAGCGCGCTGGACATGCTCGACCCGTTCCTGCTGCTGGACGAGTTCCGCTCCGACAGCGCCGACGATTACATCGCCGGGTTCCCCGAGCATCCGCATCGTGGCTTCGAGACGGTGACTTACATGCTGGCCGGGCACATGCAGCACCATGACAACCACGGCAACCGCGGCGACCTCACCCCGGGCAGCGTGCAGTGGATGACCGCCGGCCGCGGCATCCTGCATTCGGAAATGCCGCAGCAGGAAAACGGCCTGATGTGGGGCTTCCAGCTGTGGGTGAACTTGCCGGCGAAAGACAAGATGACCGCGCCGCGCTACCAGGACATCGGGCCAGAGCGGATTCCCGTCGTGCATCCAGCCGCGGGTGTCGAGGTAAAGGTGATCGCCGGCAAGCTGGCCGGAGCGACCGGCCCGGTCGAAGGCATCGTCACCGAGCCGGTCTATCTGGACATCAGCCTGCAGCCGGGTGCCGCACTGACCCTGGACCTGCCGGTCGGCCACCACGGTTTCGCCTACGTGTTCGAGGGTGAATCTGCGCTGGTCGGCGGCGAGTCGTTGCAACGTAGCGAGCTGGGCGTGTTGTCCGACGGGGAGCAACTGCAGTTGGCCGGTGGCGACAAGGCCTCGCGCCTGCTGGTCGTGGCCGGTCGGCCATTGCAGGAGCCGGTGGCTCGCTACGGCCCGTTCGTGATGAACACCCAGGCGCAGATCCACGAAGCGATTGCCGATTTCAGGGCCGGCCGTTTTTAATCAGGTAAACGCGCTTCTTGCGTTCGCCCCCTCTCCCGAGGGGAGAGGGGGCGAACGCAAGGAGCGCATTGCTTTATTGAAGCGGGAGAGGGGCGAAGGCAAGAAGCGCTTTATCTCATTGAAGCCGGGTTCAACCCTTCACGCTGCCCAGCAGCAGCCCCTGCAGGTAGTGCCGCTGCAGCGCCAGGAACAACACCAGCACCGGTAGCACGGTGACCACCGAGCCGGCCATCATCAGCTCGGTGTCTTCGCTGTGTTCGCGCGCCAGCGAGGCGAGCGCCAGGGGCAGGGTGTAGTGCTCCTGCCCGGTCAGCACGATCAGTGGCCACATGAAATCGTTCCAGGCGGCGAGGAAGGTGAACACGGTCAGCGTCACCATGACGGGTTTCAGCAGCGGCAGCACGATCTGCATGAAGATGCGCCATTCGCCGGCGCCGTCGATGCGCGCCGCTTCCAGCAGTTCGTCGGGCACGCTGCGCGCGTACTCGCGCACCAGGTAGATGCCGAAGATGGTGGCCATGCCCGGCACGATCACGCCGGCGTAGCTGTTGACCAGACCGGCGTATTTCAGTAGCAGGAACAGCGGCAGCATCGCCACCTGGGCCGGGATCACCAGCGCACCGATCAGCGCCTGGAACAGCCGCTCGCGCCCGGCGAAACGCAGCTTGGCGAAGGCGTAGCCGGCCATCAGGTTGCAGATCAGCGCGAGCGCGGCGATCGCGCCGGAGACAAAAAGGCTGTTGAGCAGGTAGCGGCCCATGCCCGCATGCGCGAACAGCTCGCGGTAGTTGCCCAGCGTGGGATCTGCCGGCAGCAGCGGCGGTGGCAGCGAACTGGCCGTGCCCGGCGCCATGAACGACACCGACAGCATCCACAGCAGCGGCAGCACGGCGACCACGGCGCAGCCGAGCAGGGTGGCGTTGACCAGCCAGCGTGCCAGCCGCGGATTCATGCAGGCTCCCGGCGTCGCATCAGGCGCAGCAGCGCAATCGTGATCGCCAGGATGATGCCGAACAACATGAACGCCACCGCTGAGGCCACG
>DASRUB010000332.1:0-13080 GCA_035655635.1 Rhodanobacter sp. | reverse complement strand
GACCTTCGGTTGCAGCTGTTGCGACAACGCCAGCACGCCCTGTTCGGTGGGCGCCTCCAGCACCACCAGGTAGCGCACGTCCGGTGCACCCAGGGCCTCACGCAGGCGCGCGTCGTGCAGCAACATGTCTTGCGGCACCGGGGTGAGTGCGGCGAGGTTGTTCTGCCAGAACGGACCCGGCGCCAGCGCCAGCATGACCACAATCGCCAGCGCCACCAGCAGCGGAATCCAGCGTGGCCGCGGCAGGTGGTCGACCCAACGACGCGCCCGGATCAGCCAGCCCATGTCAGCCACGTCGCGCACCCGTCGTGGCAGCAGGTACGGCAGCAGGTAACGGGTGCTGAAACCGGCCACCAGCAGGCCGACGATGGTGAACACCGCCAGTTGCTTCAGCCCGTTGACGCCGGAGGCGTAGAACGCGAGATAGGCGATACAGGCCGAGGCGATCGCGGTGAGCAGCAGCGGCCACAGATCGCGCACGCTCTGCACCGCATCCTCACCGGCACGGCGGTGGCTGAGTACGCGGATCGGATACTCCTGCGCCACGCCAAGCAGGGTGAAGCCGAACGCCAAGGTGATGCCATGCACCTCGGAAAACACCACGGTCAGCGCCGCGATGCCGGCCAGCGCGGCGCTGGCGATCGGCAGCGCCGACAGCAGCAGCGAGCTGATGCTGCGATACGCCAGCAGCAGCAGCGCGATGAAGCCGATCGTGGAGATGCGCCCGATCCAGTCGGCCTGATGCCGGGTCTGCGCACCGATCACCACGCTGAAATAGCCCGGCCCGCTCAGATCGAGCACCGCGCCGGTGCTGCCGGGCAAGGCATGGAACGCGCCCTGGATGCCGTCGACCGCCTGTTGTTGCGCGCCCGGATCGAAACCGGCCGCCACCGTCTGTACCAGCAGCAATGCTTCGTGGCGTGGCGTGAACCACACCCCGTCACGCAGCTCCGGCGATTTTGCCGGTGCCCAGCGTTCGGCCAGTTTCAGCATCTCCAGCGTGGGATCGCGTGGCAACAGGCCCTTCAGCAAGCTGGCCGCCGGCGAGGCGAGATCATCCAGTCGCTGCTGCAACTGGTCGCGCAGGTACGCCTCGTCCAGCGGCTGCGTGTCCAGCGTCGGCGAGAGCAGGTAGCGGTACGGCAGCAACTGCGGATCCAGCGCGGCCAGGTCGAAACTGCCATTGAGCACCTGGCTGTAGCGCGGGTCGTGCTGCAATGCCTTGAGCAGCCCCTGGCTGAGCGTCGCCAGCTGTTCGTCGGGACCACCAGAAATGGACACGAGCAGCAGCCGCGAGCCCGGCCCGTCGCCGACCTGCTCCATCAGCAGCCGCTGGTCCGGCGTGGTTGGCGCCGGCATGAAGCTGCGCAGGTCGGTGCTGATCTTCAGGCGCTGGCTGACCACCCAGCCAAGCCCGGCCAGCGCCAGCAACCACACCAGCAGCAGCGTGGCACGCGCAGCGGGACGCATGCTCAGGGTGTGCCCTGGCACAAGGCCTGCAGCGCCGCGCGGGTGGGATCGGCGGGCATCTTCGCCGCCAGCGGACCGAGCAGGTCCACCGCCAGATCACCGTCGGCCTCCTGCATCTGCATGCAGCGCGACTGGTCGCCGACGCCGTCGATGCGGATGCTGGCGACGGTCTTCGCCACGCGCGCATCGCGGGGCACCAGCGTCAGCGTCCACGCGCTGGCGGCATCGCCGCTCTGCTGGATTTCGAACGCCTGCCGCAAGCGTGCGGCGTCGCCGCTGAGCAACGCCACGAAGCTGTCCAGCAGCACCTGCAACTGTGGCGCGCGCTTCAGCGAAAAGTGCCGCGGCTGCCTGCCGTCGCGCTGCTGGGTGACCTCGCCGTCGACGATGGTGGCGGTTTCCTGTTGCGGATGATCGACGCGCCGCTGCAGCTTGTCACCGCCAAGCCAGGACAATTGCCCCGACACCACCAGCGGCCGATCCAGCACCTGCAGGAACCGCGCCTCGGCAAAGGCCGTATGCGCGGGTGCCGGCTGGCCGAGGGCAGCGATCAGCGCTTGCGACGAAGACGACGCAGCCGCCGGTTCAGACGCCGACGCGGTGACCGTCCACCACGGCAGCAGCAGGCTCAGCAGCAGGCATGTCTTGCCAGAAATCATAGAAGTTGAACCAGTTGTAGGGAGCGACGTGGATGTAATGTTCCAACCGTTGCGCATAACGCGTGATCAGCGCATCCAGCGCCGGCCCCCGATCATGCCGCGGAATCTGCACCCGTTCGCTGAACGGCTCGAATACCAGACGATAGCGGTTGCCGCCCAGATACAGGCCGAAGCACAGCACCACCGGTACCTGCAGCGTATGCGCCAGCAGCCATGGGCTGACCGGGAACGGCGCCGCCGAACCCAGCAGCTCGGCCCGACGCAGCACTTCATGGCCGCGACCGCGATCGGCCAGCATCGCCACCACGGCGCCCTGTTGGCAGGCTTCGGCCATCGCCAGCGCGATGCTGGTGCCATCCTGTGCCGCATCGATCACGCAGGCACCCACCTCGGGTGCCAACGCTTCGAGCAGCTCGGTCATCGCCGGGGTCTTCTGCTTGTCCAGCACCACCCGCAGCGGCATCTCCGGCCGCCGCGCGCCGATCGCGCGCAAGGCCTCGAAGCTGCCCTGATGCGAACCGAACAGCAGCACGCCGCGACCCAGCGCGATGCGTTCGTCCAGCAGCTCAAGCCCCTGCGTCTCCAATTCGAACGGCTGCTCGCCATGCGCCAGCAGGAACACCCGGTCGAGGATCGTGGCGGCGAATGCGTGGATGTGTTTCAGCACCTGCCAGGGCGTGGCCGGCCGGCCGAACACCCGCTGCAGGTACTGCGCCGATGCGTGTCGTTCCGGCCCGCGGCGCAGATAGAAATAGCCGGTGATCGGATACAGGCACAGCCGCGCCAGTGGGCGCCCGCCGTACAGGGCGATCGCGCGGATCAGCCAGATGGCGAAACGGCCACCGCCTTCGGGCCGACTCTGCCAATGTTCCTGTTCGCTCATGCCGCTCCCTCGACGATGCCGCGCGCCAGCACGGTGCCGTCACGCTCAATCCGGAAAACCACCCGCGCCGTCTCGGCACCGCTGCAAGTCAATTGTAATTGCGCCGACTGATTGGGGAGCAGGGGCGCCATGAACTTCGCCTCCAGCACTCGCGTCAAGCGCTGGCCACGCCACGACCGCAACGCCAGCGCCACCTGCTCCAGGATCAGCACGCCGGGCACCAGCGGATGCCCCGGAAAGTGGCCCGGCAAGGACGGATGCGCCGCGTCGACGTGCACGATCTGCGAAAAACCGCTCATGACGACACCGTGCGGCTGCCGCCGCGAAGAAGCTGTGGCCAGTGCAGCGCCAGTTGCAGCAGCGTCTGGTGCAGGCCGGGATGGCTCAAGTGGCGCAAGCGCCAGCGGCGATAGGCGTATTCCAGCGCAAACGCCACGCCCAGCAGGACGTAGCAACCCAGGTGCAGCCAGAGCGCGGCCCAGCGCTCGGGTACCTGCAACGCTGGCGTCACCCCGAAGCGCAGCAGCAGGCCGCTATGCGACGCGCACAGAAGCAATACGGCAAGCACCAGCGCCTGTGCCGCGAGCAACAGGGTCCAGAACCAGGTGAGCTGCCGGGCGTAACGCGCAACCCCGGGCAGGCGCAGGCGGTCCGCACCCTCGATCGCCACGATGAAACGCGCGATCAGGGGCTCGGCACTGCCCAGCGTGCGGCCAAACCAGCACGCCAGCAGTGCGTTGACCAGAACTGGCACGGCTTCCAGCAACAGGCCCGCCACGCCGTAGTGCGCCAACAGCCACACACCGGCAAGCAGCGCCAGCCACTCCAGCCAGGGCATCACGCGATGCGACAGCAGGCGCGGCAACAGCAACACGGTCAGGATCACCACCAGCGCCAGCAGCGGAAAAACCTGCCGGTGCGTGACAGCGCCGGCAATCGCCAGTACCGGATAGGCAAGCAACAACAACACGGCAGGACGCCGCGTAGCGGTTGTGTTCCGGGTAGGCAAAACGTTGCTCACGCCAGATTTCGCAAGGCTTCGACCGAAGCCGGAAGCTTGCCACCTGGCGCGCAACATGGCGTGACGAAACCGCGGTTGCCGCCGGCTGGAAGCGGCCTCAGCGGGCGCGGTTCTGCTCGACGTGGTCGGACAGGCTGCCCAGGCTGGCGAAAATCTGCCGGTTGTCCGGGTTGTCCGAACGCAGCTGGAAACCGTAGTGTTTGGAAATCGCCAGGGCGATTTCCAGCGCATCGATCGAATCCAGTCCCAACTCGCCGCCGAACAGCGGGGCAGCCGGATCGATCTGCGCTGGATCGACGTCTTCGAGATTCAGGCACTGCACGACCAGGCTGGCCAATTCGTGCTGCGCCGCTGTCTGTTCCGCCATGCTCGATTCCATGTGCCAAGTGCATTGCCTCCCCCCGGTGGCAGTGGCCGCGAAGTGTAACATAGCGCCCTTGTCGTTCCGGGTTCTCAGAGCATGCTTCAGGGATGTGAAACCCCCCAGGTTGAAACACAGCGGCGGCGCGCGCCGCGTGTGTCCTATCGCGCCGGTAAGTTGGCATCGGTGCTGGCCGAACCCGGCACCCTGGCCGTTTTCGGCTTTTCGGCCGCCGCTCCGGCCAGTGACGATCCACGTTACCTGCAAGTCGCGCTGGATGGCTTCGATGAAGCTCTCCCGCTGGAACTTTGGCAGGTGGATGCGCCGGTAGACAGCGGCGTCGATGGCGCGCTGCGCTGGTCAGCCGGCGGTGGCTGGCTGTTTGCCGGTATCGAGCTGGACGAACGCGCGCATGGTGGGCCGTGCGCCACCGCGAAGCTGGCCTACGAGGCACTGCATCGCTTCTTGGCGGTCCAGGACGCCCGGCACGTCCTGCGGATCTGGAACTACATGGGCGCCATCAACCATGGCGCGGACGATGCCGAGCGCTACAAGCTCTTCTGTGAGGGTCGAGCCGTTGGCATGGGGGGTTTCTTTGCCGATGGTTTCCCTGCGGCCACGGCCATTGGCCACCGCAGCGCGGAACCACGGCTGCAGGTCTACCTGCTGGCCTGCGACCAGCCCGGCGGCCGGGTGGAGAACCCGCGCCAGGTCAGTGCCTGGCGCTATCCACGCCAGTATGGCCGCACGTCGCCCAGCTTTGCGCGCGCGATGATCCTGCCTGCCCGCGACGCGCTGGCAATTTCCGGCACCGCGGCGGTGGTGGGCCACGCTTCTGCCCATCGCGACGACCTGGATGCCCAGCTCGAGGAAACCCTGACCAACCTGGCGGCGCTGCTGGCCAGCGCCGACATGGCCGCCGGCTTCGATACGCACTCACCGCTGAAGGTCTACCTGCGCCACGGCGCCGATGCTCCACGCGTGCGCGAGACGCTGTCCAGGCGCCTGCCCGGCGTACCAGTCGTGCTCCTGCACGGCGACATCTGCCGCCGCGAGTTGCTCGTGGAAATCGACGGCTGGCGTTACGCCTGAAGCGACCTTCCGGCCGACCCACAGCGCTGCCCGTGCTATGTGCGCTGGCTTACGTGGCGGCAGCGTTCGCGCTGGCTCAAGTGATCGATATCGTCGCCAAGTGCTTCGGCTGGCCGACGTCGCCGAGCGATTCATCCCCATCGCGCTCGCCGTCCCCGCCTGTGCGGTGACGACGGCTGGCCGTCAATTCAGTAGCAATCGTTTAGGCATACAACATGATAACATGTGCACCACATGCAACGAGGTGAATGACATGTCCACCATGATCCAGATTCGCAATGTGCCCGACAATATCCATCGTGCCCTCAAGGCGCGTTCCGCATTATCCGGGAAAAGCCTCAGCGATTTCATCCGCGAAGAACTCATCGCGATGGCGACGTTGCCGTCCGAAGCGGAGCTCAGGCAGCACCTGGCCGCGGCCAAGCCGTTCGCCATGAAGGCATCATCCGCCGCCATCGTGCGTCGCGAGCGCGATGCTGCATGAATCCCAAATGAGCAAGGTTCTCGTCGTGGACGCGTCCGTCGTGGTCGACCTGCTCGCCCGCTTCAAACCGCACCCGCTGGAGGAGTTGTTGTGGGCCGGCGATGCGGTCCTGGCGGCGCCGGAATTGATTGACGTCGAAGTACTCAATGCCTTGCGCAAGCTTGATCAGGCCGGCGCCATTCCCCCGGGCCGCAGCGCCGAGCTTCCAGCCCTCATGCGCGGGTTACGCATCCGCAAGTATGGCCACGACAACCTGATCGATGGCATCTGGTCTCTGCGTGACAACCTGACGGCCTACGATGCAGCTTATGTGGTGCTGGCGCGACTGCTCGGGGCAACCCTGGTGACGCGCGACAAACGGTTGGCCAACGCTCCCGGCTTGGGCATCGGCGTGAGCGTGCCATGAGCCGGGAGGCGGGTTTCAGGTTCTGGCTTCCACGGGCTCGGGCACGAATCCCGCGCGAGTGAACGCCGCGACGAAAGGCAAGTAGCGATGCCGGCATGGCGAGGCAACCCCGGCGCCCGCGCTGATTGCCCGCTGATCTTCCCTACTTCTTCAGCGGCCGCTTCCAGCCGTGAAACGTCTGCTGCTGGCCGCGCGCCACGGTGAGTTCGCCTTCCGGTGCGTCCTTGGTGATCACCGAGCCGGCGCCGATGGTGGCCTGTGCGCCGATCGTCACCGGGGCGACCAGGGCCGTGTTGGAGCCGATGAAGACACCATCGCCGATGCGGGTGGTGAATTTGTTCACGCCGTCGTAGTTGCAGGTGATGGTGCCGGCACCGATATTGACGCCGCAGCCGATCTCGGTGTCACCCAGGTAGGTGAGATGGTTGGCCTTGCTGCCTTCGCCGATCCGGGTTTTCTTGGTTTCGACGAAATTGCCGATATGCACGCCGGCGGCCAGCTCGGTGCCCGGGCGCAGGCGCGCGAACGGGCCGATCGTGCACGGACCGTGGGTGACCACGCCGTCGAGGTCGCAATGCGGCAACAGCACCGTACCGCTGGCCAGGTTCACGTCCTTCAATCGTGTGAACGGGCCGATGCGCACGTCGTCGCCGAGCACCACGCTGCCTTCCAGGATCACGTCGATGTCCAGCTCGACGTCGCGGCCGGCCAGCACCGTGCCGCGCACGTCCACCCGCAGCGGATCGGCCATGCGCACGCCCTCGCGCAGCAATGCATGGGTGGTACGCCGGCGCCAGGCCGCCTCCAGCTGCGCCAGTTGCATCGGATCGTTGGCACCGGCGGTCTCGACCGGGTCGTCACACTCCACGGCGAGCGCGCCTCGCCCCTCCTGGGCGGCCATCCGGAAGATGTCGGTAAGGTAATACTCGCCCTGGGCATTGTTGCGATCGAGCCGCTTGATCCAGCCGCGCAAGGCCAGCTCGTCGGCGACCAGGATGCCGGTGTTGACCAGGTTCACGGCGCGCTGGCCAAGGTCGGCGTCCTTCTCCTCGACCACCTCGCTCACGCGGCCATCGCCATCGCAGATCACCCGGCCATAGCCGTGCGGATCGGCCAGGCGCGTGGTGAGCAGGCTGAATTTGCCGTCATCCGCTTGCAGCAGTTGCTGCAAGGTCTCGAGCCGGGTCAACGGCACGTCGCCATACAACACCAGCACGCGCGCCGCGTGCGGCACGCCGGCGATGGCCTGTGCCACCGCGTGACCGGTTCCCAGCCGCTCGGCCTGCAATACCCAGTGCAGGTCGGCCTGCCCGTCGAAGGCTGCCTGCACTTGCTCGCCGCCGTGGCCGTAGACGATGTGGATGGCAGCCGGCTGCAACGCCCGCGCGGTGTCCAGCACATGGGCCAGCAGCGGCCGGCCGGCCAGCGGCATCAGCACCTTGGCACGACTTGACTTCATCCGTGTGCCGGCGCCGGCGGCCAGCACGATCACATGCAGGTTTGCATCACCCATGTTTGCATCACCCATGGCGACTCCGTTCCCCGTCCAGTCAAATATTGGCCTGATTGGCGTCGAAGTTCAGCGACGAAAGGCCCCTCTCCCGTCGGGAGAGGGGTTGGGGTGAGGGTTCGGCGAAGCCATCAGATTCCAGAAATTCATCACCACCTTTGGCTTCGCCGAACCCTCATCCGGCGCTTCGCGCCACCTTCTCCCGGCGGGAGAAGGGATTCTCTGCTGAGCTTCGACGCTAATCAGGAATATTGAAGAGGATACATGTTGCGCCGGTGGGGGTCAGTGCTGGTCGTCAGGAGCGGGCTTCAGGTGTTCCAGCTGCGGCGTATAGGCCTTGACGAAGGCGTTGCGCAATATGTTGATGATCGCATCGAACGTGCCCAGTTTCTTGTCGTCGATGCGCCCGCTGATCGGGATGCGGGTGGCGAACTGGTCCTCGCCGTGATTCTTGAAAATGGACGTGACCGCTTGCGCCGTTACCTCCCAGGCGAGTTGGAGCGGATTCTTGTGGTCCTGCTCGACATCCTGCTTCCAGCTGAAGACCTGCAGGTGGTGAAACAGCGGTTTGGCGTAACCGTTCAACTCGCCGTGGCTGGCTTCCAGCTGCATCGTGAAGTCGCCCTCGCCGGAGGCAAGATCGAGCCCGGCGTAGGCACGGGCCAGTGGATTGGCCTTGGTCAGGTCAATGTGGCTCACGCGCAGATCGATCTTGAAGTCACCGTGGTTTTGCAGCGGATCAAACTCGGCGTGCGTCTCCAACGGCGCCTCGCCAAGAACCTCGGCGGTGGCATGCATCCTGGCGACACGACTGCCGCCCTGACGTTCGATATTGGTGAGGTTGCTGGCCGTGCCGTTGACGTCGGTCATCTTCAGATCGACGCGTGGACTGGAGACGAAATTGCGGAACGTGATCGTGCCGTTCGTCACGCTGAGCTCATCCAGCCGCATCGGCGTGAGCAGTTTCAGCTTGCTTCTCCAGTCCACGCCCTTGCCGCTCTGGGTGTCGTCCGCGCCATTGCCGTCCACAAAACTGAGGACGGGACGATAGAACGCCACCTTGCCACGCAGCAGGCCGTGGGTCAGTGCGCGCCAGCTCAACTCGATGTCGGTCCGCGGCGCGTCGAGCAGCGGCACCGGCACCTTGCCCGAGACCTTGACGATCTTCAGGCCGTCGACGCTGTAGGCACCGCGCCAGAGGTGCAGGTCGATATCGGCGATCTGGCCGTGATAATCACCCATGCGATCCATCCGCGTGTTGAGGTAATGCCTCACTACATACGGAAGCAACAGGCGCAGCACCACCAGCAACCCCACGATCAGCAGCACCCATCCCAGGTGGCGGCGATAACGAAGATGCATGGTCGGCATGGTCCTGTGGTGGTCGATGCAAGCGAACAGTGTGGACCGTGCGATGTTCAGGCGGCGTGGTGGGCGCGAGAGGCGGACGGGGTGGACTGGACGGATGGCACACACGAAACCTCAACGTCGGCCATGTCAAGCTGCGCCTTGGCAGGCAACGTGGATGGAGGTGAATCATGAAACGCATGACGGGATTGAACCGACGCGGCATCGTGGTGCTTGTCGCCGTCGCTCTGGGTGCGGCCGGCCTCGGACCAGCCTTGTCCGCGATGCCAGCCGCGGGACAAGCGCCTGTCGCGGCCACGCCAGCGTCCGAGGCCAGGGTCTCGGTTACCTACGCCAACCCCGATGAGTTCAGTGAGGCGCGCCAGTTCGGCCAGCAGGATCGCTTCAACAACGCCGATTACCTGACGCCACTGAAGGCTTACATGATCAAGCGGGGCACGCGCATGCTGCCACCGGGCGACCGGCTGGAAGTCACCATCACCGACATCAAGCTCGCCGGTGCGTACGAGCCTTGGCAAGGAGCCAATCTCAGGTACGTACGCTTCATGAAGGACGTGTATCCGCCGCGCATCAACCTGACGTTCAAGCTGCTCGACAGCGACGGAAATGTGCAACGCGAGGGCTCACGCAAGCTGAGCGACCTGGGCTACCTTCAGAGCGGCGTGACGAGAGCGACCGATACCGATTCCCTGCGTTATGACAAGGCACTGATCGACAGCTGGTTGCGACGGGGGCCGGACAAGCTCTAGGAGCCTGGGCGTTTGCTGGCATGGCCGGATCCTGCGCTATCGCCGATCCGGCCCTGCGACTGGCTTTTGCTCAGTGCTTGAGAGTCTTGCGCAGGCGCTCCAGCGCCTGCAACTGGGCCATCGCCTCGGTGAGCCGGGTCTGGGCCTCGGCAATCCCGATGGCATCGGTGCGATTGGCCAGCGCATCGCGCGCCTCCTTCATGGCGCTCTGCGCCGAAGCCTCGTCCAGGTCGGACGCACGCGCGGCGGTGTCGGCCAGCACGGTGACCACCTGCGGCTGCACTTCGAGAATGCCGCCGGAAACGTAAAACTGCTGGCGATCACCATTCTCCAGCAACACGTCGACGTGACCGGGCTTCAGGCGCGTGATCAGCGGCGCATGCCGCGGTGTGATGCCAAGCTCGCCCATCTCGCCGGTCGCCACGACCAAGGTCGCGTCGCCGGAGAAAATCTCGGCTTCGGCACTGACGATGTCGACACGGATGGTTGTCATGGTTGGTCTCGCTTTGCTCGACGGGAATGGGGATACGGGATTGGGGATTCGGTAGAGCCTCGGTTCGCCGCTTTTGCGTATCCCGAATCTCGAATCCCGAATCCCGGGAGGCGGCGGCTTACGCTGCCTTCCGCGCGCCCATCTCTTCGGCCTTCTTGATTGCGTCGTCGATGCCACCGACCATGTAGAAGGCCTGCTCCGGCACATAGTCCACGTCGCCATCGACAATCATCTTGAAGCCGCGGATGGTTTCCTTCAGCGACACGTACTTGCCCGGCGAGCCGGTGAACACTTCGGCCACGTGGAACGGCTGCGAGAAGAAACGCTCGCACTTGCGCGCGCGCGACACCGCCTGCTTGTCTTCTTCGCTGAGCTCGTCCATGCCGAGAATCGCGATGATGTCCTTCAGTTCCTTGTAACGCTGCAGGGTGCCCTGCACGCGACGCGCCACGTCGTAATGCTCGTCACCGATCACCAGCGGATCGAGCTGGCGGCTGGTGGAGGCCAGCGGATCGACCGCCGGGTAGATGCCCAGGCTGGCGATGTCGCGCGACAGCGCCACGGTGGAATCCAGATGCGCGAAGGTGGTGGCCGGCGACGGATCGGTGTAGTCATCGGCAGGCACGTACACCGCCTGGATCGAGGTGATCGAGCCGGTCTTGGTCGAGGTGATGCGCTCTTGCAGCACGCCCATCTCCTCGGCCAGCGTGGGCTGATAGCCAACGGCGGACGGCATGCGGCCCAGCAGTGCCGACACTTCGGTGCCGGCCAGGGTGTAGCGATAGATATTGTCGACGTAGAACAGCACGTCCTTGCCCCTGCCGGTCTCGTCCTTTTCGTCGCGGAAGTACTCGGCCATGGTCAGGCCGGTCAGGGCGACGCGCAGACGGTTGCCCGGCGGCTCGTTCATCTGGCCGTACACCATTGCGACTTTCGATGCCGGCAGGTCATCCAGCTTGACCACGCCGGCTTCCTGCATTTCGTGATAGAAGTCGTTGCCTTCGCGGGTGCGCTCACCGACGCCGGCAAATACGGAAAGACCGGCGTGCTGGGTCGCGATGTTGTTGATCAGCTCCAGCATGTTCACGGTCTTGCCCACGCCGGCACCACCAAACAGGCCAACCTTGCCGCCCTTGGCAAACGGGCACACCAGGTCGATCACCTTGATGCCCGTTTCCAGCAGGTCGTTGGCCGTTGCCTGATCGCTATAGGCCGGCGCCTCGCGATGGATGACCCAGTGATCCTCGGCATCGATCGGGCCGATTTCGTCGATCGGGTTGCCAAGCACATCCATGATGCGCCCAAGCGTCGCCTTGCCCACCGGCACCTTGATGCCTTCGCCCGTGTTGCGTGCGTCAAGTCCGCGCTTCAGACCTTCGGTGGAACCCAGCGCAATCGTGCGCACGACGCCGTCACCAAGCTGCTGCTGCACTTCCAGCGTGATCTCGGTGCCGTCAATCTTCAGCGCGTCGTACACCTGGGGCACCTGGTCACGCGAAAATTCCACGTCGACGACGGCGCCGATGATCTGAACAACTTTGCCCTGGCTCATGCTGATAACTCCGGATGTTTTTTAACTAGTGCGATCGTCCATGATCGCGAGAGCGATCAAGAAGCGGCCATCCATGGCCGCACTATTCATGAAAGCGACGCCATTACACACTTCACGGCTAGACCGCCGCTGCGCCGCCTACTATTTCCGAGATTTCCTGGGTGATCGCCGCCTGCCGCGCTTTGTTGTAGATCAGCGTCAGCTCGTCAATCACCTTGTTCGCGTTGTCGGAAGCGCCCTTCATGGCCACCATGCGCGCGGCGTGCTCGCTGGCCAGGTTCTCCAGCGACGCCTGATACACCACCGATTCGATGTAACGATCCAGCACATAGGCCAGCACGGTCTCTTCGTCCGGCTCGTACAGGTAGTCCCAAGCATGCTCCCGCTCGAGCGCGATGCCGGCATAGCCTGATTCGCCAGCTGCCTGGTGCGCTTCCATTTCCGCGGCGGCCAGCGGCAGCGGCAGCAGCGCATCGATCGTCGGCTTCTGCACCATGGTGTTGACGAAGTCGTTGTACGCCAGAAACACACGCTGCAGCCCGTTACTCCGATATTCGTCCAGCATCACCTTGATGACGCCGATCAGCCGTTCCAGCTTCGGTTGTTCACCCAGCTGGCCGACACTGCCGATCAAATTGACCGCCTTGATGTGGCTGAAGAACTGCACCGCCTTCTGCCCGATCGCGACCACGTCCACCTGCACGTGTTGCTGCTGCCATTCGTGGATCTGCGGCAGCAGGCGACGAAACAGGTTGGAGTTGAGTCCACCACACAGGCCGCGATCCGTGGCCACCACGATGTAGCCAACACGCGCGACCGGATCACGCTGCAGCAGAAACGGATGGCTGAAATCCGTGTTCGCCTGCGCGATGTGCGCGATCACCTTGCGCATCGCACGCGCATACGGCCGCGACGCCTTCATCAGGTCCTGCGCCTTGCGGATCTTCGAGGCGGAGACCATTTCCAGCGCGCGCGTGACCTTGCGCATGTTCTGCGTGCTTCTGATCTTGGTTTTGATCTCGCGTCCGCTGG
>DASRUB010000331.1:0-3598 GCA_035655635.1 Rhodanobacter sp. | reverse complement strand
AGCGCACGAACAGACCGTGGCCAACCCCCAGGCTGACGCCGTCCGCGTGGCTGGTTCGTATGAAGCGACCCGGCGCATCGAGAGCACCTTCGACATCCTGCAAACGGTGTCGCAGGCGAGCGTGACGGCCAACCCCGATGGCAGCATCCAGATCGGGATACTCAAGGACGTCAGTGGCACACCGAAAACCTGGCGCGAAGTGGGAGCGCTGACCTGGCGCGAAGTCGGCGGGCAGACCCACACGAAGTTCGTGGTCGACAAGGATGGTCACATCCAGTACTGGATCTCCGACGATTTCCTTCCGGTCGAGTTGTTCCAGCCGGTACATGGCCTGCGCAGTACCGGCATGCTCAAGTCCGTGGGCGTGCTGTTTCTGGTGACCCTGGTGCTGACCCAGGTGATCTGGTTCGGCGGCTGGATCGTGCGTCGGCGTTTTCATGCTCCGTTGCTGATGACGCGGGCACAAAAGCGCTGGCGGCTGGCTTCGCGGCTCGGCGTGGTCTTGCTGTTGCTCATGATGTTTGGCTGGGTCCAGATGATTTCCAATGGCCTGGAGGCGTCCAACAACGCGGTGGGGCATTACCTGACCGCGCTGTACATCCTGGGCGTGCTTGCCGCACTGGGCGCCATCGCCATGCTGGTTGAAGCGGTGCTGCGTGTCCTGCGCGGCCCCGGTGGCTGGCTGGTGCGTCTGGGCGAGGTATTCCTCGGCCTGGGTGCGCTGTATGCACTGTGGGGCATCTGTGCCTACGGCCTGGCCAACTTCAATTACACGTACTGAATCAGGCCATGGCTCGGCGCGGGCCTGGCGACCACCACAGAAGGAGGGCCACCCATGACCCGTAAAACCCGACAAATCGAATCGCGTCGCGGCCTTCCTGCAACACGCTGGCTGCTGAGTGGCTTGATCGCTCTGGTCATGCTGCCGTGCGCATTCGGTGCGGAACAGGCGCCGCCGGCAGCGGCGTCGCCGGCGCTGGATGCGTTCGCCCAGCGGGCCATGCAAACCTTCGACACGCCCGGCATGGCTGTGGTGGTGGTCGACGGCGATGGGATATCCACGCATGGCTACGGCGTGCGCAAGCTTGGTGCTGCAGCGAAAGTGGACGCCCATACGATTTTCCCGATCGGCTCCAACACCAAGGCATTCACGACGGCGGCGCTGGCGATCCTGGTGGACGAAGGCAAGCTGCACTGGGACGACCGGGTGGTCGACAAGCTGCCCGGTTTTCGCATGTACGACGCCTATGCGTCGAGCGAAATGACCGTGACCGACCTGCTGGTGCATCGCAGCGGTTTGGGGCTGGGCGAGGGCGATCTGATGATCTTCCCCACCACCGATCGCACGCGCGCCGAGCTGGTGCATGACATCCGCTTTCTGAAGCCGGCTCATTCCTTCCGCGCGAATTACGATTACGACAATGTGTTGTACATCGTCGCCGGGCAACTGGTCGAAGCCGTATCCGGCCAGCGCTGGGAGGACTTCATGCAGCAGCACATCCTCGACCCGGTGGGCATGCATGACACCCAGGTGAGTATCGACGCGCGTGTCGCCGACCAGGCGTCGCTGCATGCGAAGAACTCCACCGCGGTGCGCGGAATGGGCAGGCAGCAGGTGCTTACCACGGTGATGACTGGCAGCGTGCTCGCGCCGGCCGGCGCACTGCAGGTGAGTGCGGCAGACATGGGTCGCTGGCTGCGGCTGCAACTGCGACATGGCGCGCTGGATGACGGCGAACGGGTGTTCAGTGACGCCGCATCGAAAGCGTTGTGGACGCCGCACACGCTGATTCCCATCCGACCGATGCCGCCGCCGCTTGTGCTGGCGCAGCCGCAATTCAATGCCTATGCGCTGGGGTTTGAAGTACAGGATTACCGCGGGCACAAGATCATCACCCATGGCGGCGGCGTGCTCGGTGGAATCTCGATTGTGGTGATCATTCCCGAGAAGCATGCGGCGTTCGCGATCATGCTCAACTCCGAAGACGTCGGCGCCCTGTTCGCGATGCGCGAGCACCTGCTGGACAGCCTGCTCGGACTGCCTTCGCCGGACTGGATCACCACCTACAAGCAAATGTTCGACGGCATCCATGCCAGCGCCGTGGCAGCGCTCAAGGCCGGCAACGCGGGCACGCATCCCGAGCGCGGCCCGTCGCTGCCGTTGTCGGGCTACGCCGGTGTGTATCGCGATCCCTGGTACGGCACGGCGACCATTACCCGGGGCAAGGGCGGCAAGGGCGCGCTGAGCATCAGCTTCGATCGCACGCCCGGCCTGCACGGCGCGCTGGAGCACGTCCAGTACGACACGTTCCGCACTCACTGGGCGATGCCGGATGTCGAGGATGCCTACGTCACCTTTGCCCTCAAGCCGGATGGCAGCGTTGACCAGATGACGATGAAAGCGATTTCGCCGATCGCCGACTTCAGCTGGGACTACCAGGACCTGCGCTTCACGCCCGTGGCGGACAAGAAGTAGAAGGCGCCCGTCGAAACAGGATACCGGCGACGGCGGGTTCAACACGATCGAGGTCGTTTGACCGGACGCGGCGGCAAGTCAACAGGAGTCACGTGACATGAGTACGCTTTCCGCAGCGTTCGATCCAGAGGCTGGCCAGTTGCCGCAGCCATACCTGCTGTTCCTGGGCGATACCACCGAGCCGGGCTATGCCAAGACGGCGTATGGCTTGCGTGACTGGGCCGGCGACCTGTGCCTCGGCGAATGGTCGTGCGGCGCCACGGTCGGCACCGGCCTGCCGACGTTGACGCCTGGCGAAGCGTGGGCGCTTGGCGCGCGAGGCCTGGTGATCGGTGTCGCGAACGCGGGTGGCTTCATTCCCGACACCTGGGTTGCCGCCCTGGTCGAAGCACTCGAGGCGGGCCTCGATATCGTCAGCGGCATGCACATGCGACTGGCCGACATCCCCGAACTCGCTGCCGCGGCGGAACGTCTGGGCCGGCGTTTGATCGACGTCCGCATGCCACCACGCGGCATTCCCGTCGGCTCCGGGCGCAAGCGCTCCGGCAAACGCCTGCTGACCGTGGGCACCGATTGTGCATTGGGCAAGAAGTACACGGCGCTTTCGCTGGCTCGCGCGTTTGCGTTGCGCGGTGTCGACGTCGATTTTCGTGCCAGCGGCCAGACCGGCATCCTGATCGCCGGTGGCGGTATCCCGATGGACAGCGTGGTTGCCGATTTCCTGGCCGGCGCGGCCGAGATGCTGAGCCCGGACGCGCGCCCGCAGCACTGGGATGTGATCGAAGGGCAGGGTTCGTTGTTCCATCCGGCTTATGCCGGCGTATCGCTGGGCTTGCTGCACGGCAGCCAGCCAGACGTCTTCGTGGTTTGCCACGAGCCGGGCCGCACGCATGTCCTGGGCCATCCGGAATTCGCCCTGCCGACCATCGAGCAGGTGATCGAGCTGACGATACTGCTTGGCAAGCGGACCAACCCGGCGATCCGTTGTGCGGGCGTCAGCCTGAACACTGGACGCCTCGATGCCGAAGCTGCGCAGGAACTCCTGTCGCGCGCGAGCCGGCAGCTCGGCCTGCCGGTAGCCGATCCGATGCGTGGCGGCGAACCGTTTGATCGGCTGGTCGA
>DASRUB010000330.1:0-4595 GCA_035655635.1 Rhodanobacter sp. | reverse complement strand
GCTGTACGTTCCTTCGAGATAGGCGTTGGCCACCACGGCTGGCCCACCATGCCCCGGGCCGGAGATGTACAGCATGTCCAGGTCGTGCTGCCTGATCACCCGGTTCAGGTGCGCGTAGATGAAGTTCTGCCCCGGCGTGGTGCCCCAGTGACCGAGCAACATGCGCTTGATGTGCTCCAGCGCCAGCGGCTCGCGCAGCAGCGGATTCGCACGCAGGTAAATCTGCCCGACCGAAAGATAATTCGCCGCGCGCCACCAGGCGTCGATGCCATGCAGTTGCCCGGCGTCAAGCGGCTGGCGGTCCAACAGGTCGATCGTCATCATCATTCCACCCCGGCAGGCGGGAAAGCCCGGCTCACTGCAGTATCTACATCACTACCTGTGAATTTCGATGCAGCACTTTGGCGCATGCTGCACAGCGACGTTCATCTCGCCACCGCACTGGAGCACCAATGCGACAGCGGCGGGGAAACTCCCTGCGTCTGGCATCCGTCCAGTCCCACCTTCGTTCACCAACCCAGCGGGAACACCCATGGTTGACCGCAAAAACACCGAAGATGGCGGCCTCGAAAAGCCGCCGTGGGCAAACCTGGGCGCCGGCCTGATCACGGGCGCGGCCGATGACGACCCCAGCGGCATTGCCACCTACTTTCAGGTGGGCGCCGCGTTCGGTTACGGCATGCTGTGGTGCATCCTGCTGACCATGCCGCTGATGATCGCGATCCAGGCGATCAGCGCAGGCATCGGGCGGGTCACCGGCCACGGCCTGCTGGACGGCATCCGCAAGAACTATCCACATCCGCTGGTGTACGCGCTGATGGCCTCCCTCGTGATCGCCAACGTCATCAACCTGGCGGCTGACATCGGTGCCATGGGTGCCGCGCTGAAGCTGCTGATTGGTGGGCCCGCGCTGCTCTGCGCCGCGGGTTTCGCCTAGTTGTCGTTGCTGCTGCAGATCTTCATCCCGTTCACCCGTTACTCGCCGATTCTCAAGCTGCTCACGCTGGGTCTGTTCGCCTACGCTGCCGCCGGCGCCTTCGGTCAACGCAGCGGACTGGAGCAAGACGCCAGGTTTTTCTACGGCGTGTTGATCGTCGCCAGCCTCGCTGGCATCGCGCTGAACCTGGCCCCGCTCGATCCGATCAAGGCGTTGTACTGGAGCGCGGTGATCAACGGCGTGACTGCCGTACCGCTGATGATCGTGATGATGCTGATGGGCTCGCGGCGCAAGGTCATGGGCAAATTCACCATGCCGTGGCCGCTGAAAATTTTTGGCTGGCTGGCCACGGCGGCGATGGCGACGACGGCCGTGGCGATGTTCGTCACGTGGGGGAAATGAAGACGCCGTAGCTGAACTGCCCGCGACAAGTGCCACGGCACTCCCGGGGCGCCAAGGTCACCTGGGTGGTGACCCATGCGAGCATTCCGCTGACGCTGAGGATGCTCGGGGCATGGCATGACATGGCCGTGATCGAGCGCGACATCGCCACCGGCGCCCATCTGTTCAACATCCTCGACGAGACCATGCCGGTCAGCCGGCTGCCCTGCCTGCTGCTGCCGCCGGACTGAAGCACGGATGTGGCGCCAGCTCGGGTGGCGATCGGCTGGAACGGCAGCATCGAGGCCGCCCGGGCCATGCATCGCGCCCTGCCGTTCCTGCAGGAAGCCGCCGAGGTCAGGGTCATTAGACGGGCAAGGGTCACTCGCGTCCGGCGACGACACGACACCTGCGGTGCCGCGGCTGGATCCTCTCGACTATTTGCGCCGACACGGCGTCAGCGCGAAGTCCATGCACCTCGATGTGTCGCCCCAGCAGGCCGGCCCTGCCCTCCTGAAATAGGCGCAACACATGCGCGCCGATCTGCTGGTGATGGGTGCCTACAGTCATTCGCGCCTGCGTGAGCGCGTCCTCGGTGGCGCCACCAGAGATGTATTGACGCACGCGCAGATACCCGTGCTGATGCATCACTGAATGCCGCACCGCTGAAAAGCTCGTCGAACATTCGCCGCCAGGAAGGCCGTATCGGCCCGCGGCATTTGCAGCCATCCGAATCGGCTCTGGCAGGCGAATGGCCCTGCCGTGAACAGGGCGACCTCATCGATGCCCGTCGCGCATCCCGCCACTGAAGGCCGCCGCGTTCGTCGACCCTGGATCGACACCGGTTCCGAACATGTGGCCTTCCTGCGTGAGACACGCGTTGCCGACCATGCGATGCCGTCACGATCAAGTCGCGCTCCTGGCGGCCAGCCGCGGCAACGATCGCCACACATGACCTGTTGCCGGCCGTGGGTCCGCTCTCGCTCCACGGCGTGAAAGGCGCAGACATCGGCGCCGAGGCTCATGGCCAAGGCTATTCCAGTATCGACCACGCGCGGGGGCAGATCCGATCGATCGGTGGGCGACAGGATGCGGCTGAACAGGGAATCACTCCGCGGACATGAATCGGCCAACCCGGAAAGCGCAATGGCCATCTGAAATCACCAGTAGGTGGCGTCGGCGTTCAGGCTGAACATGCCGTGCAAGGCAGGCCATTCGCCGTTCGCGACAGCATCACCTACGTGAATGGATCACGGCTCATCGTGCATCACGTGCTCGATCGGCGCGGGTTGATCCCAGCCCGGGTCGTTGAAGTACTGCGGGTAGTGCGCAAGCGCCGCGCGCATGTCGCCCACTGCCTTGAGGTTCCGCGGATCGGCCTTCAGCGCCTGCGCCGCGCCGAGCAACGGCACCAGGATGCCGTGCAGCGCGGCGTCCGGCTCGGCGGCAAGCTTGCAGTTGGCAAACATGTAAGTCACTGCCGCTTCCACCTCGGTGGCGCGATCCACCGCCATCGGCGCACTCATGTGCCCCATTTCATGATGGCGCAATTGGTCCACCGCGGTGTACGCCCGGCGCATGCCCTCGCGTAACGGGGCATCGGGCACCCACCGCTGGGCCGGTATTGCTACCCTCGCTTCAGCCGCCTGCGTCGCATGGCTTTCGTGGGAGTGCTGCGGCGCTGCCTGTACCGATCCAGCCAGCCCGAGGCTGCATGCCAGCGCGAGAGCGATCTTGACGGGTTTCATGCGGAATACTCCAGCAGGCGGCGCAGATGCCGCAGTCGGTTGATCCTAACGCGCCACTGGTTGACGGCGACTGACCCACATCAACCGTGCGGGGCGCACGTTTGACGCGGGGATCGGTCCACCCCGAAAACCGCGATGCGGCGACGCTCGCATCGCGTGCACCGACGTCCACCGCGACACCTTGTCGCATGTCTTCGGACACCGGCGTCGGTGTCTGAGAGACCCGCGACACATCGGCAGTACACTGGCCTTCGCCGTTCACAAACATCCGGCGCCGCAACGGAGCAAAAGCACCATGTTGACCATGATCGAGGGACTTCCGGACCACGTGATCGGGATCAGGATCACCGACAAACTGCGCGCGGACGATTACGAGAAGCAGCTCATCCCGCTGGTCAACGAGAAGCTGGAACGACAACACAAGCTCGACTTCCTGTGTTGCATCGAAGGCGAATGGAAGGGCATGGAGGCCGGCGCGGTGTGGCAGGACCTCCGCCTGGGTCTGGGCAAAATTGGCCACTGGGCGCGCATGGCGATTGTCAGCGACATCAAGTGGCTGGAGAATTCCATCAAGCTGTTCGGCGTGTTCTCACCCGGAGAACTCCGGCACTTCGACGGCGACGACTATGCGGCTGCGCGGGACTGGGTCTGCCAGCGCGATCGCGCCGGCGTCAACATCGCGCTCGACGTCGACAGCGGCATCCTCGTGCTGGAACCTGCCGCCGACAAGGCGATGAGCGAAGACGATTTCGAAGCGGTCGGCAAGACGATCGGCGACTATCTGAAGGATCACGACCGGCTCCGCGGCATGATGATCCGCAGCCGGGCCTTCCCGGGCTGGCAGGGTATCGGCGCCCTGTTCGCCCACCTCAAATTCGTCAGCAGCGTGCATGACAAGATCGACCGGGTAGCCCTGGTCACCAACAGCCCGCTGGGGTCTTTCGCCGACCATGTGCTCGATCCGTTGATGCTGGCCAAGCTCCGCCGGTTTGCCTACGACCAGCGAGACGAGGCCATGAGCTGGCTGAAAGGCTGACCCGTCGTGCCAGCATTTCGCTGTCGCGGGTGACCACGATCGCCGGCGCGAGCATGCCGTCCTGGCATCACACCCTGGCAAACACCAGGCTGCCGTTGGTGCCGCCGAAGCCGAAGCTGTTCGACATCACCGTGGACAATTTTTCCGGGCGGCTTTCGCGCAGGACCGGAAAGCCCTCGGCGCGCGGATCAAGCTCGGTGATGTGCGCCGAGCCGGCGACGAAGCCTTGCTTGAGCATCAGCAGGCTGTAGATCGCCTCGTGCACGCTGGCCGCGCCCAGCGAGTGGCCGGTGAGCGCCTTGGTCGAAGACAGCGGCGGCACCGCGTCGCCGAACACCTCGCGCATCGCATTGAGCTCGACGATGTCGCCCAGCGGCGTGGCGGTACCGTGGGTGTTGACGTAGTCGATCGGCCCGTTGAGGTTCGCCATGGCCATCCGCATGCAGCGCACCGCACCCTCACCTGACGGCGCCACCATTTCGGCGCCATCGGA
>DASRUB010000329.1:0-14942 GCA_035655635.1 Rhodanobacter sp. | reverse complement strand
ACGTCGTGCACGCCGACGGTGGTCGATTGCAGCAGCGGCTGGACGTCGAACTCCGGCATGGATGCGGGTCGAAGGGAGGTCGGTGCAGTCTAGCGCAGCCGCTGCAGGCCGCAGGCCGGGACAACGGCGTCCCAGGGGAAGCGCGGGCCGGGGTCGAGCTTGCGATGAACTTCGAGCGCGGGATCGTCGCTGGCCGGCATCAGCGCGGTATCCAGATCCTCGTGCCCGGCAATCTGGAGCAGGTTCGGGAATTCCACGCGCAACTGCACCAGCAAGGCACTCAGTGCGGCGATCTGCGCATCGGTGTACGGCTCGTCCATCTGCTGGTGGCGCGAATCCCACCAGTGCGGATAGCGGCCCAGGTTGACCAGCTCGATACCGATCGAGTTCGGGTTGTGCCCGCGCACGTGGTTCGCCACGCGGGTGCCGGGTACATAGCAGTACACCGCGCCGTCGCGGTCGACGTAGTAGTGGCCGCTGTTGCCGGCGCCACCGGCGTGCAGCACTTTCTCGCCGTACTCGCGCGCCATGGCCAGGTCGGGCAGCTCGGTGCAGTGGATCACCACCAGCTCGACCGCCGCGGCCGGGCGTTCGGGCAGCAGCTCGACGTAGAGTAACGGTTGTTCGTGGATGCGCAGGCTCATGCGCGGCAGTTTCGCATGCGGCAAGGTCGCGCGGAAACGTCGCCTGTTACCATGCGCCCCTTGCTTCCAGCAGTTTCATGGAGACGCGCGATGCGCGGCCAGATCATTCTTTCGCATGGCTCGGAATCCAGTCCGGATGCCACCAAGGTCAGCGCGCTGGCGGCACTGGCCGAGTCGCTGGGCTGGCGCACGCAGCGGCCGGACTACGGCAGCGACGACGCGCGCGGCTACGCCGGCTCGGTGGCGCCGCGGATCGCGCGCCTGCGCGCGACCATCGAGGCGCTGGATGCGCCGCCGCTGCTGGTCGGCTCCAGCATGGGCGCCTTCGTCTCAGGCCTCGTTTCGCTGGATGTGCCGGTGGCCGGTCTGTTGCTGCTGGCCACTCCGAGCGAGATCCCCGGCTATGCACGCAAGTTGGACCTGCGCACCGACGGACCGACCTTGCTGATCCACGGCTGGCGCGACGATGTCTGTCCACTGTCAGGTATGCAGACGTTTGCCGCCGCTCGCCGCCTGCCCCTGCTGGTGCTCGACGACGATCATCGCCTGGGTTCCAGCATGGACATGATTGCCGCGCAGTTCCTGCACCTGCTTGAGCAACTGGCGGATCGGGCATGAGTCCGCACTCGTCAGGGGTGTTTTTCGCGACCTGCCCGAAGGGCATGGAATACCTGTTGCGCGACGAACTCGCCGCGCTCGGCGCCGAAGACGTGCGCGAGGCGCTGGCCGGCGCACATTTTTCCGGGACGCTGGAGACTGCCTACAAGGCCTGCCTGTGGTCGCGCTTGGCCAGCCGCATCCTGTTGCCGCTGGCCGAGTTCGATGCGGCCGACGATGATGCGCTGTACCGCGGCGTGCAGACGGTCGACTGGAGCGCCCATCTTGCCGCGCACGGCACCTTCGCCGTGGACGCGGGCACCGCGATGAGCAAGCTCACCCACAGCCAGTTCGTTGGCCTGCGCGTGAAAGACGCGGTGGTCGACCAGTTCCGCCAGCGCGACGGCACCCGGCCTGGCATCGACACCGATGAACCGGATATCCGCATCAATGTGCGCCTGCGCCGTGACCGCGCCACCTTGTCGCTGGACCTGGCCGGTATGCCGCTGCATCGGCGCGGCTGGCGCGAGGAGCAGGGCGAGGCACCGCTGAAGGAAAACCTCGCCGCCGCGATGCTGCTGCGCGCGCGCTGGCCCGAGGTGTACGCCGCCGGCGGCGCGTTGCTCGATCCGATGTGCGGCTCGGGCACGCTGCTGATCGAAGGCGCGCTGTTGGCGGCCGACGTGGCCCCGGGCCTGCGTCGCGAATACTTCGGTTTCCTCGGCTGGCAACAGCATGACATCGCGCTGTGGCGCGGCCTGCTCGACGCGGCGAACCAGCGCGCCGAAAGCGGCTTGCGCGCATTGCGCAGCGTGTTCTTCGGCAGCGACGCCGATCCGCGCATGGTGCAGACAGCCAAACGCAATGCGCAGGCCGCCGGCGTGGCCGGTTTCTTCACCCTGGACAAGCAGGACGTGACCCACGCCGCGCCCCCGCCGGGTGTCGATTACGGTCTGGTCATCACCAACCCGCCGTATGGCGAGCGCCTGGGTGATCGCGCCGAGATGCCGAAGCTGTATCGCGCCGTGGGCGACACCTTGCGCGCACGCTTCAGCGGTTGGCGCGCCGCGGTGCTGGCCGGCGACGTCGAGCTGGGCCGGGCGATGCAGTTGCATGCCGACAAGCGCTACGTGCTGTACAACGGCGCGCTTGAAACCGTGCTGCTGACCTTCGACCTGAAACAGCGCGATGAGAAGCCACGCGAGCCCAAGCCCTTGTCGGCCGGCGCGCAGATGCTGAAGAACCGGGTGGAGAAAAACCTCAAACACCTGCGCAAGCGGCTGACCCGCGAAGGCATCCACTGCTGGCGTGCCTACGATCAGGACTTGCCGGAATACGCCGCGGCGATCGACGTCTATGGCGATACGCACGGCGACGACCACCTGCACATCCAGGAATACCGCGCGCCGGCTGACGTACCGGCCGACGTGGCGCGGCTGCGCCTGCGCGAGATCGCCCGCGTCGCCGGCGAGGTGCTGGGCGTGCCGCGCGAACGCATCGCGATCAAGACCCGCGAGCGCGGCAAGGGCGGTTCCAAGTACGGTCAGCTCGACCAGCGCAACGAGTTCATCGAGGTGGACGAGGACGGGCTGAAGTTCCTGGTCAACCTCACCGATTACCTCGATACCGGCCTGTTCCTCGATCACCGGCTGGTGCGCGCCAAACTGCGCGAGCTGGCCGCGGGCAAGTGCTTCCTCAACCTGTTCGCCTACACCGCCACCGCCAGCGTGCACGCGGCGGCCGGCGGCGCGCTGGAAACCACCAGCGTGGATCTTTCGGCGACCTATCTGGAATGGGCTTCGCGCAACCTCGTACTCAACGGGTTCAGTGGCGCCAGCCACCGCCTGATGCAGTTCGATGCGCTGGACTTCCTCAAACGCGACCGCGGCCATTACGGTTTGATCTTCGTCGATCCACCCACATTCTCCAACTCCAAGCGTGCGGAGGACTTCGATGTGCAACGCGATCACGTCAAGTTGCTCGATGCCTGCAACGAGCGACTGACTCGCGATGGCGTGATCGTGTTCTCGAACAACTTTCGCCGTTTCAAGCTCGACCGCGGCGAACTCGAACAGCGCTTCGAGATCGACGACTGGAGTGCCCCGAGCATCCCGTTCGACTTTGTCCGCCGTGCGGATATCCATGGTTGCTGGCTGCTGAGACGGCGCGCGCCCGACCCCGGCGTCAACCCGTGGGACAGCGCGCGCATCAAAAAGTAAACCCTTCAGTTCACATTAAGCCGAACCGACTGAATATCGGCGTCGTACAACCGGAGAACGATCATGCGCAAACAGGGTTTCAGTGGTGCCGGCAAGTTCGTGGCGATCAGCCTGGCGATCGCGGCCGCAGTGGCGATGCCGCTGGGCGCCTCGGCGCGCGGCTGGGGCGGCCACGGTAATCACGGTGGCTATCACGGCAGTTCCCATGGCGGCTATCACGGCAATTATCGTGGCAGTTATCGTGGCTATCACGGTGGTTACTACGATCGCGGTGGTTACTGGAGCGGTGGCCGCTGGATTGCGGGTGCCATCGTCACCGGCGCCGTGGTCGGGCTGGTGGCCGATGCGCTGAGCCCGCGGCCGGTTTACTACCAGGGGCCGCCGGTGGTCTACGCGCAGCCCGGCGTTGTCTACGCCCAGCCGGGCGTGGTCTATCAGGACGGCCCGCCGGTCTACAGCGCACCGCCGGCACGCTACATCCGCGACGATGGATATGGCCGCGACGATGGATATGGCGGCAATTGACGGCTTGAGTGAAGTCTGATGTGAACGAGCCCGGCGATGCCGGGCTCGTTTGTTTCCTCCGCCCTCTGGTTGACGGCAGGCGGACTCATTGCTCTTGGCATGGGTATGACCATGGCCTGATTCCGGTGCGCGGTGGCATGCCCGATCACAAGATATGAACGGCCAGCCCGGCATCCTTGCCGGCATGTTTTTCCAGACTCGACCCATGGAGCCCGGCTGTACAGTGGCCGGTCCTTTCGCTGCTGGCGCGAAGCTCGCATGACGGCCGGCGCATCCACCACCGCGCCCACACTGGCAGCACGGTTCCGGCAGGTGCGTCAGCGCACACTGGATCTGTGCACAGGTCTCAGCGCCGAAGATCTGCAACTGCAGTCGATGCCCGATGCCAGTCCCGGGAAATGGCACTTGGCACACACCACCTGGTTTTTCGAGCAGTTCGTGCTAGGTCGTGATGCGACGTACAGCGCTGCCGATCCGGCCTGGAATCACCTGTTCAATTCCTACTACCAATCAGTGGGCCCGATGCATGCCCGCCCGCACCGCGGGTTGCTGTCGCGACCCTCGCTGGACGAGGTGCGCGACTACCGGCAGCGCATCGACGAGGCAGTGGGTATCGTGCTTGGGCGCGGCGAGGATGCCGAGTTGGCTGCCCTGGTCGAACTGGGATTGCAGCACGAGCAACAGCACCAGGAGCTGCTGCTGACCGACATCAAGCATGCGTTCTGGTGCAATCCGCTCAAGCCGGCCTATCGTGCACCGATTGCGTTGCCGGGGGATTCGAAGGCCGTGTCGCTGCGTTTCGTCGAAGGCCGCGAAGGCATCGTGGAGGTCGGCCATCGCGGCGAGGGTTTCGCGTTCGACAACGAAACCCCGCGGCATCGCGAGCTGTTGCATCCGCATGCCTTGGCAAACCGGCTGGTCAGCAACGCCGAATACCTGGCTTTCGTGCGCGAGGGCGGTTATCGCGAGCCGGGACTGTGGTTGTCCGACGGCTGGGCCACCGTGCAGCGCGAGGGATGGCAACACCCGATGTATTGGCAGGACGACCTGGCCAGTGAGTTCACCCTTGCCGGCGTGCGCGCGCTCGATCCGCACGAGCCGGTGTGTCATCTCAGCTACTTCGAGGCCGAGGCGTTTGCGCGCTGGGCCGGCGGACGGCTGCCGACCGAGGCTGAATGGGAGTCGGCGGCGCAGGCTGTACCGATTTCAGGCAATTTGCAGGACGAAGGGCGCTACCAGCCTCGGGCGGCAAGCGACGGTGATGGCCTGTTGCAGCTTTACGGCGACGTCTGGGAATGGACCGCCTCGCCGTACGTGAGTTATCCGGGCTTCCGCCCGCTGCCCGGTTCCCTGGGCGAGTACAACGGCAAGTTCATGTGTGGCCAGTGGGTATTGCGCGGAGGTTCGTGTGCCACGCCACGAGCACACCTGCGTGCCACCTACCGCAACTTTTTTCCGCCTCATGCCCGCTGGCAATTTGCCGGGCTGCGACTGGGACAGGATCGATGAGCAACGTACAACCGTGCAGCGACGACGACCGCGGCGCGCCACTGACCGAAATTCTCGCGGTAGCCCGGCACGGGCTGGCGCTGAAACCGAAGCGGCTGCCCTCGTGGCTTTTTTACGACGAACGCGGTTCCGCCTTGTTCGAGCAGATCTGCGAGCAGCCGGAGTACTACCTTACGCGCTGCGAGGTAGCGCTGATGAGCGAGCATGCCGGCAGCATGGCCGACAGCCTTGGCACCGAGGTGCGACTGGTCGAATATGGCAGTGGCAGCGGCCTGAAAACACGCTTGCTGCTTGGGCACCTGGATCGCCCGGTGTGCTATGTGCCGGTGGAGATTTCGCCCGAGCCGTTGCGCGAGAGCGTGCAGCGGCTGGCCGCGGAATTTCCGCACGTGCCGGTGCAACCGTTGTGCGCGGATTTCACCAGGCCGCTGCGACTGCCGATTCCGCCACGGGCGCCGCGACGCACGGTGCTGTATTTCCCCGGCTCCACCATCGGCAATTTCGAAGCACGCGAGGCGGCCCAGTTGCTTCGCAAAATGCGCAACGAGATGGGCGACGCGGGCGGCATCCTGATCGGGGTGGACCTGAAGAAGGATCCGGCGCTGATCGAGGCGGCCTACAACGATCGCGCCGGCGTCACCGCCCGGTTCACACTGAACATGCTGGCGCGGCTGAACCGGGAGATCGGCAGCGATTTTGACCTGGAGGCGTTCTCGCACCGGGCACGCTACAACTCGATGGCGGGGCGCATCGAGACGCAGCTCGTCAGCCGCCACGAGCAGCAGGTGGAAATCGGTCACCGCAAGGTGAGTTTCCGCACCGACGAGGCGATCCAGGTCGAGTACAGCTGCAAGTATTCGCTCGACGAGTTTGCCGCACTGGCGGACAAGGCCGGGTTGGCGGTGATGCGGGTGTGGACCGATCCGCAGCAGATGTTCAGCGTGCAGTACCTGGTGCGCGCGAGCACGATGGCCAACTGAGTCTGCCGCCTGTCGGGCTTTGCTTGCCCGGCCTGCGAATCCGTCACTGGGAGCGCGGGCATCCTGCCCGCTAGAGTATGCCGGCGAGACGCCGGCGCTCCGTATGCCTCGACCGCCAAAGTTCGACAGGCTGCCAAGGCCGGCGTTGACGCCGCCCCTTGGCAGCGGAGCTCAATTGACGTCGTAGAGCTTCTTCACGTCGGCCGTGAGCAGGGCCTGGCTGCCAGCGCGCGCATAGAACATGTGGCCGCCGGGATACTCCTTGACCTGCACCCGGGTCGGGTCGCCCATCGCCGGCATCTGGTCAACCGCGAGCACCGAGACCATGAAGGGGCAGGACAGGTCGTCCCAGCCGTGTGCGATCAGCACGCGCAGGTGGGAGTCGTTGGCTACCGCCTCGCGCAACTGCTTGACCGAGCCGTCGCGCGCATCATCATCCTCGTGCCACAGGCGATTGACCTCGTAACTGAGCGTGTTGTAGCGACCTTGCGCTTTCCAGCCGACGGTCTGGGTGACGAAGTTGACCATCGCGCTGGTGGTCGGCGCGATGATGCCGTTGAGGATCGGGTCGCCGGTTTCCTGATGCGGCGCGTACGGGAACGGATCCCAGGCGGTGACGTTGGAATCGTAGCGGCTGCCCAGCTTGCCCTCGGCGCGGTATACCTCGCGCAGGTAGGCCTGGGTCTCGATGCGGCCACCGGAACGCTTCACGAACACGGGGTCCAGCCCGGTCAGTTCGGTGACCTTCCTGATCATGGCCTCGGTCGCGGCTGGATCGGAACGCCCCTTCATCAGGGTGGTCGCGTATTCGCCTCGGGTATAGGCGATGATCGGCGCCATTGCCGCGGCGCTGAGTTTGCCTTCGCGTTCCAGATGGGCCGCGGCGATCGAGGGCAGGGTGGTCATCCACGGCAGCGGCGAGACCGTGTCGTCGCTCCACGCGCCGGGGTCGAGATACGGCGAGATCAGGGTCACGCCACTCATCGCCACGCCCAGCTGGGTCTGCATGTAGGCGGTGATGCGCGGGCCGCGGAAGCCGCCGTAGCTTTCGCCGACGTAGTACTTGCGCGAGTCCATGCGGCCATTTTTCACCAGCCAGTCATACATGATGCGCGACAGGTACTTGATGTCGGCGTCGGTGCTGTAGAAATCCTTGGTGGCCTGCTTCTCGTCGACCAGCGCGCGGCTGTAGCCGGTACCGATCGGATCGATGAAGACCAGGTCGGTGAAGCCGAGCCAGGTGCCGGGATTGTCGTGCAGGATCGGCGGCGCCGAAGGGCTGTCGCCCTCGTCACCGAAGCTCACTTTCTTCGGACCGATCGCACCGAAGTTGAGGAACACGGAGGAAGCGCCCGGACCGCCATTGAGCGCCAACGTCACTGGTCGGTTCTTGCCGGGTACGGTATAGGCGGTGAACACCACATCACCGATCTTCTTGCCTTTGGCGTCGCGCACCGGCAGCGAGCCGACGGTGACGGTGTACTTGAGCGTCTTGCCATCCACCGTGGTGGTTTGGGTCACATGCGCATCGGCCGGCAACGGCGGCAACTGGAATGCATCGCTGCTGGCGGCTTCCGCCGCCGCCGGCTTGTGCGCGTCGGCCGCGAGCGTCGGGGCGGCGGTGAAACCGGCCAGCACGAAGGCGGTCAGCAGGACGGATGGCAGGGACTTGCGCACGGGCTTTCCTCGCGGACGAAAGCCCCGAGCTTAACCCGATGCCACCGTGCCTGGAGTGTGCATAAAGGCATGGGTGCGGCAGGTGTCCGTGCGACGGTCAGCGCCGCGCTGCCACCGCCGCTTCCAGCCTGGCGAGCGGCGGCGCCACGCGTTCCATCCAGCGCTCGAACGCCAACACGAAGCTCTGCAGCGACTGCACGGTGACCAGATCGGTCAGCGTGCCATCCGCATCGAAACGGCTGGCTGCGTTCGCCATGAACAGGGTCGGCGCCGGCATCACCAGCGCGCCGCAGGTGTGCAGCACCTGACGCAGCGAAGCCTGGGCCAGGCGCGTACCCCACGGCCCGCTGCTGGCGCCGAGCACGGCCACCGGTTTTTCCGGCAGCAGGTCGCCCGCGGGGCTTTCGCGCGAGAGCCAGTCCAGCGCGTTTTTCAGCACGCCCGGCATGGCATGGTTGTATTCGGGCGTGGCGATGATCAGGCCGTCGGCGGCGGCGATCGCCGCGCGCAGCATCTGCACGCCGGCGGGGCCGGCCGGCTCTTGCCGTTCCAGGTCTTCGTCGAACAACGGCACGCCGGACAGTGCGTCGTAGACGTCCAGACGCAGCGTCGCCGGCGCCTGCACCACGGCGGACCGCAGCAGTCGGCGGTTCCAGGAATCGTGGCGCAGGCTGCCGGCGAGGCACAGCACGCGACGTGTGGGAGCGATGGTCATCTCGGTATCTCCATTGGGCAGGGGAATCAGCAAGGGAATCAGGGTTCGATCAGCAGCAGGAAGGCGCAGGCGACCAGCAAGGTACCCATCACGATGTCGACGCTGCGCCGGACCGTGGGTCGGGTCAGCCAGCGGGCCAGCCACGCGCCGAGCACTGCCCACAGCAGCAGGCACAGGGTGGGAACCAGCACGAACAATCCGGCCAGCAGCAAGCCATCGCGCAGACCGCTGGCCGGCATCGTCGCCAGCACGGTCAGCACGATCACCCAGCTTTTCGGATTGAGGAACTGGAAACCGATCAGACCCGGCATGCCGGCCGGCAAGGCCGTTGCGGTCGAGGCGGAATGCTTCGACCGCATGCCGGCCAGGCACAGCGAGATGCCAAGCCAAACCAGGTACAGCGAACCGAGCATGCCGGCGCAGCGCCGCAGTGGCGGATACGTTGCGAACGCCGTCCCTGCACCCAGCGCCGTCACCGCAAGCAGCAGCAGGCCGCCGCACACGATGCCGGCGATGGCCGGCATCGCACCACGCAAACCGGCGTGCCCCGCTGCGCGCAGCACTACCAAGTTGTTCGGTCCGGGCGTGATCGCGGCCACGCACAGCAGCACGCCTGCAGCGAGCAAGGGATCCATGGCTGGTTCTCCATCGGTAATGGTCGAATGGAGTACATGGTCAGGCCGATAAGTGGACCGTGCCGCAGAGTTTATGGTCTAGAATTAAGACCATGAACGAGCTGCCGTTGAATGCCTTGCGCGCGTTCGCCATGGTCTACGCCCATGGCGGCGTGCGCGCCGCCGCGCGCGAACTGGGCGTGGCGCACTCCTCCGTGAGTCGGTATCTGGGTGAACTGGATCGCTGGCTGGGCGTGCCGTTGCTGCGTGCGTCGGCCGGTCGTGGCGCACCGATTTTTACCCCGCAGGGCGAGGCGCTGGGGCGCGCCACGCTGGCCGGGCTGCGCGGGATCGAGCAGGCGGTGGCCGCCTTGCGCGAAACCCGGCCGGCGCATGCGGTAACGCTGTCCACGTCGCCATCGTTCGCGATCCGCTGGTTGCTGCCACGGTTGCCTGCGCTGGAAAAGGCGCACCCGAAGATCGAACTGTCGGTGCAGGTGGAGCAACGGCTGGACGCGCTGGACGACGGCCGCATCGACCTGGCGATCCGCATGGGGACGGGGCCCTGGTCGGGACTGCACGGCGAACCACTGATGGACGATGCGTTGTACCCGGTGATGAGTCCCGCGCTGTGGCAGACGTCCGGACATCCATCGAAGCCGGCACAACTTGCCGGCCTGCGCCTGCTGCATGACCGCGATCCTCAGGCGGCATGGGAATCATGGCGAAGCGCGCACGGACCAGCGAAACTCGCGCTGCAGGGCGGCGCGCGCTACACCTCGTCCGATCTGGTCCTGCGCGCGGCGATGCAGGGGCAGGGGGTGGCATTGGCGCGCCATCGGCTGGCCGCGGACGACGTGGCGAACGGCAGCCTGCTGCGTCCGTTCGGCAAGCTCGACGTGCCGTTGGGGGTGTCGTACTGGATCGTGCGGCCGCCGGCGAAGCCGCGCACGGCGGTGGCCGCGGTGATCGACTGGCTGCGCTGGCAGGCGGCGGGCGCCGCTTCGCGTTGATCAGCCGCGCGCCAGCGCACCCTCGATGAACTGCTGCAACTGCGCCGCGTTCAGCGCGCCGGACTGGCGCGCGATCTCGCGTCCCTGTTTCAGCATGATCAGGGTGGGAATGCTGCGGATGTTGAAGCGCCCGGCCAATTGCGGCTCGGCCTCGGTGTCGAGCTTGGCCAGTCGCAAGTGCGGTTCGAACTTGCCGGCGGCCTGCACGAATACCGGCGCAAAGCCCAAGCATGGTCCGCACCACGGGGCCCAGAAGTCCACCAGGACCGGCAGGTCGCCGCGGCCAGTGACCGCATCGAAATTCGCTGCCGTCAGCGTCACCGGATGTCCGTCGAACAGGGCCTGTTTGCAACGGCCGCATACCGGATGCTCGCCGACGCGCTCGGCCGGCACCCGGTTGAGTGCGCCGCAATGCGGGCAGGGAATGGCGAGGGGCGTATTCATGGCAGACTCCGGCAAGGGGCTGGGCAGGTGGTTCTGTCCGGAAAGATGGCGGCGATCACCCGCGAATCCAAGCTGATCGAAGGAATCCAGTGCCGGTGAATACGCCACGGTCCCGCAGCACATCACACCCGCGCTGGTGGTCGCGCGTCGCGTGCCTGTTCGGCATGGCGTGGACCCTGCCGAATACGATGGCGGGTGTGTGCATCGGCCTCATCGGCCTGCCGTTCGGCGCGCGCATGCGCTGGCAGCGGCGCGAGCTGGCCCTGGTGGTGCGCCACTGGCCTTGGGGCGGCGGTGCGTTGACCCTGGGCAACGTGATCGTGCATGCCGGCGAACGACTGGACATTCCATGTCTCACCTATGCGCACCGTGCCGGCCGCGGCATCGAGCCGCCGGTGTCGCTGGCCGATCACGAGCGTGCGCATGTCTGCCAGTACATGGCGCTGGGCCCGTTGTTCCTGCCGCTGTATCTGCTGTGCGGCGGCATCAGCGTGCGCAATCCGTTCGAGCGCGCGGCCGATCGCTACGCGCGTTCAGGACACGGCTGGTGGCCGTGGCTGCGCGACGTATCGCTGCCATAGAAAGATCGGTAACCCGGCGCATACCAGCACGCCGCCCCACAGCAGCGACTCCGTGCCGGGTGCCGAACAAGGCCCACACGCTGTAGCACAGCGCGCCGAGCCCCAACCGAGCAGGCTCGCCGCGCCGTACGGGGCCAGCGCCGCCGGCAGCAGGAACACGCCCGAGCCGATCATGTTGCCGACCACCAGCGCGATCAGCATCCACAGCCCGAGTGGGCGGGCGCGGGTATTCATTCGTGCGCGGACGACTGGCGATACGCGCGCCGCAGCAGTTCGTGAAAGTGGTGCACCGCGTTCTCGCGCAGCGGATTCAGCCGGCCCGCTTCGTAGGAACCCGAAGCGAGCCCGCGCTGCACGTCCTCGCAGATCGTCACGTCCTCGTCCTGCATCTCGTCGCTGAACGCGATGTCTTTCGCGCGCCGCGCCAGTGCTTCGGGACTGCTGGCGGGTGCGTAATAGAAGTCGGATTCGACCCGGCAGCGATCCAGCCCCAGCGGCAGCACGCGGTTGGTCTGCAGCCGCCCGCGCAGGATGTTGAGCATCGCGTTCGGATACAGAAAGTAGTACAGCGCCTCGCCGCTGCCGTAGAGGTCGTCGCCGCTGTCCAGCGGGCTGAACTGGAACGAATACCACGCGGCCGTCTCGGTGACATAGCTGCGGTAATCCAGCACGCTGTTGAGGCCGGGTGGATGTGCGGCACGTGGTAACCCTCCAGGTAATTGTCCACGTAGACCTTCCAGTTGCAGGCCATCTCCCAGCTGGCGCGGTGATGGAATTCGTAGCCGCCCAGCACGCGCTCCGGCCCCAGTCGCGCGTCGATGCCGGCGACGAACTCGTCGAACGGCGGTGCTGCACCGGTGACGACGAAGACCAGTCCCTGCCACAGCTGTACGCGCCCTTCCGGCAGGCAGATCGTGGCCGGATCGAAGTCCGGCGTACGACCCATTTCCGGCGCGCCGTGCAGTACGCCGTCGAGCCCGTAGGTCCCGCCGTGGTAGCGGCAGCGCAGCACCGTCGCGCCCTTGCCGTCGCAACTGGCGATCGGCCCCGCGCGGTGGCGGCAGACGTTGTGGAACGCGCGGATCGTCGTCTCGTCGCTGCGCACGATCAGCAGAGGCAGGCCCGCAATCGCGGTCACCACGTGATCGCCCACGCCGGTCAGTTGCGATTGATGACAGACCAGTTGCCAGCTCGATGCGAACACCGCGGTGGCGTCGAGCCGGGACATGCGCGGATCAGTGTAGAAGCGCGTGGAAAGCGCCAGCGCGTGCTCCAGCGTTTGCGGCGCGAGCACGTCGGGCGCGAGCAGGTCGGACGAGAGCGGATCGATCATGGCGGGCTGCCGGTCGGATACATGACCGGGGTATTGTCCGCCGACTTGTCCGGTGGCTAGTGGACGCTGACCAGTTCGATGTCGAACACCAGCGACGCATGCGGCGGCACCGCGCCACCGAAGCCGCGGCCACCATAGCCGAGTCGCGGCGGAATCAGCAAAGTACGCCGGCCACCCACGCGCATGCCCCTGATGCCCTTGTCCCAGCCGGCGATGACCTTGCCTTCGCCAAGGGTGAAGGTGAAGGTGTGGCCGTGATCATGCGAGCTGTCGATTTTCGCACCGTGATGATCCTTCGACTGCGCGTCGTACAGCCAGCCGGTGTAGTTGAGCTCGACTTCACGGCCGTTGTAGGCGACCGCGCCGGTGCCGACTTTCTGGTCGATCACAGTCAATTCGGTGAGGCCGTCGGCGGCCCGCGCCGCCGGAATTCCGACACTCGTCGCCAGCAGCAGGGCCATCAACAACAGCGGCGATCGGCGCATCGGAAAAGTTCCGGTCAGGTCAGCGCGACCAGTTTACATTTCAAACCAGCGCGCCGACACGGCGATCGACCATCCAGGCCGGCCATCAATGACCGTTCTTGTCATCCTTCTTGTGGTCATGCTCATCTGTCTTGACTGGCGGCTTGGCCTTGGACGCAGGCTGTCGGCTCGACGGCTGGTGGCTGGGTTCGGATGGGCGGCTGCCCTGTGCGGGATGGGGTTGGTTGCGTGGAACCGCATGGACGGCTTGTTCCGGCCGCGCCGGGCCCATCTGACCGCGCGGCTGTGGAGCCGGGGTTGGACGTGTGGTCGGGGCGGGGCGGGACGGCTGCGCCGGTGTGGTGCGCGGCGGGTTGCGATGCTCGGTCTGCACGGCGTGATCCGGCCTGACCTGGCTCACATGACCACGCGGTTGTCCCGGCGGCGTCCGCGACGGGAAGACGTCGCGCCGGTGCCCGGGGCCGGCACTGCGATGGATCGGTCCACGATACGGATCGCGCACCGGCGGCGGTGGCGGGCGGTGCACGATACGCCGGCGATACCACTGGTCGCGTTCGCGGTAGAAAGGCCGACTGCGATAGTAGTTGTCCCAGTAGTTGCCAATCACGAAAGTGACGATCGGAATGCCGATCTGCGCGCCGTAGGATGGCAGCAGCACTGGCTGGTTCTGGTATTCGTACTCGACGTAATTGCCGGCGACCCAGCCACGGTTGCCATAGGCGATCACGTCGCACCATTCCCAGCCACTGGTGCAGCCCTGCACGTCGACAGCGGTGCCCGCCTGAAGCTGGTCGATCAGCGGGTAACTCGGGTCGGGCCCGGCGCGAAGGTTGACGTTGGCGGTGACATACCCTTCTTCCGCCTGTGCGAGGGCGGGAAAGGCCAGCGACAACGACGCGAACGACAATGTGGCAAGCACAAACCGGACGGTGCGTTTCATGCGCGATCTCCAGCGGTAGGGATGTCGCCTGCAGTATATGCACCGGCCAAGGTGACGATAGCGTTGGTGGTGCATGAGGAAGTTATCTTCCGTACATCGTCGCCCGGTTCAGGCCGGCGTGCGGGCCACGAAACGCAATGCCACCGAGTTCATGCAGTAGCGCAGGCCGGTCGGCCGCGGGCCATCATCGAATACATGGCCGAGGTGGCTGTCGCAGCTGGCGCAGCTGATCGCGGTGCGGCGCATGCCGAACATGCGGTCGGTTCGTTCGACCACGTTGTGCGGGGAGATCGGTTGCCAGAAGCTGGGCCAGCCGGTTCCGGAATGGAACTCGGTGGCGGCGTCATACAGGGCGGTGGCGCAGGCGAGGCAGCGGAACAGGCCGGCGACGGCAGGCCTGGTGTGGTCGCCGCTGAATGCCAGTTCGGTGCCGTTGCGACGCATGATCTGGTAAGAGGCCGCTGGCAGGCGCTGTCGCCATTGTGCGTCGGTGAGCACGAGCCTGGGTATTTCGCGTGCGCCCAGGTCGCGGCCATCGTCGCCGAAGATTTCGAGCAGCACCTTGCCGGGCTTGCCGACCGGTGCATTGGAGGCGGCGTAAAGGCGTGGTCCGATCAGCGCCGTACCCGTCAGCAGCGCCGCGCCACCGGCCAGCGTGGCGCGCAG
>DASRUB010000328.1:0-7531 GCA_035655635.1 Rhodanobacter sp. | reverse complement strand
GGGTCTGCGCGAGGCCGATGCCCGGCATGAAGTGGCCGACGTGCTGCCGCAGCTGGAGAACCTGCACGCGCTGTACAAGGCGATGGCGGCCCAGCGCAAGCGTCGTGGCGCGATCGACTTCGAGACGCCGGAAGTGAAGTTCCGTCTCGACCAGACTGGCAGCGTGGAGTCGATGGGCGTCACCGAGCGCAACGATGCGCACAAGCTGATCGAGGAGTGCATGATCGCCGCCAACGTGCAGGCGGCATTGTTCCTGGAAAAGAAGAAGATCCCCGCGCTGTTCCGCGCGCACGAGCCGCCGCCGGCGGAGAAGTACGAAGACCTGCAGCAGTTCCTGCGCGAATTCAAGCTGCGCATGCCGCCGGTCGACGAGGTGACCCCGGCGGATTTTTCCGAGATCCTGCGCATGGTCAAGGATCGCCCCGAGCGCGAGCTGATCCAGAACGTGCTGCTGCGCTCGCAGAGCATGGCCGCGTACCAACCGGACAACCGCGGCCACTTCGGCCTGGCGCTCACCGCGTATGCGCACTTCACCTCGCCGATCCGGCGCTATCCCGACCTGCTGGTGCACCGCGCGATCCGCTTCGCGCTGACCGGCCGCAAGAGCGTCGATTACACCTACACGCCCGCCGAAATGGCGGCGATGGCGATCCACTGCTCGCAGCGCGAACGCCGCGCCGAGGAAGCCGAGCGCGACGTCGACGACCGTTTCAAATGCGCGTGGATGGAAAAGCACATCGGCAGCGAGTTCGATGGTGTGGTCACCGGCGTCACCTCGTTCGGCCTGTTCGTCGAGCTGGATGCATCCAAGGTGTCGGGCCTGGTCCACATCAGTCAGCTGGCGAACGATTACTACCACTTCGACGCGACCCGGAAGCTGCTCAAGGGCGAGCGCACCGGCGCGCAGTTCCGTCTGGGCGATCACGTGCGCATCCAGGTGCTGCGGGCCAGTCTTGAGGACCGCAAGATCGACTTCCGCCTGGTATCGCCGCGACCGCCAGCGACGCCACCAGCGGGTAGCGGCAAGGCCTACGACTATGCGGCCAGTGGCGAGCGCTATTCGCTGCCGAAGAAGGCCGCTGCCACGGTCAAGGCGCCCGGCATGTTCGGTCGAGCCACCAAGGCAATTGGCCGCGCGTTCGGTCGCAAGCAAGCCGAGGCCGAAGCGCCCGCACCGGCGCCGCACAAGACGTCAGCACCTGATCATGCGCCGTCACGCGCGCCGGCTGGCGCGCAACGTCCGGCCCGCAAGGGCAAAGCGACCTCGTCTTCGCAAGGTTCGCAGAAGTCAGGTTCGCGGAAGCAGGATTCGGCGGCGCGTGGCGCGGTTACTCCCGAGGCGCCTGCACCGAAGAAGAACCCCCGGCGTCGACCGAAACCGAAAGGCAAGTCATGAGTGAGAGCTGGATCGTCGGGATCAACCCGGTCGATGGTGCGTTGAGCAACGATGCCGAGCGCGTGCGCGAGGTGCTGGTCGAGAATGGGCAGCGCAACGCGCGGGTGCTCGAGCTGGCCGACCGCGCGAAGAAGTTGAATATCCTGGTACGTCACGCTCCGCGCGATGAGCTGGACAAGCATGCCGGCGAGGCGCGCCATCAAGGCGTGGTGGCACGCTATGAAGCGGCGCCTGCCGCGCACGAGGACGACCTGGCGGCCCTGCTGGAACGCGATGGTGGCAATACCCTGGTGCTGGTGCTCGACGGTGTCACCGATCCGCACAACCTCGGCGCCTGCCTGCGCAGCGCGGCGGCGGCCAACGTCACCGCGGTGATCGTGCCGAAGGATCGCGCGGTCGGCCTCACACCCGTGGTCCGTCGCGCTTCGGCCGGTGGTGCCGACCGGGTGCCGCTGATCGCGGTGACCAACCTGGCGCGCACGCTGCGTGAACTGAAGGATGCCGGTGTGTGGGTCACCGGCCTGGCCGGAGACACCGACGCCAGCGTCCACGACGTCGATTTCAGGGGTCCGGTGGCGATTGTGCTGGGCAGCGAGGGGGAAGGCATCCGTCGGCTTACCCGTGAACTGTGTGATTTCGTGGCGAAGATTCCGATGCCCGGGGCGATGGAGAGCCTGAACGTTTCCGTCGCGACCGGAGTCGTGTTGTTCGAGGCGCTGCGCCAGCGGAGTGCGAAACGATGAGTTCCTTCTGGTACGACTGGGCCGGATACATCGGGGTGGTGCTGATCCTGCTGGCGTTCCTGTTGCTGCAGGCGCAACGGTTGCGTGGCAATGGCCTGACTTATCAGGTGATGAACATATTCGGGGCGCTTGGCGTGATGCTGTCGTTGCTGTTCGGCAGCTTCAACCTGTCTGCTTTCCTGCTGGAAGTGGCCTGGATCGCCATCGGGATTTTCGGCATATGGCGCAACTGGCGGGGACGTCGCGCACCGTCGACATTCCCTGGCGAGCCGCTGTAACCGAACGGCGGATCACCTACCCGCGGTCACTTTCCGGACGTGACGATCCGCGCACATTTCGCCGTGGGTTTCAGGAGCTGGCCAAGCCGCTGTGCGCCTGTTCGAGCAACTCCAACTGGCGCCAGCGATTGACGACCGTGCAGAAAAGGTCCGCCGTACGTTCGGCGTCGTACACGGCGGAGTGGGCTTCGCTGCTGTTGAATGACAAGCCCGCCGCCAGCACGGCCTTGCTCAGCACGGTCTGGCCGTAGGCCAGGCCTCCAAAGCTCACCGTATCGAAACAACTGAATGGGTGGAACGGATTGCGCTTGTGCGCGCAGCGGCGCACCGCCTGGTTCAGGAAGCCGAGATCGAACGCGGCGTTGTGCCCGACCAGGATCGCCCGCTGGCAAGCGGCGTCGCGGACTGCGTCACGAACGGCCTGGAAGATGTGCTCCAGCGCCTGCCGTTCGGGCAGCGCTCCGCGCAGGGGGTTGTCCGGATCGATGCCGGTGATTTCCAGCGAGCGCGGATCCAGGTTGGCGCCGGGGAACGGCTCCACATGCGTCGACACGGTTGGCTGCCGGGTCAGAAAGCCAGCCTCGTCCATGCACAACGGCACCGCGGCGATCTCGAGCAATGCATCATGCTCGGCATCAAAGCCGCCGGTTTCCACATCGACGACCACCGGCAGGAAGCCACGAAACCGCTCGGCCATGCGCGCCGCGGAGCTGTTGTTCACAATATCCATCGACGCAGCATATCAGCCGCCGCGGACCGGCCGACTGCGCTCGGCTGCAAGGTATGCCTCGGACCACGAACGCGATGCGGGGGCCGCCGGGATCGTGCTAACCGATCGCAGCCAGCATCGCCTCCGCGGTGGAGACGCGCAGCTCGCCCGGCGCCTCGATGTGCAACTGCTTCACCACGCCATCCTCGGCGTACAGGGCAAAGCGACGCGTGCGCAGCCCCATGCCGTAGTCGCTGCCATCGAGTTCGAGGCCCAGCGCGCGGGTGAAGCTGGCGTTGCCGTCGGCGAGCATCAGCAGGCCGGCAGGCACCTGCTGTGCCGCCGCCCAGGCCTGCATCACGTAGGCGTCGTTGACGGCCAGGCACATCACACTGACGTGCCTGGCCTGAAAGTCGGGAAAATGGGTGACGTAGCCCGGCAGATGGCTGTTCGAGCAGGTTGGCGTGAAGGCGCCGGGTACGCCGAACAGCACCACCTTGCGGCCGGCGAACAAGGCGCCCGTCTGAGCGGGCTGGATGTCGCCGTCGATGATCTTGATCGCCACGTCGGGCAGGGTGTGACCGGGTTGAATGGACATGCGGAACTCGGCTGGGAGGGGCCCCATGCTAATGCGTTCGCGCGCGCCATGCCTTGAATCCGCGCCGGGAGCACCTATTTTTCAGGGCAGGCGGCAATCGTGCCGCAATACTGATGAGGAGGCACTGACATGAATCCGAGCCGTCAATCCATCTGGAACCGTGACTTTGTTCCATCGGACGATATCCGCCAGGCCATGAACCACTTTTTCAGCGCCGGCGACAGCGATCAATCCACCGTGGAAACCAGCCAGTGGGCGCCGCGGGTGGATATCCGCGAGGAAGACAAGCGCTTCATGATCCTGGTCGACGTACCCGGCGTGGATCCATCCACGATCGAGGTGAGCATGGACAAGAGCATTCTCACCATCAAGGGCGAGCGCAAGGTCGACAGCGAGGAGACCGGCGGCAAACTGACCCGCCAAGAGCGTGTGTACGGCACTTTCCATCGCCGCTTCGCGCTGCCGGAAAGTGCCGATGCCGATGGCATCAGCGCGCACGGCAGGCATGGCGTGCTGGAAATCTCGATTCCGAAGAAAGCGGAAACCACCCCGCGCCGCATCACCATCAATACCGCCAACTGAGCTGACGTTCAGGAAGCGAGACAGTGTGAAAGCCCGCCCCGCCGTGGATAATGATCTGCGGCGGGGCTTGGCCTTGTGGCGCGCGGCACCGATCACTGGGAGCGGGTGTGGAATTCAAAGACTATTACGAAATCCTGGGCGTCAAGCCGGAAGCGAGCGTGGCCGAAATCAAGACGGCGTACCGCAAGCTGGCACGCAAATACCACCCGGACCGGAACAAGGAAGGCGGCGCCGAAGAGAAATTCAAGGCCATCAACGAAGCCAATGAGGTCCTGAAAGACGCCGAGAAACGGCGTTCCTACGACCAACTGCGTGCCGGCGGCTATCGACAGGGCGAGCAGTTTCGGCCGCCGCCGGGCTGGCAAGGTCAATCAGGCGGTGGTGATGACAGCGCCGATTTCAGTGACTTTTTCGAGAGCCTGTTTGGTCGTGGCGCCGCCGCTGGCCACGGCCAGCGGGGCCAGGCGCGCCCGCGGCGTGGACAGGACGTGCAGGCCTCCGTACAGATCGATTTGCAGACCGCGTTCGATGGTGGCCGCACGCGCCTGTCCATGCGCGATCCGACCGGCGGCGAGCGCGTGCTGGAGGTGAAGATCCCGGCCGGAATCCAGCCCGGCCAAGTCATCCGCTTGTCCGGACAGGGCCAGCCCGGCATCGCCGGCGGACCCAAGGGCGACCTGTTGCTGGAAATCGGTATCCGCGCCGATGCACGGTTTCGCCTCGATGGCCACAACGTGGTGCACGTATTGCCGATTGCGCCCTGGGAGGCGGCGCTCGGTGCGACGGTACCGGTGCCGACACTGGCCGGCGCGGTCGATCTGCGCATTCCGGCCGGTTCGCAATCCGGGCGCAAGTTGCGCTTGAAAGGCCGGGGCATGCCTGGCAGCCATCTGGGGGATCAATTGGTGGAGCTGTCGATTCGCGCGCCGGCGGCCGACAGCGAGGCGCAGCGGGCGGCCTACGAGGCCTTGCGCACCAGCTTTGCGGATTTCGACCCGCGCAGCTGAGCGATCCGTTTGAAAGCAAATACTGACTAGCGCTGAAGTTCAGCCGGGCAAAGCCCTCTGACCGCAAGGGAACTCCCAAAGGTCACCATCGGGAGAGGGGCGTGGGGAGATGGTTCGGACGGAGCGCATGTAGCACATGCTCAGGTGGCCAAATCACGCTACGGCCGAACCCTCATCCGTCGCTTCGCGCCACCTTCTCCCGAGGGGAGAAGGGACAAAAGCCCCTCTCCCCCGGGAGAGGGAGAGGGAGAGGGTCCGGGCGGAGCGTAAGGTCGCAGCAGCCAAAGGGCTCCCGGGAACTCAGCCGCGCGAGGCGCGCTTGCGATCGTTCTCGGTGAGGTGCTTCTTGCGCAGGCGGATTTCCTTCGGGGTGATCTCGACCAGCTCGTCGTCGTCGATGAAGTCCAGTGCCTGTTCCAGCGTGAACTTGATCGCCGGAGTCAGCTGGATCGCATCGTCCTTGCCGGAGGCGCGCATGTTGGTCAGCGGCTTGGGCTTGATCACGTTGACGGTGAGGTCGTTGTCCTTGGCGTGGATGCCGACCAACTGGCCTTCATACACGTTGTCACCTTCGGCGGCGAACAGCTTGCCGCGATCCTGCAGCGGCCCGAGCGAGTAGGCCGGGGTGGCGCCGCCGGCATTGGCGATCATCACGCCGTTGAGGCGCTTGGCAATCTGGCCATCTTCCTTCGGGCCGTAATGGTCGAACACGTGGAACAGCAGGCCCGAACCCTGGGTCAGGGTCTTGAACTGGTTCTGGAAGCCGATCAGGCCACGCGCCGGGATCTCGTAATCCAGGCGCACGCGACCCTTGCCGTCGGACTCCATGTTCTTCAGCTGACCCTTGCGCACGCCGAGCCTTTCCATCACGGCACCCTGGTGTACTTCCTCCACGTCGACCACCAACTGCTCGATCGGCTCCATCTTCTGGCCGTCGATCTCCTTGATGATCACTTCCGCACGCGATACGGCCAGCTCGTAACCTTCGCGGCGCATGTTCTCGATCAGCACCGACAGATGCAGTTCGCCACGGCCGGAGACCAGGAACTTGTCGGCGTCGGAACCTTCCTCGACCTTCAGCGCCACGTTGTGCACTTGCTCGCGATCGAGGCGTTCGCGCAACTGGCGACTGGTCAGGAACTTGCCGCCGCTCATGTCCTTGTTGCCGGCGAACGGCGAGTTGTTGACCTGGAAGGTCATCGAGATGGTCGGTTCGTCCACCGTCAATGCCGGTAGCGCTTCCGGGGTATCCAGCGCGCAAATCGTGTCGGAGATGGTCAGGTCGGCGATGCCCGAGATGGCCACGATGTCGCCGGCTTCGGCAGTTTCCTGCTCGATCCGCTCCAGGCCGAGGAAGCCCAGCACCTGCATCACCTTGCCCTGGCGCTTCTTGCCATGGCGATCGATCACTGCCACCGGCATGCCCTTTTTCAGGGTGCCGCGCTGGATGCGGCCGATGCCGATCACGCCCACGAAGCTGCTGTAGTCGAGCTGGCTGATGCGCATCTGGAACGGGCCGTCCGGATCCACGTCCGGCTTGCTCACGTGCTGCATGATGGCCTCGTACAGCGGTGTCATGTCGCCCTCGCGCACATTCTCGTCGAGGCCGGCATAACCGTTCAGCGCCGAGGCGTAGACGATCGGGAAGTCCATCTGCTCCGGCGTGGCACCGAGGCGATCGAACAGATCCCACACCTGCTCGACCACCCATTCGGGACGCGCGCCGGGGCGGTCGACTTTGTTGATGACGACGATCGGCTTGAAGCCCATCGCGAAAGCCTTCTGCGTCACAAAGCGGGTTTGCGGCATCGGGCCGTCCATCGCATCGACCAGGATCAGCACCGAGTCGACCATCGACAGCACGCGCTCCACTTCGCCGCCGAAGTCGGCGTGTCCCGGGGTATCGACGATGTTGATGCGGTTGCCGCGCCAGGTGATGGCCGTGTTCTTGGCCAGGATCGTGATGCCACGCTCCTTTTCCTGATCATTCGTGTCCATCGCGCGCTCGGCCAGCACCGTGCGTTCGTTCAGCGAGCCGGACTGCTTGAGCAGGCAGTCGACAAGAGTGGTCTTGCCGTGATCGACGTGGGCGACGATGGCGATGTTGCGCAGATTTTCGATGGACATGGGATCGACTCGGGCGGCGCATGCAGCCACCACGTGGGTTATCGGAAGGTTAACCGGTCGATTATACGGGTTTGTGTGCCAGTTTGCCTGG
>DASRUB010000327.1:0-14178 GCA_035655635.1 Rhodanobacter sp. | reverse complement strand
GCGGATGAAGCGCTCGTCGAAACCTTGCGCGCGCACCTGCGCCAGTTTCGACATGAAGCGTTCGCGCCAGGCTTTCAGGGTCAGCGCGTACGAACTGCCAAAGTCCTCCAGCTGGATCAGTCCCAGATCGCTGGCGCGGGTCTTCGCCGCCAGCAGCGCGCTGATCGAGGGAATAAAACTACCGGGAAACACGTGGCGCTTGATGAAATCAACCGACTTCAAGGCCTGCTCGTAGCGCTGATCCTCGATCGTGATCGCCTGCACCAGAGCGAGGCCGTCGGGCTTCAGCAGGCTGCCGAGTTTCTCGAAATACGTGTCCAGATACGGCGCGCCGATCGCCTCGACCATTTCGATCGAGACCAGCTTGTCGTACTGGCCGTCGAGGTCGCGGTAGTCCTCCAGCAACAGATCGACATGGCCGTCCATGCCGGCCGCAGCGACACGCTCGCTGGCCAGCGCATGCTGCTCGCGCGAAATGGTGGTGGTGGTGACATGACAACCGTAGTGCTGCGCCGCATAGAGAGCGAAGCCGCCCCATCCGGTCCCGATCTCCACCACCCGATCAGTGGGTTTCAGATCCAGCTTGCGGCAGATCCGCTCGAGCTTTCGTTCCGAAGCGGCTTCCAGCGTGTCGGTGGGGTCGGTCCAGATCGCCGAGGAATACATCAGGTCCGGCGACAGGAACAGATTGAAGAAATCGTTGCCCAGATCGTAGTGTGCGGCGACATTGCGACGGCTGCCGCCGCGCGTATTGCGACGCAGTGCGTGCCAGCCGCGCATGGCCATGCCGCCGAGGCGGGCGATGCCGCTTTCCATGCCGTCGAGCAGGCCGCGGTTGCGTACCAGCAGTTGGATCAGTCCGACCAGATTGTCGCAGTGCCACTGACCAACCATGTATGACTCGCCCGCACCTACGCTGCCATTGCGTGCCACCGCGCGGTAGAAGCCGGGGTCGACCACCTGCAGATGAACATGCAAATTGGTGTGTGCCGTGGGCGGCAGTCCGAGCTCGACGCTGCCGCAGGCATCCTCAAGTGTCAGTCGGCCATGCCGCAGCCCGCTCATCCTGCCGATTAATTGCTGGCGCACAAAGCGATCGAACGCGCCAAAGATGGCGGTCTCGCAACAGGCGGTGTGGACAATGTGGTTCATGGCAAACCTCGGGTGAACTGATTCAGTCGGAGTCGCGCGAATGCAAGGCCGGGTGGCCGTGCACCGGGGTGCGCTTCAGCCACAGGCGCAGCGCCTGCCAATGGATTGCGCCGACCACTTGTGCGGTCATCAACGGATAACGCCACAGCACGCGAGCCAACGAGCCACCGGTCAGTGGCCGGCGCTGCAGGTTCAGCGTGGCGTCGAACGCGCGCTGGCCTTCACGCATCACATTCATGTGCACCAGCAGGTCGTCGCCGGGCACGGTGAAGCGCCAGTCGTACTCGCAATCCATCGGCATGAACGGCGACACGTGGAAGCTCTTGGCAAACGTCCAGTGCAGGGCGCGGCCGTGGATTTGCGCACTCTCGATCGGCATCACGTACGCGTGGCGTTCCTTCCACGGTGCATTGGTGATTTCGCCCAGCACTGCCTGCAGGGTCTCGCCGTCCTCGGCAAAGCAGTAGTAGAAGCTGACCGGGTTGAACACCATGCCCGCATAGCGCAGGTGGGTGAGCAGCCGGATCGGTCCGCACGGTCGCCAACCGGTCGCCTGCGCGACGCGCCGGCGTACCGCCTCGGCCAGCGGCACGTCGGGCGGCCCCAGGTAATCGCTGCGCCGGAACTCGGCCAGGTTGGGGTGCGTGCCTGACCACAGCCAGCGCCTGGCAAACACCTGCTCCACCTCGTCCAGATCCAGGTACAGCTGGGCCATGCGGTACTCAAATGCGTGCGGATGGGGCGCATGCCGGCGATGGCGCACTACGCCCTCATATACCGCGCTGGCCAATTGCAACTTCGTGCTGGCAGGCTTCGCGGTCACGCTGCCAACTCCTCTTCGCCAGGTTCCGCTGCTGGCACGAACTCCGCGCGCAGCGGCCAGTACACGCCCAGTGCCGCGGCGACTTCCACCGCGCTGCGCATGCCGTCCTCGTGAAAGCCCCAGCCCCAGTAGGCGCCAGCAAACCAGGTGCGACGAACGCCCTGGATCTCGGCCTTGCGCGTCTGCGCCTGCACCGACGCCTGGGTGTAGACCGGGTGGTGATAGCGCATGCGTGCCAGCACCTTCGCCGGGTCGATCGCCTTGCTGCGGTTCAACGTCACCACGAACGGTTCGAGCGACTCGATGCCTTGCAGCAGGTTCATGCAGTAGCTGACCGTGCAGGCAGCGGCGGGATCACGCGGCAGCCACGCGTTCCATGCCGCCCACGCCTTGCGCCGGCGCGGCAGCAGGCTGGCGTCGGTGTGCAGCACGGTGTCGTTGGTCTGGTAGGGCATCGCGCCGAGGATGGACTGCTCGCGCTCATTGGCGTCGACCAGCAGGTTCAGCGCCTGGTCGCTGTGGCAGGCCAGCACGATCTGGTCGAAGTGTTCGACGCCGGCGGCATTGTCCACTTCCACTTCGTTGCCATGACGCAGGATCGAATACACCGGGCAGTTCAGCCGTTCGCGTACCGACCAGCGCGCGCGCAGCGCCGCCACATAGGTCGACGAGCCGCCGCGCACCACGCGCCACTGCGGACGATCGCTGAGCTGCAGCATCTGGTGGTTGGCCATGAACTGCACCAGGTAGCGCGCCGGAAACTGCAGGATCTGCGTGGCCGGCGACGACCACAGCGCCGAAGCCATCGGGATCAGGTGCTCGTCGCGGAACGCGACGCCGTAACCGTGCTGGACAAGGTAATCGCCCAGACTGGTCATGTTGTCGTGCTGCAGCAGCAGCGCCGGCGCCTCGCGATAGAACCGGCTGAGGTCGCGCACCATGCCGAGGAAACGTGTCGACAGCAGATTGCGGCGCTGGCAAAACAATGTGTCCAGCGTGGCCGCGTTGTACTCCAGCCCGCTGGCCTCGCTGTGCACCGAGAAGCTCATCGTGGTCGGCTGCGACGCCACGCCCAACTGCGCGAACATCGCCGTCAGCAGCGGGTAATGCGCCGGATTGTGCACGATGAAGCCGCTATCGATGCGATAGCGCTGGCCAGCCTGTTCCACGTCATGCGTATGGGTGTGCCCACCGAAATAACTGTTTGCCTCGAACAGGGTCACCTCGTGCTGGCGCGACAGCAGCCATGCCGACGCCAGCCCCGCGATGCCCGATCCGACCACGGCGATACGCATGGCTCAGTTCCTCGCCTTGGCCAGCACCCACGCCGGCACCGGTTTCAGCCCGCGCACCAGGCCCAGCATCGACATCAGCTTCAGCCCGTACCAGGTCACATCCACTTCCCACCAGCGGAAACCCTGACGACTGGAGCCGGGGAAGAAGTGATGGTTGTTGTGCCAGCCCTCGCCGAACGTGAGCAGGGCCAGCCACACGTTGTTGCGGCTGTTGTCCCTGGTGGCGTAGCGGCGACTGCCATAGCGATGCGCCAGCGAGTTGATCGTCACCGTGGCGTGGAACAGCACGATGGTGGAAACGAAAAAGCCCCAGATCAGCATCTGCCCGCCACTGGTGCCCAGCTGTGGTACTACCTGCTGCAGCAGCACGCCCAGTCCGTACAGCGCGACAGCCAGCAGCACCGGGACTGCGATGTCGAAGCGATCCAGCCAGCGCAGCTCCGGATATTTCGCCAGATCCGGCACCCGCGTCAGGTCAGTGCGGAAGTTGCGCGGAGTCAGGAACCAACCCATGTGGCTCCACAGAAAGCCATGGATACCCGGCGAATGCGGGTCGGCTGGCGTGTCGGTCACCCGATGGTGATGGCGGTGATGCGCGGCCCACCACAGCGGACCACGTTGCACGCAGGACGCGCCGATGGTGGCGAACACGAACTGCACCGCGCGCGAGGTTTGAAAGGTGCGATGCGAGAAATAGCGGTGATAGAACCCAGTCAGCGCAAACATCCGCAACACATACAACGCCGCCGCCACGGCCAGCGCCACCGGCGACACGCCGACCCAGATCACACCGAGGCAGGCCAGGTGCATGGCGACAAAGGGTGCCGCACGCAGCCAGTCGATCCGATCCTCACGGCTCTCGTCGATCTCCATCGCGGCACGGGTATCGAACCAGCGCCGCATGGAGCGCATCAACCAGGAACGTATCGAATCGGCGCGAGCGGTCACACCATGGGGCGGTGTCTGCACTGGCGCAGATGGCGCGGGCAATATCGATTGAGGGGCGATCATGAAAACATCTCGGGCCGTGGGTTCAATGACACATACGGAGAGAATTGCGCTGCGGATGCATGCGGGTGCAAAGCGGTTCCTTCACGTCGCATCACGGTGGGTTGTGCGAAGAAATGGAATCCAACAGCCCACGACGTTCGTAACAGACACCTATCGGGAGACTGGCATGTCACACAGGAAACAGATCGCCGGACTGGGCGGCTGGCTGCTGCTCTGCTTTGCCGCCGCGGCGATTGGCGCCGTGGCGTCGGCGCAGGCGGCTGCGTTCTATGAGCACCTGGCGCAACCGTCCTGGGCGCCGCCGTCCTCGCTGTTCGGGCCGGTGTGGTCGGTGTTGTACGCACTGATGGGCATCGCCGCGTGGCTGGCTTGGCGCGAAGGGGGTTGGCGTTCGCGACGCGGCGTGCTCACGCTGTTCGTGATCCAGCTGGCGGTCAATGCGCTGTGGAGCTGGTTGTTCTTCGCCTGGCACCACGGTGCATTGGCGTTCGTCGATATCGTGCTGCTGTGGTTGCTGATCGCGGCAACCCTCCTCGGCTTCTGGCGCGTGCGGCCGCTGGCCGGAGTGCTGCTGCTGCCGTACCTGGGTTGGGTCAGCTTTGCCTCGGCGCTGAACTTCGCCGTGTGGCATTTGAACCCGCAGTTATTGGGCTGAACGCTCGAAGAAGGTGTACCACCCACTGTTGTGGGGCAGGGCGCGCCGTAGCCGGTTCCCTAAGGGGCGCGAAGCCCAGCCTGGTTGGGATTCAAGCCCAGCGCATGCGATCGTGCATCCAGAAATGGATTGCTTCCGTATAACCTTGCAATTCCCCTTGCACAAGAGACACATGCGGATCCCTTCACTTCCCCGCGCCCTACGTGTTCCGATTCGCGCCGCGCTTGCCGCGATGCTGATTTTGCTGCTGGATGGTTGCCAGGCCGGCTTGTTCCGCACGCTGAATGCCACCTCCGGCGATGCCAGACTGGATGTACGCACGAACGTGGTATTTGACCGGGCGCATCATCTGGTGATGGACATTTATGCTCCGGCCGGCGCGCACGATCTGCCGATCGTGGTGTTTTTCTATGGTGGCAGCTGGCAAGACGGCAAGCGGCAATGGTATCGGTGGATGGGCAAAACGCTGGCGCGCCACGGCTTGGTCGTGGCGATTCCCGATTACCGCAAATATCCGCAGGTACGCATGGATGGATTCATGGCCGACGCGGCACACGCCGTGGCCTGGATGCATGCGCACGCTGCAGACTACGGCGGCGACCGCGACGTGATGTTCCTGATGGGGCATTCGGCCGGTGCGCATATCGCCGCGTTGATGGCCACCGACGGGCGCTGGCTGGGTGAGGTCGGTCTGCAAGCGCGCGAGCTGGCCGGGTTCATCGGTCTGGCTGGCCCTTACGATTTCCTGCCATTGACCGATCCAGCCTTCATCGGCATGTTCGGCACGACACCGTCGGCGCAGGCATCTTCGCAGCCAGTCAACTTCGTCGATGGCGACGAGCCGCCGATGCTGCTCCTGCAGGGCACGGACGACCATTACGTGCAACCGAAAAACACGCTTTCGCTGGCGCAGCGGATGCGTGCGCAGCACGAGCCCGTCGAGGTGCGCATGTATCCGGGCATTGGCCACATACGCCTGCTGCTGTCGTTTTCATACCCGCTGCGGCGCAGCTCATCGGCCTTGCACGACACGCTGGTGTTCATCCACGCGCATGCTGCCCACCGGGTCGGGTCCGCTCCATCACCCTGACATGGGTTTGTATGAACGCGACCCAGCGGACCGATCGATGCGATGCGTCGCTACTGGTCACTTGTCTCAGAGCAGCGCTTCAAGCAGTTGCAATATGCCCCACAACGACGCCGCCCAGACCAGCGTGCGCAGGTAGGGAATGCCCACCACGTAGACCGGCAGGTAGACCACGCGCGCCCAGAAGTAGATCTGCGCGCCCAGCGCCGAGGACGCACCGGACTTGTGTGCCAGAACCACCGCCAGCACGGCGGCGGCAAACAACGCGAAGGTTTCCAGAAAATTGCGGTTTGCGCGCTGCGCCCGTGCGGCCCATCCCGTCAACGGCTTGGGTTCGCCGTCGCGATTGCCCACGTTCCATTTCAGGCCGCGTTGCCAGGTGCCCAGCGCGGCGGCCACCAGCACATACACAAGACCCAGCACAATCGCCCAGGCTAGCCATGTCAGTTCATTCGGCATATCTGCTCTCCGGTGCCAATCCACCCGCCGCATGCGGGCTTACGAACGTTATCGGTATTCCTGTCCGGTCCAGCAGGCTGTCGGACTTTTGCTTGGCCGGTCTCTGCGCATCCCGGTGCGGTCCACCATCCGCCACTGGGAGCCGCGCGCCAGAGCATGCCGGCGAGACACGCCGGCACTCCGTACACATCCAACCGCAACAGGGTATTCTTCCAGCTCATGGCTGCCGGATTTCGCTGTACGCGTCCAGCGCCTGCTGACGCGACTGGCCCAGGTCGACCATGGGCGCGGGATAGCCGCTGCGCCGGAGCAGGCCGGCGTCTTTCCACGGTTCGTGCAGCAGCGCCAGCGACGCATCCTTGAGTTCGGGCAGCCAGCGGCGCAGGTAGTCACCGGCTGGATCGAAGTTTTTTGCCTGGGTCAGCGGGTTGAACACGCGGAAATACGGCGCGGCATCGGCGCCGCAGCCGGCCACCCATTGCCAGCCCAGCGTGTTGTTGGCCAGGTCGGCATCGACCAGGGTGTCCCAGAACCAGCGCGCGCCGTGCTGCCAGTGCTGGCGCAGGTTCTTGGTGAGGAAGCTGCCCACGATCATGCGCACGCGGTTATGCATCCAGCCGGTATGCCACAGCTCGCGCATCCCGGCGTCTACCAGCGGGATACCGGTGCGGCCCTGTTGCCAGCGCTCGGTCCATGACTGGTTTTCGGCTGCCCATCGGAAATGATTGAAGCGCGTATTGAAGTTGTCGGTCGGTGTGTGCGGGAAGTGGTAGAGCAGGTAGTGGGCGAATTCGCGCCAGCCCAGCTCGCGCAGGTACGGCTCGATGTCGGGGCGACGTTTGGCGTCGAAGGCGTGGGCGCGGCGATCGAGTTCGAAGTGGATCTGCCGTGGCGAAATCTCGCCGAAGTGCAGGTGTGGCGACAGCCGCGAGGTGCCGTGACGCGCGGGCAGGTCGCGCGCATGCGCGTAGTCGCCGATGGCGTCGTCGCCGAAGACCTCCAGCAGTTCGTGCGCACCGGCTTCGCCCGGTTGCCAGCTCTCGTTCAGGCCGCTAGCCCAGTCGATGCGCGGGAGCAGTTCCAGTGCCGCGAGCGGAAGGCCGCCGGGAAGTACCTGCCAGCCCGGCACGCGCGGCGCGGGCAACGGTTCGACCGGCTGCAAATGCGGGCGCAGATTGCGCCAGTACGGCGTAAATACCTTGTACGGCTGGCCTTGCCGGGTGGCGATCTGCCACGGCTCGCACCACAGCGCGGCGTTGTGGCTGTGCACGGCGATGCCATCGCTCTGCAGGGCACTCTTGATGTGCGTGTCGCGCTTGATCGTGGCCGGTTCGTACAAGCGGTTCCAGTACACCGCGCTGGCGTCGCTTTGCACGATCAGTTCGCGCAGCGTGCCCAACGGCTCACCGCGACGCAGATGCAAGCCGGCGCCGGCATCGTGCAGGTCGTGGTCCAGCGCGGCCAGCGAATGATGCAGCCACCAGCGGCTGGCCGCGCCGGCCGGCCATGCGTCGTCGCCATCGGCGTGGATGAAAACCGGCAGCACCTGGGCGTGTCCGGCACAGGCGGCGCTCCAAGCGGGATTGTCGACCAGGCGCAGGTCACGCCGGAACAGGACCAGCGCCGTGTTCATCGGCATGGGTTCCGTCCAGACGTCAAAACCGCGCTAAAAATCCGAACGGCGGTTGCAGCATCAGCGCGGTCGATCCGGTCGGCCTCGGACATCTGCCCGCGACGTGTGACACGACGCTCCAGGTGCGCGGAAGCGACCGCCGCCAGCGCGGTCAGCAGCGCGCCGAGGGAATAGCTGGGCAAGGTGGCGTGGTCACCGGCCAGCGGTCAGGCCCGGGTCCGCTCTGCATGCGAGTCATCGACGAACGCCACCTTGTTGCCGTGTGCATCCGGTGCCGCACCGATGGCGCCCTTGGCGATGACCGGTCCGGTCGGCTGGCCGGTGGGCGAGCCGCCCGGCGGTTCGACCGAGACGGCGAGAGCCGCGGTCGGGCCGAGTTGCGCCAGCAGGGCCGGAGCTAGCGCCAGCGTGGTGGGCTGATCGCGCGAGATCATGCCCACCGAGATCGGCTTCTGGCCGGCCGGGATCAGCCACAGCTCCGGTGCGCGACCTTGTGCCAGCGCCGCGGGCGCGGCCGGCACCACCACCATGCGGGCGTGCTGCAGATCCATCGTGGCGGTCCAGCCGGTCGTGCCGTTGTCCTGCTTGATCGTCGAGGCCATGTAGGCGACAGCGGCTGTCGTCGGGGATGGGGTGGGAGCCAGTCGCGGCAGAGTCACCACCACCAGCAGTGCGACGGCCACCGCGCTCGCGCCGAGGCCCAGCCAGTGCCACAGCGCCAGGTTGTCCCACAGCCGCTGGCGCGGCTTCGCCCGAGACGGTACATCCAGTTGCAGCGCCTCGTGGATGCGGGCCCACACGTAGGGTGCGGGCGCCACCTCCGCGATTTCCTCGGTCAGTGGCTGCAGACGGCGCTGCCATAAGGCCACCGCCGTCGCGGCTTCGCCGCTGCTGCGCATTTCGTGCGCCACTTCGGCGCGCGCGTCGGCATCGAGCACGCCCAGCACGTATTCGGCATAGCGCAGGTTGTGGTGGCCGTCGTCGGCGGGCGTGTTCATGAGTCGAGGCACGTGCGAAGTTGCATCAGGCTACGGCGGATCCAGCTTTTCATGGTTCCCAGCGGCACCTCACAGCGTGTCGCCAACTCGTTATACGTAGCTCCCGTGAAAAAGGCTTCACGCACCGAACTCTGTTGTTGCGGCTCCAGTTCGTCGAGGCAACGTTCCAGCCGCTGGTATTCCTGGCTGGTTTCGGCGCCGGCCGCCGGACTGGGCTGGTCATCGACCAGCGCGTCGAGCTTGAACGGATCGTCCAGCTGCTCCTCACGGTGCTGGCGCAGGCGGTCGATCGCCTTGTTGCGCGAAAGGGTGACCAGCCAGGTGATCGCGCTGGCCCTGGCCGCGTCGAAGCTGGCGGCGCGCCGCCACACGGTGGTGTAGGTCTCCTGCAGCACCTCCTCCGCCTCGCTGCGATCACGCAGCATGCGCAGGCACACGCCGAACAGCTTGGACGAGGTGCGCTTGTACAGCTCGGCGAAGGCCTTCTGGTCCTCGCGGGCGGTCTGGTGCAGCAACTGGTTCAGTTCTTCGCGCTCGGCCGGAGTGCTGACGCTCATGGGAAACGATCCTGTCATCGTGGCGGTCACGCACACGCGCGGATCGTACCGCCCAACTTGTCTGCAAAGTGTCGTTGCCGCCGCCCTGAGCCGCCACCCCGGGCAGCATTGCAGCTCGCGGCGCATCGTGACGAGGACAACCTCCTGGGAGGCTGTCGGACTTTGATTGGCCGGCCTGCGAATCCGTCTGCGCGGTCCACTATCCGTGGCTTCCTCGCCCATAGAACCACTATGGGCCGGCGAATCGTCGAAAAACTGTCCTCGCAGGCAGCGCTTTGACCAGCTTGGCTGTTGGTAAGCGCTTCGCCGCGAACGTTTCTGCCGCCCATGCTCCTAGGCGAGGGCAGCCTCGTTTGCGATGATGGACGTCATGACCGAACCCAGATCCCTGATCACCACCCCGGTTCGACTGGCCCGGCGCTTGCTGCCGTTCCCGCGGCGCGCACACGGTGTGCCGGACGCGCTGCCGGCGTTTGCCGTCCCGGCGGACGCGATCACTTGCCTGTCCGACCCCGCCGCGTTTCGACAGACGTTGTTGCAATTGATCGGCCAGGCCATCCGCAGGATCGTGATTGTCACCTTGTACCTGCAGGATGATGATGCCGGCCGTGAAGTGCTGGAGGCCTTGTACGCGGCCAAGTCAGCTCGGCCGGAACTGCAGATTTCAGTGTTTGTCGACTGGCATCGGGCCCAGCGCGGCTTGATCGGCAAGGACAAGAGCGAGGGCAATGCCGGCATGTACCGGGCCTGCGCCAGGCGGCTTGGTGACGGCGTCGCGATCTACGGCGTGCCGGTGCAGAGCCGCGAACTGTTCGGCGTGCTGCACCTGAAAGGCTTCGTGATCGACGATACGTTGCTGTACAGCGGCGCCAGCCTCAACGATGTCTATCTCGCACGGCACGGACGCTATCGGCTCGATCGCTATCACCTGCTGCGACATGCGGCGCTGGCCGAGTCGATGGTCGACTTCATCCACCGGCACATCGCCAGCAGTGCCGCGGTGCGGCGGTTGAACGTGACGCGCGTGCCAAGCACGCGGAGCCTGCAGCCGGAGATCCGCCGACTGCGCCAGCAACTGCAGCAGGCGCACTACGGCGTGCCCTCCGAAACGCCGGCACCCGGCGAGGTGGCCGTGACACCGCTGCTCGGCTTCGGCCGTACCGGCAATACCCTGGACGCGGTGCTGCTTGCGCTGTTGCGCGACACGCGCGAGCGCGTGATCCTGCTGACTCCCTATTTCAACCTGCCGCGACCGGTGCGGCTGGTGCTGGGCCAACTGCTGCGACGCGGTTGCCGCATCGACATCATGGTCGGCGACAAGACCGCCAGCGACTTTTTCATTCCGCCCGAGCAGCCGTTCACCACGATCGGACTGCTGCCCTATCTGTACGAGAACAACCTGCGCCGCTTCGCCCGCACGCATCGGCGACAGATCGACGCCGGTCAGCTGAACCTCCATCTGTGGCGCGATGGCGACAACAGCTACCACCTGAAAGGCTTGTTCATCGATGACGACGTGGCCGTACTCACCGGCCACAATCTGAACCCGCGGGCCTGGTCGCTGGATCTGGAGAACGCCTTGTTGCTGCGTGATCCTGCGGGTCTGCTGCAGGCGCAGCATCGCACCGAGTGGGCCGCGTTGCAGCGACATGCCACGCGGCTGTCCGACTATCGCGCGCTGGAAAGTCCGCGCCAGTACCCGGCGCCGGTGCGCAAGCAATTGAAGCGCGTCAACCGCACGCGGATCGACCGGCTGCTCAACCGCCTGCTGTAACCGATCGGCTGGAGCCGGCGGCGTGGCCATGTGCAACGGCATGTAGGATTTTCATCCCGATGGCGTACTGGGGACTGTCGGATTTTGGCCGGCCGAACCCGAAGCTCTGCCGCTGTGTAGGGCGGCAATGCCCGCCTACGGGATCAAAAGCCGGCGGGCAGTGCCCGCCCTACGCGGCGGTCAGGCGGCTCAGACGCAGGTCCAGCCAGTTGGACACGTTCGGCCATTCTTCGGCCAGGATGCTGAAGCACACGGTGTCGCGCAGGCTGCCGTCGGTGCGGCGTCGGTGTGCGCGCAGCACGCCTTCGCGCTGGGCGCCGAGACGCTCGATCGCGCGCTGCGAATCCTCGTTCAACACGTCGGTGTGGAAGGCGACCGCCACGCAGCCCAGCGTCTCGAACGCATGCTCCAGCAACAGCCGCTTGCAGGCGGTGTTGAGGTGGGTCTTCTGCCAGCGTTTCGCGTACCAGGTGTAGCCGATGGCGAGGCGCGGAACCGCGGCATCGATCTCGTAGTAGCGGGTGCTGCCGACGATCTCGCCGCTGTGCTGCTCGCGGATGACGAACGGCAGCATGTGTCCCTCGGCCTGACCCTGCAGCGCTTTTTCGACGTAGCTTCGCGTCTGTCCCGGCGGCGGTACGCTGGTGACCATCAGGTTCCATAATTCGCCGTCGGCGGCAGCGGTTTCCAGTGCCGGGACGTGCTGCGGGCTCAGTGGTTCCAGCGCGACGTGATCGTCGTGCAGGCGGATCAGGGCGAACGGGGTCATGGGCGGTTCGGCGGTCAGGCGTCGAGGTCGGGTATCAGTTTGCTTTCCAGCCGTGCGATGTGGTCTTTCAGCAGCAGCTTGCGTTTTTTCAGCCGGGTCAATTGCAACTCGTCGCGACCGATCACGTGGGCCAGTTGTTCGATCGCCGTATCGAGGTCGCGGTGTTCCATGCGCAACTCCGCGAGCGAGTGGACGATTTCGGCGTGATCTTGAACCTGCATGGCGCTGACAGCCTCGGTGAACATTTCCCGATTTTAGCGCGTTGTTTCCCGTAGCTGGGGATGCAACGGGTCTTCCATCCTGCCCGGCATGTAGGGTTCGCGCGATCATGGCCGCCAGGCGGTGGCGCGCCATCGATGTGCCCGGTCGGCTACGTGGCCATGTCTGGTCTTGGTATAGTGGGCATTGGACATGTCTGGTCCGCCCATCGAGTAGCAAACGTGTCCTACTTCGCGCCTGTTGAGATGGCCCCCGGTGATCCGATCCTGGGGCTGACCGAAACCTATCTGGCGGACCCTCGTCCCGACAAGATCAATCTCGGCGTGGGCATTTATGTCGACGAACAGGGCCAGATCCCGCTGATGCGGGCGGTGCACGAGGTGGAGCAGGCCATGGCGGCCGCGGCCAGGCCGCGTGGTTATCTGCCTATCGACGGGTTGCCGGCGTATATCCAGCTTACCCAGCAATTGTTGTTCGGTGCTGATTCGACGCTGCTGCAGGCTGGCCGGGTTGCCACGGCGCAGACCATCGGCGGCAGCGCCGCGCTGCGGGTGGCGGCGGACCTGCTGAAGCAGGTGGCGGGCAGCGGCGCGAAAATCGCGATCAGCAAACCGAGCTGGGGCAACCATCATGTGGTGTTCGGCACCGCCGGCTTCGAATTGCTGGACTACCGTTACTACGACCCGGTCACCCACGGGCTCGACTTCGCCGGCATGCTCGAAGACCTGGGCAAGCTGGAACCGGGCACCGTGGTATTGCTGCATGCGTGCTGCCACAACCCCACCGGTGTCGATCTCACGGCCGGCCAGTGGCAGCAGACCATCGATCTGCTGAAAGAACGCGGACTGTTGCCTTTCATCGACATGGCCTACCAGGGTTTCGACCAGGGCATCGCGGCCGATGCCACGGCGATCCGCCTGCTGGCGGCCTCGGGTATCGAGGCATTCGTGGTGGCCAACTCCTATTCCAAGTCGTTCTCGCTGTACGGCGAGCGGGTGGGCGCGGTGTCGATGATCGGTGCCGATCGCGAGGAGGCGGCGCGCTTGCGCTCGAAGATCAAGCAGACCATCCGCGCCAACTATTCCAGCCCGGCGGCGCACGGTGCGGGCCTGGTGGCCGGCGTGCTGGGCAGCAGCGAACTGCGCCAGCGCTGGGAGCAGGAGCTGGGCGAGATGCGCACGCGGATCCACAGCATGCGTGCAGGCCTGGTCGAGCGCCTGGCGGCGCACGGTGCGGCGGGGTTCGGTTTCGTGCAGAGCCAGGCCGGCATGTTCTCGTATTCCGGGTTGAGCAAGGCACAGGTGCTGCGCCTGCGCGAGGAGCATGCCATCTACGCGCTCGACAGCGGCCGCATCTGCGTGGCGGCATTGAACCACAGCAACCTCGACGTGGTGGCCGCTGCCGTGGCGGAAGTCAGTCGCTGATCTTTTTTCAACATCACGCCACGCCGTTCGTCCTGAGCGTAGCGCAGCGAAGTCGAAGGACACCGCATCGTGCCCTTCGACTTCGGCCCGCTGGGCCTACGCTCAGGGCGAACGGGGAAATCATGAAACCTCGCCTTCGGGCCTCACCTCATCCGGATACCGAATGTTCTTTCGCAATCTCACGCTGTTCCGCTTTTCCCCCGCCGTCGCCACCGATCTCGAGCGTCTCGATGGAGCGCTGGGCGAACATCGCCTGCGTCCCTGCGGTTCGCTGGAAATGTTCACCCGGGGTTTTGTGCCGCCGGTCGGCCGTGGCGACAGC
>DASRUB010000326.1:0-2983 GCA_035655635.1 Rhodanobacter sp. | reverse complement strand
ACCGCGGCCAATAGCAGCCCTGCGCGATTTGCATGGGTGAAAAGCCCCGAGGGCAAGGCGAAATTGTCGGCGCTCGCGATGGAAGCCAACCGCGCCAAGATCATGGCCGCACCGGTTACGGTGATCGTGGGTCACGACCTGGCGTTCGCGGAGGCGATGCCGCAGTTGTTCCCGGCACGCGGAGAGATGCTGCGCGAGTTCTACCGGGAACCGACAGTCGCTGCAGAGACGGCGATGCGTAACAGCAGCCTGCAGGGCGCTTACCTCCTCATCGCGGCGCGCGCCTTGGGCCTCGACTGCGGTCCCATGTCCGGCTTCGACAACGCGGGTGTCGATCGCGAGTTTTTCGCAGGCACACGCGTCCAGTCCAACTTCATCTGCAGCTTGGGCTACGGCAAGCCCGGCACACCGTTCCCGCGCAATCCTCGGCTGTCGTTCGGCGAAGCCGGTTGGTGGGCGTGAATTGACGCTACCGCGGTCGCGGCGCAGCGTGGATTGAAGATCAATCGACCTTTCTTGTGCACACCTGCATTCCTCAAGCCGGGCCTGCCGGCCTGGCACCGCTTTTCCACACACGCATCACATGGAGAACAGTCATGACTACGCAATACAGCATCGTGGGTTCCGGTTCCGTAGGCCGGACCTTGGCCGGCCTTTTCGCGAAGGCCGGAGTCGACGTACAGATCGCCAACTCGCGTGGGCCGGATTCCATGGCCGCCATCGCCAAGGAATTGGGGCGGCACATAGCGCCGGTCACGCTGGAGCGCGCACTCGACGCGGACGTCATTTTCCTTGCAGTCGGATTCATGCAGGTCCACGCCGTGGCGGCGAAGCGCCCCGACTGGACCGGCAAGCTCGTGGTCGACGTGACCAACGCCCTGCAGCCTGCCGAGCAACGCGAAACGGAACTGCGCGGCCTGCTGTCCTCCGAGATCAACGCGGAGTTCGTAGCAGGCGCGAAGCTGGTCAAAGCCTTCAACCACCTGCCCATCCAGAAACTCGGGATGAATCCCCAAGTCGAAGGACAGCGGCAGGTGGTTTTCGTCTCCAGCAATGACGCGGAAGCCAGCGCCACAGTTGCCGCGCTTGCCGAGCAACTTGGCTTTGCTCCGGTAGAGCTTGGCTGGCTAGATGAGGGCGGCGTCGCACTGCACACCGTAAGCGGAAAACCGGGCGGGCTGCTGTTCCAGAACCTGGCGAAGCTCGATTGAAGCGGTGCCCGCATGAAGAACAAGTATTTCCGCGAAAAGATCAACCCATGAACGAGCAACGCGCAGATTCCAGAGCTACGCCGGTTTCCATGGCAGCAGCCTGGGGCCCAGTCATCTCCATGATGCTGGGCGTGTTCGCGCTGGCGACGGCGGAATTCCTGCCGCCCAGCGTGCTGACACCGATCGCGTCCGACCTCGGTATCAGCGTGGGCTTGGCCGGCCAAACGGTCACCGCCACAGCCGCGCTGGCCTTCGCAGGCAGCTTGCCACCGAGATCGGCAGTGCCGTCGATTACGCCACCATCCGTGGAAATCGGATAGCGCACCGCAGCGTGAACAACTCAGGAGAAATTTGTCATGATCATTGATCTGAAAGGCCGCAAGGCGATCGTTACCGGCAGCACGGCCGGCATTGGCCGAGCGATTGCGGAAGGACTGGCACGCGCCGGCGCGGCGGTCGTCATCAACGGCCGCGGCGAGGAACGCGTCTCTGCCACATTGCGGGAGATGCGCACGCTGTTCCCAGGTGCAGACATCACCGGATTTGCCGCCGATCTGGTAACCGCAGAGGGCGCCGCCGCGTTTTCCGCGCGAACGACGGACGCTGACATTCTGGTCAACAACCTGGGCACGGCTCGACCAAAGCCCTTCCTCGAACTCACCGACAGCGACTGGCGGGACATGTTCGAGATCAACGTGATGAGCGGGATAAGAATGACCCGCCACTATCTGCCGGGAATGGTGAAACGCGGCTGGGGGCGCGTGGTCTTCATCAGCAGCGAGTCCGCGCTTGCCATCCCGAAAGACATGATCGACTACGGCATGACCAAGACCGCGCAGCTTGCGATTTCAAGAGGCGTGGCCGAGTCGGTTGCCGAAACCGGCGTCACCGTCAATGCCATCATTCCCGGCCCGACCCGTTCCGAGATCCTGTCGAACTGGATGAAGGCGCAAGCCGAAGCCGAAGGCATCACGCAACAGCAGGCCGAGCAGAACTTCGTGAAGACGATGCGGCCGACCTCGCTGCTGCAGCGATTCACGACCACCGATGAGGTCGCAAACATGGTCGTCTATGTGTGCTCGGAACAGGCTTCCGGCACGACTGGCGCGGCACTGCGCGTCGACGGTGGCGTGCTGCGACAGATTGCTTGATGGAAATATGGGAAATCAGGAAGAGCTTGGGGGCGTTCCCCGCAGGCCAAACGGGTGGGCCGCATCGTCATTCACTCTTGAAATTTCGGAAAATCAATGAAATTTCACATCCATAGGTTTCTATCAGGTCTCACCAATGGTCATTCATAAAAGATAGTCCAACCACTGCTTAGCACTTTCAAGGTGTTACACATCAGCTAGCCGGACTCTATACAGTGAAGTTGGCCCAAACGAGGCCAGACAGTGCCTCTGACATCGTCAAGCGTGAGAATAGTTGGCTCAACAGTTTTTTTCTTGGCGGCTGAAACTGACCCCACGGCCCGTGCTTAACTGATCGGCCCGGAGGAGGTATTCGCCATGTCAGCCATCCTTCCACTTCTCCTAGCAGACTAGACACTTTACAGCTGGTGTGGGCGCGCGCACCAGCTGAACTGCAGCACTTCTGTACGTCAGACCAGCTACCGGCTCTTCGGCACACCATACGCTGCCCTATGCCATGACTTCCCCGCAAATCTTTGGACGTTGACGCAAAGGACTCGTGGCCAGCTGGGTCATCCGCGTGAACTGGCGCTCAGTCACACACTCTTGGGGTACTTCTTGCCCACTATTGATGACATGGAA
>DASRUB010000325.1:0-28336 GCA_035655635.1 Rhodanobacter sp. | reverse complement strand
CAGCGCCAGGTGGTATACGCCCTTCAGTCGCTTGCCCATGCCGATCGGCCAGGTCAGCGGGGCGCAGGCGATGCCCAGCACGGATTCCACTTCATCCAGCAATTCGATCGGCGAACGGCCCTCGCGGTCGAGCTTGTTGATGAAGGTCATGATCGGCGTGTCGCGCAGCCGGCAGACTTCCATCAGCTTGATCGTGCGCTCTTCGACGCCCTTGGCGCAGTCGATCACCATCAGCGCCGAATCCACCGCGGTCAGCACGCGATAGGTGTCCTCGGAGAAGTCCGCATGTCCCGGCGTATCGAGCAGGTTGACGATCTTGCCCTCGTACGGGAATTGCATCACCGACGAGGTCACCGAAATCCCGCGCTCCTTCTCCAGCGCCATCCAGTCCGAAGTGGCGCTGCGCGAAGTTTTGCGACTCTTCACCGAACCGGCCATCTGGATCGCCCCGCCAAACAGCAGCAACTTCTCGGTCAGCGTCGTCTTGCCCGCGTCAGGATGGCTGACGATGGCAAAGGTGCGGCGGCGGAGGGTTTCCTGGAGATGCGTGGACATGGGGGCACGGACTGTCTGATGTTTAGCCCACTAGTGTAACTGCTGTAACAAGCCGACAATCCTGCAGATAGAAGTGCAAGACAGCGCGCCCGATCAAGCGAACGAGGCAATCCGCTCCCGGCATAGCGCAAGCGTTCGGGCCACGGCAGCCTCGCCGGACGGCCCGTAGCCGGGAAGCCTGGGCAACGTGATCGCGGCAACGGCTGCCCGCATCCGTTTCAGAACGTCATCAATCGCGGCGTTCGTGTCCGACGCCCGAAGTCCGGCTATCGCGGAGACCGCGAGGAAGTCAGCACGCTTGAGCCGTTCGTCCTTGCCGTTGAGCTTCAGCGCCATGCGGTCATGTTCGAGGCGGGGAAAGACGCGCGTGGTCAGCGTGTCGTAGACGGGCGCAAGGCGAACGCTGCGGAAGGCCGGATTGCCGGGTTCGGCGATTTTCAGAACGGCCATGTTCTTGAGGTGCATGTCGCCGTCGGCGATGAGCCAGGCGAACACGACGCGCTTCATGAGGATCAGGAGGTCTTCGTCGGGCGATGTGGACAAACCTCTCAGGGCACGCGCCACACGCTCGATGGTGCCGTCGTTCTTGGCCGCTGGCGAAAGGTCGAGCACCGAGCAAAGGTCTTCCATCGCCAGCAGTCGCTGGTCGTTCGCATCCGTGCGAATGTCGAACCGCTCGACCAGAAGCGCCGGAGGCATGTCATCAGGCATCGCGATCAGCGCCGTTGCCGGGACCGTGAACCCGGCTTCCCGTGCGAGGGCAAGGCCGATCCATTCGACCAGCGGCAAGGCCTCGAAGCCGCTGGTCCCTGCGGGCTTGAGGATGTGAGTGAACGGCGTACCGATACTCGGTGAGAGCCTGCCGTCCGGGTCGAGCGTCATCGGTGCCTTGATCTGCACACCAGAGAGGCGCGGCGTATCGGCACGGTCATAGATGGTGGCGAGGTTGCGCTCGAAGTCCTGCTCCATCGCGCTGCGACCGGGCCCGGCATAGGTGCCTGTGAACACGCCCGCCTGTGTATGAGCGGCGAGAGGCGTCGCGAGGATATCCAGCGGAAGGGTGGCAAGCTCATCTGCGTTCTCGGCCATCGTGATGTTGGACAGGTAGCGCCTGCCCGAGCGAAGCGTGGCCCGTTCGTCGCGGTCGTGCAGGACGCTCTCCAACCAGCCTTCCGGCAGCAGCGAGACCACGAAAGGCGGCAATCTTCCCGGCATCGTCTGGCGGATGACGGGCGGCATGGGCACGCCGCTATCGGCCTGCGACCACCGCCATTCGAAGCCGTCATGAACGAGAGTGCCGATGGGCAGGCGGTGCCATGCCACGGTCAAGGCGAACGCGGCCTCGTTGCGCACGGTCGCAATCGAAGGTCCGCGCAGCAAGAACTTCTCGGCCCCCTCGCCCTCGCGGTACCAGTCGTTTTCGCGGGCCAGCGCCCATACGGCGTCGCTGGCGGCCTTCGCGCCGCCGTACTCCTCGACAAGACGGGCGGCGATGGCCTCGCGCGTCGCTGCATCGATGGATGCGGCATGTTCGCTGCGCAGGCGAAAGGCTTCCAGAAACCTCTGGCGGATCGAGGACACGTTGACAGTGAGCTCGCCCAGGCTGTCGGCAACGGCGGCGGAAGCGAGAGAGGGCTTCGCGGGGGCCTTGTTCTGAACGATTTCGAGGGCCCGGATGCGGGTGCGCTGTACGCGCGGCCCGGTCAGGTAGAGGCGACCGTCGCAGGTCGGCCCCAGCAGAACGGCGCTGGCCGCCGAGAGGTAAGCATTGGGATAGAGGTAGCGGCCAATGCGGACGGCATGGGTGAGGACGCTCTGATCGACGTCGTCGTCGGCATCGACATAGATGCCCCGCATCAACTGGACGAGCTTCCCCGTCTTAGCCAGATAGTGGCGGCGGCTCTTGTCGATAGTCTCGCCGACGAGGTGAAGAGGCATGATCTCTAACCTTCCCGTGTTTCAGATACGGGAAAGTTAGTATCTGACTAGTAGCCAAGCAAGAGAAATCTAACTGTTCCGTATTTCAGATACGCAAAGGTTGTATTCATTGTTGTTCCTGCATTCCTCACGCCTTTGGCGCAGTCGATCACCATCAGCGCCGAATCCACCGCGGTCAGCACGCGGTAGATGTCCTCGGAAAAGACTGGTTGGCTATTCTTGCGGTGTCCACTGAGCGGCCAACAACGGACCGTCTACTGCGGCAAGTGCACGCGGCAGACGGTCATTCCTGCAGCGTTGAGCGCCGCCGCCGATGTCGCACTTCACGGTTGAACCCATCGACATTTGCTTGAGGCTCGCCGGAATCATTCAGCACGCTTTATAGTGCGATTGACGATACGATTAACGGCACGCCAAATCTCGGAAAGGGGCAGTCCATCGTGAGTTCGATCAGCGCCAACGCATTGAAGACCCAAGGGGTCTCGGCGATTGTCGAGGCGTTGTCCGGGGCGCCGGAGGCGATGGTGTCGGTGCGTGGCAAGGATCGCTTCGTGGTGATGGGTATCGAGCACTACCACTATCTGCGCGAGTGCGAGTTGACCGCCGCGCTGGCCGAAAGCCAGGCCGATATCGCCGCCGGCCGCTTCGTCAAGGAGTCGGTCGACGCGCACATGAAGCGTCTGGCCAAGCTGTCGTGAGCCATGTGCTGGTCTCTTTACCGACCAGTACAACCGGCGCGCGGCTCGCTTCCTGAAGCGCCATCCGCAGGTACGCGAGCAGTACCGCAAGACCTTGTTGCTGCTGCAAGCCAACCCGCATCATCCCTCGCTGCGACTGCATGCGTTGTCCGGCCGATTGAACGGTTTGCATTCGGTATCGATCAATCTGTCGTATCGCATCACCCTGGAACTGGTGATCCGCGACAGGCAGATCGTGCCGATCAACGTAGGTGACCACGACGCGGTGTATTGATTGTCGGTTGCGGTCAGGGTTACGTGGCAGACGTCGGGAAGTGAAGCTGACCCTGTTCCGGGTTGCTGACTCCGTGGTTGTCGCCGTCGCCGGACAGGCTGGCGAGCCTGCGCTTTGGCTGCTGGGTAGCCCGCTTTTGTGTGGCCTTCAAGCAGAGCTTTCGTGCGCCTGCGGCGCGCGAGGTACTTCTCTTTGTGCTTGTCCACGCGCATGCCGGAGCATGCGCGAATGGCGAAGCCGGCCCGCAGGGCGAAGGGCAGGATGCCCGCAATAAAAAAGAAGTAACCAAGAGAAAACGACACCCCGCTTGGCGCTTGCCGGGCATCGGGCAACCGCTCCTGCGTTGCCTCAACTCGGGCATCTCAGGTCGGTCTGGCCACCGCACCGCGCGTCCCCCGGCCCACTCCAGCGTCATCACGCTAGCCGCACGGGTTCATGGGGTAGAGTCATCAGTTACCGCAACGGTGACTGCAAAAACCCAGTGGAAAGCCAACAAAGCCATCGGATCGTCGTTACGCTGGTGCAACGAGCCAGTGAGGGCGTGGGTGCGCCTGAATTGGCCGATTTCATCGTATCGGCCTGGCAGACGATCGAGGTTTCGCTTACGCCCATCATCGGCCAGAGCAGCGTCGCCACGCTCTACAAACGCAGTTGCTATCTGGCCAGTCGAAAGCACGCCTGGTTGATGGATATCCATGATGGCATGCAGACAACGATGAATCTTGCCGCGTTCAAAACCGCCTTGCTTGGGCAGACCAGCACCGAGATTGCCGCTGGCGCAGGAGCCGCGCTGCAGATGTTTTACGAGGTGCTTACCAACCTGGTTGGGGCGTCGCTCACCGAACGATTACTGCAATCCGTATGGGCCGGTCTGTTAGCGGCCCCTGCGCAGGATAAATCAGCATGAACAACCCCGTGACCATCAACCACTTGAGCACCGGCGTCCCCGGTCTGGACGACGTGCTCGGCGGAGGGCTGCCCGAATTCTCGTTCAACCTGCTGGCGGGACCACCGGGTTGCGGCAAGACCACGCTGGCGCACCAGATGATGTTCGCCCTGGCCACGCCGCAGCGTTCCGCGATCTATTTCACCGTGTTGGGTGAGCCACCGTTGAAGATGTTGCGCTATCAGCAGCAATTTGAATTCTTCGACGACAAGGCGATCAATCAGACCGTTCACTTCGTCAGTCTTTCCGACGACATGGTGGCCGGCGGTCTCAAGCAGGTGCTGCGCCGGATCGTGGACGAAGTTGAAGGCCGAAGCCCGGCGCTGGTGTTCGTCGACTCCTTTCGTTCGGTGATGCAATCGAGTGCCGCCGAAGGCAAGATGTTCCTCGACCTTCAACACTTCGTGCAGCAGTTGGGCATGCTGATGACAAGCTGGCAGGCCACGACGTTCCTGATCGGGGAATACTTCAATGAGGCCGATGCCAATCCCGTGTTTACCGTGGCGGATGGGTTGATCTGGTTGCGCCAGAGCGTGCAACGCAACTCCATGGTGCGCAAGTTGGAGGTCAGGAAAATGCGTGGCCAGCCCACGTTGCCGGGCTTGCACACGTTCCGCATTGATGCCGCCGGCATGCACGTGTTCGCGCCCGCTGCGGTACCTGGCGCGGTCCCTGTTGATTTCGCTGCGACAGGCGCCGCGGCAAGACTCGGGATGGGCATCGATCGGCTTGACGAGATGCTGGGCGGCGGCCTGCCACGTGGCTATTCCATGCTGGTGGCCGGCCCTTCGGGTTCGGGCAAGAGCATCCTTGCGGCTGCTTTTCTCGCCGAGGGCGCGCGCTGCGGCGAGACCGGTGTCATCGCCGCGTTCGAGCAGGTGCCCAGTCTCGCGCATTCCCCGATTCTGGCTGAGTTGATCGATACAGGCAGGGTTGGCCTGGTGAACAATCGGGCGCCGGATTTGTCGATCGACGAAATCCTGCTGCTGCTGGTGTCGGAGGTTCGTCGCCTCAAGGCGACCCGCGTGGTGATCGATTCGCTGTCAGGCTTCGAACTGGCCTTGGCGCCGACGTTCCGTCCGGACTTTCGCGAAAATCTGTCGCGCATGATTGCCGCGCTCGCGACGGAGGGCGTCACCATGTTGATGACTTCCGAGCTGGAGGATCGCTATACGGATCTGCGCTTCAGCCCCTACGGCACGGCCTTCATGACAGACGCGATCATCGTGCAGCGTTATATCGAGGTGGATAGCCGGTTGCTGCGCATGATGGCCGTGGTCAAGTTGCGCGGAAGCGCGCACTCCGATGAGCTGCGTCTGTTCAGTATCAACGATCACGGCATCCAGATCAGCGAGATGCTGACCGATCAGGAGGGCTTGCTGGGCGGGCGGCCCACCAGGAAGAACCCCCGTGGCTTGGTATCCGAGCGTGTCGGAAATCTTCGTGAATGATCCAGGCACCCCGGTTCCCTTGCGATCGATGAGCCGCGAGCCGGCCGCCGATAGCGAAGCCGCAGCGCTTGCAGCACGCGAACTCGCCCAGCTGCAACAACTAGCCGAGCAAGTACGGGTCGTACTGACCGGCTTGCAGCAAAATCTGGTTGAAGCCGAGAACAGTCTGGATAGCAGCCAGGCGGCGCAGCTTCGTGAAGCCAACGAGCATTTGGTCCAGGCGGCCGTCCTGGCCCACGGTGATGCTGATACCGCCAAACACGCGTTGGAGATGGTGTCGCGGTCGGCCGAACTCGACACGCTGACCAAGTTGCCGAATCGACGCTTGTTGCTGGATCGCCTCACCCAGGGCATCGCCATGGCGAAACGTGCCGGGCGTCGGTTGGCGGTGCTGTTCATTGATCTGGACGACTTCAAGCAGGTCAACGATACGCTCGGCCACGCGACGGGCGACGAAGTACTCAAACTGGTGGCGCAACGTCTTTCGTCATCGGTTCGCGATACCGACACGGTGAGCCGCCATGGCGGCGATGAGTTCCTGATCCTGCTCCCTGAGCTGTCCGACAGTTCCGACGCCGCCGCAGTTGCCGACAAGGTGATCACGGCACTGGCCGCACCGATACGGCTTGGCGAGCATGTATTGCGGATGGATGTGAGTATTGGCATCAGCATTTACCCCGATGATGGTGCAGAAGCCGACGCGCTGATTCACCATGCTGACGTCGCCATGTACCGGGCCAAAAGGCACGGCTCAGGTGGCATTGCGTTGTACGACGGCGAAGTCGTGGATGCATCCGGTCATGGCGCGGTGGCGCTGACGTCGCGGAAGCGACCCTTGATGCGTTATGACGAAGCGTTGCTTGAGCACGAGCGCCGCCATGCTCAATGGTGCGAGGCGAATGAGCAGCTCGTCATGGCGGCGCTCAATGCGCAGGATCTGCAGGCCGCCGCAGAACAGGCTCAGCGCAAGCAAACAGAGTTGCTGGCGTTCATGGCAGACGAATTGCGCGCACCGCTGACGCCCATTCGCCTGGCGACCAGCGGCATGGTGGAGATCGGGGCGGAGCAATTGCCCAGGATGCAGGCGCTCATCGAGCGTCAGGTAACGCACATGAGCCGACTCGTTGCCGATTCGCTGGACGTGTCACGCATCCATACCGGCAAATTGCGCATCGAATGCCGAAGGTTCGACATCCTGCCGATCCTCGACGCTGCCATCGAGGGATGCCGGGCTGCAGTGGACTTGCGTCTGCAGCACCTGCGGTTGCAGTTGCCCACGGTTCCGGTGGAGGTGCAAGGGGACCCGGTTCGACTGACCCAGGTGATGACCAACCTGCTCGCCAACGCATCGAAGTACACGCAGGAAGGCGGGCGGATCAGGCTGCGCCTTGTGACGACTGATACTGCCGCCGTGATAACGCTTACTGATAACGGTATCGGCATCAGTGCCGCCGCGCTGCCGGAGATCTTCAACCCGTTCGTGCAGGACGCATATGCCATTGGGTTCAACGGGACCGGTCTGGGTATTGGATTGACGGTGGCTCGCGAACTGGTTGAGGCACATGGCGGCACGATCGAGGCCACGAGTAACGGCAAGGGATTCGGCAGTCAATTCGTGGTGACGTTACCGCTGCCTTCAGCGCCTTTGCCAGCCACGCAAGCAACGCCGGCTACCTGACGCAGCGTGAAGCGCTCAAGCACCGCGGTGGTCGCGGAACGTTCGAAGACGATTGCCTGCACAAACCGACGCCATGGTCGAGGTCGTTGCTGCCTGTATTCCAGCCGGAATCAGATGGCGTGAACGTTGAACGCGAGGTTCCCGTCGCGCGCCCACCGCCGCACAGTGGCCCCGGGTCGCGAAGTATGGTGTCAGGGGGAATGGCACTGACTTAAGCTCGTCATCCCCGCGAAAACGGGGATCCAGCACCCCTGACAGCCGAAGTCACTGGATTCCCGCTTTCGCGGGAATGACGAAATGTGGGGTTTTTCACTTAAGGAACGTCTGAACAAGTCGCTATCGATTGGCCGTCCAAACGATTGTTTAACGAGCGCTCATTGTTTTCTTGAAATACGCCTTCGATGAAGCCCGTAACGGCGCTTTTGGCACCCTCTCGGGGTGAATCCCCCGATCATGGACGCACCTCTTCCGTCAGCATCAGTGTTCGTCGCGCCATCCACAGGTTCGACAAGGCGAACAGGGTCAATATCCGCGCCGTGTTCTTGGCCAATCCCTTGAAACGAACCTTCTGGAAGCCGAACTGGCGTTTCACGACGCGAAACGGATGTTCGACCTTTGAACGCACCGCGGCCTTCATGTGTTCTGTGTGCCTGACGGCATCCTTGAGTTCGTCCTCGGGCATCGCCTTGACCATGCCCCGCTTGGCGGCGATGTACCACGTGCGGCCGCGTTTGGGCGCGCGCTTCTCGGCACCGATATACCCGGCATCAGCGTAGACAGTCTTCTCCTTGCCATGCAGCAGCTTGTCCACCTCAACCACATCGGCAATGTTTGCTGCCGTCGTGGTGACCGTGTGCACGAAGCCCGATTCCACATCCACGCCGATGTGCGCCTTCATGCCGAAATACCACTGGTTGCCCTTGCGCGTGGAATGCATTTCCGGATCGCGGGCCTTGCTTTCGTTCTTGGTTGAGGACGGTGCATGGATGATCGTGGCGTCCACGATCGTGCCTTGGCGCAGCAGAAGCCCCTTGTCGCTCAAGTGAGCATTGACGGTGGCCAGGATGGCCGGTGCCAGGTCGTGGGTTTCCAGCAACCGGCGAAAGTTGAGGATGGTCGTTTCGTCGGGCACGCCGCCGCGCGTCAGCGATAGACCGGCGAAGCGACGCAGCGGAGCCACCTCATACAGCGCTTCCTCCATCGCCGGATCGCTGTAGCCGAACCAGTTCTGCATCAGATGGATGCGCAGCATCGTCTTGAGAGCGTACGGGCGCCGGCCGTTGCCGGCCTTCGGATACACCGGCTCGATCACCGCCAACAGAGCCTCCCACGGCACCACCTGTTCCATTTCGGCCAGGAATTTCTCCCGTCGCGTCTGCTTGCGTTTGCCGGCATACTCGGCATCGGAGAAGCTCAACTGCGTCATGGCTGGCACCTTGCGTTTGGACGGCTAATTGTAGCGCGTCGCGATGGACTTGTTCAGAGTTTCCTTAAGTCAGCGCCATTCGTGTCAGGAGCAATTTGAACACCCCTGTGACCGCCTCGAAATTGTCGCTGGCACCGTTTTCTTACATCTGGCCTGTCGGTGCGTATGCTTCAGGATTGGGAGCAGGGCAGGCGCGAGCCGAGCGGTGCGGCGAAGGCGCTGCTGAAGGTTGCCGTGGCGGCGCCGAAGACGGTGCGCAACGTGCTCGCGGCAGCTTGATCAGGTGAGCCTGGCACGAATCGCACTTACTCAAGCCCGTTCGTCCTGAGCGTAGGCCGGAGGCCGAAGTCGAAGGACATACCCAAAACAGAGTCAGGTTCACTTGGCAAAGGCGCGGAAGTGAATCCGGCCCCGTTCCTGCGCATGTCCCGGCGTGTCGAGCAGGTTGACGATCTTGCCCTCGTACGGAAACTGCATCACCGACGAAGTCACCGAGATCCCGCGCTCCTTCTCCAGCGCCATCCAGTCCGACGTGGCGCTGCGCGAAGTCTTGCGGCTTTTCACCGAACCGGCCATCTGGATCGCGCCGCCGAACAGCAGCAGCTTTTCGGTCAGCGTGGTCTTGCCCGCATCAGGATGGCTGACGATGGCTAAGGTGCGGCGGAGGCGGGTTTCTTGGAGATGGGTGGACATGGGTAGCGGGTCGGCTGGAACGCGAGCCGCTCCGCTAATGATGGCTTGGCTCGGCAGGTTGACCCGACAAGTTGACCGGCGGCGCCGTAACTCCGCCGTTGCCGATGAGCGCAATTCCGTGCGGAGTTTTCTGCGGCTCCATCACATCAGCGTTACGTGAGCGCGCGGCATAGTGGCATTGGCACTGGCGATCAAGATCGAGCCAAGACCGATGCATGTGTTGTCACTTCGAGGCGAAAATCATGGGTGTCCGATCGGGTCATCGAAGGTGGCGATTCGCATGCTTTGGCGTGCTGGCCTGGTTCAGTCTGATCAACGTTTCCCACGCTATACCGGCCTTTGCCCGACAAACCGGGCAAGCATGCGTCGCCTGCCATGTGAGTTTCCCCGAGCTGACTCCCTATGGCCGCATGTTCAAGCTCAGTGGATACACCATCGGTACTCGGCAAAAACTGCCATTGGCGTTGATGGCGCAGTTCGGGGTCACCGGTGTACGCAACAACCGGGACGACCAAGGCCAGAAGATCGTACCCAAGACCGACAAGCCGGTGCTCTCAGCCGCCAGTGTATTTGCCGGTGGCAAGATCAATGACAACATCGGTGGCTGGATTCAGTGGACTTATAACAACCTTGCCGGTAACGGTGATGTCGGTCACAGCGGTATCGATAACACCGATCTACGCATAGTCGGCCGCTCGGACAACACCGACAACACCGATATGCGCTGGCTGTATGGCATTACCGTCAACAACAATCCGACGGTGCAAGATGTGTGGAACAGCACACCGGCCTTCGGTTTCCCGTTCACCACGCCGCCCAACGGCATCGGTGCCGCCGCAGCCACCATGCTTGACGGACAACTCGGCCAACAAGTGGCGGGTGTGGGCGGCTACGTCTACTGGAAGCGCAGCATCTACTTCGAATTGTCGGGTTACCAGACGGCTGATGGGTTTTTTGCACCGCTGCGCGCAGGCCAAGACATCCAGACGCCGGGTGGCGTGCATCGGCTCAGTGGCGTGGATCCCTACTGGCGGCTGGCCTACAACCACGAATGGGGAGCCAATTCGCTGATGGTGGGCACGTATGGCGCGATCCTGCGGCTTTATCCCGACAACACGATGCCGTTCACTCCCACCGATCGCTTCACCGATATCGCAATCGATGCACAGTTCCAGCACATCAGCCAATTGCACACGTATTCGTTTCAGTTCACCCGGATCCATGAAAGTCAGGACTACCGGGCAAGCTACCCCGCCACCTTGGCTGGGGTGCCGATTGGCGCCGGACCTACGCCGGCCAATTCGCACGACAAGCTGATCACCGAAAAACTCAAGGGCACGTTCTATTTCAATCGCCAGTACGGTGCATCGCTGGCCGTGGCCAGGACCTACGGTACCGCCGATGCAGGCCTGTACGCGCCGGGTTCGGTGGGCGGCAGCGCCAATGGCAAGCCAGACACGCAAGGCTACATTCTGGAACTGGATTACCTGCCGGTGGAGAACCTGCGGCTGATGCTGCAGTACTACGGCTACACCAAATTCAACGGATCGCGGCTCAACTACGACGGGGCAGGGCGTCCGGCGAGCGAAAACAACACCGTGTTTGCCAACCTGTGGCTGGTTTACTGACATGTCTGTCGCAGCAGACTCGGCGTCACCCGGAGGGCGAACCATGATGCGCAACAGTGTGTGCTTGACCGTGATCGGTGCCTTGCTGCTTGGCATCGTCACCACTCCTGCCGCAGTCAGCGGAACACCGCCAATCTCCCCCAGCGACGACGCGGCGATCAAGCTGGCCACCCAGGTTTGCTCCAGCTGTCATGGTCCCGGTGGAAACAGCGTGTCACCGACGTTCCCTCGACTGGCCGGGCAACAGGAGGCCTACCTTGTCGCGCAGATACAGGCATTCAAGGACGGCAAGCGCAACGAGCAAGAAGCGCACGATTACATGCTCGGCATGACGACGTTGATCGATTCGGCTACGGCGGAAGCGCTCGCGCGTTACTTCGCCAGGCAACCCGTTCCCAAAGGCATATCCGGGAATCCGGCCCAAGTAGCCGCAGGAAAGAAAATATACGAGCAGGGCATTCCAGACCAAGTGGTTGCCTGTTCCACTTGCCATGGCGCGCACGCCGAGGGCAACGGTATTTTTCCGCGGTTGGCCGATCAACACGCGGAATATATCGTGCGGCAGCTCAGTGTGATCCAGCGCAACCTGCGCAACTCGCCAGTCATGCACGGCATCATCAAAAACCTCAAGCCGGAAGACATGAAAGACGTGGCGACTTACCTGCAGTCGCTGTAAGGCCCGTGGAAAAGGGACGGAGGTAATTATCCCTAGTTAATTGCCGTGGAAAAGGGACGGATGTAATTATCCCTAGTTAATTGCCTCCGTCCTCTTTGAGCGCGGAGCCACGCGTCACTCAGTCGTGAATCATCCCGATCGTCCGCAGCCAGGTGTCGGCCAGCGCAGGCCAGTCGGTGATCGGCATGTTCGTCGGCCGCAACCCGAATGCATGGCCGCCATGTGCGTACAAAAACAAAGGGGTCAGGTTCATTTGATTCCCCAGCTCACGCCGCCTGAATCACGAATTCGCTGGCCGTGGCGACAGGCTGCACGTTACGCAACGTGCGGCGCATCTCGACCAGTCCATAGCGTTCCATCGTCTTGAGCGTCCGCGAAAGATTGCTGGGCGCGCGTCCGGTGAACTCCGCGAGCTGGCTCAGTGATTCGGGCTTCTGCTCCCTGATTACACGCAGCAACGCGCGGTTGTCGTCGGACAGCACTTCGGCCAGCGAGCGCATGGAGGTGAACCAGACCTTCGGGTCGTTGGGGCGTGGCTTATGGTCGCCACGCGCAATGGCCAGTGCGCGGGCGCGGATGGCTTGTTGGGATGCGATGCCGATGACCAATTTTTTCATGACTTCGTTTCCTCAAGTACGCGATCTACTTCGTTGAAGAAATCCTCCAGCAGTTGCTGCGGGCTGGTGAATTCGTACGGCACGCCCTTGTCGCTGACGTGACGATGTCGATGGTCGTAGACCAGACGCTGGCCTGCATAACGCTTGCGCTTCGGTGGCTTGACGGCATGCGCATTGTCGAAGCCGAGTAACCGCGTGCCATAGCGATCATGCAATGTCAGCGCGTAGCGTATGCCGTGTGGCACATGCTCATTCGCCTCGATACGCCATGCCTCGATCTTGATCCAGTAACCGTTGCCCTGATCGTAGATCTCGCCGTTGAGCAACAGCAGCGTTTCCAGTCCCACGTCTTCCTTTGACATGACTATATATCATCCGATGATAACTTAAATGAATCCCGGCAAGGTTTGTGGCGGCTGGTCGCATGCCGCACCGCGAGAACGGAGTCAGGTTCAGTTGTTCCAACATCTGTCCGAGATCGGGAGCCGACACTACGCCAGCTCTGCCAGTTACCTCACTTCGCCAACTGCACCAACACCCGATGCCAGAACTCCAACCCCGCCGCCACTTCCGAAGCCGGTAGCTTCTCGTTGAGCCCATGCGCAAACGTGTCGTCGGGTTTGGTGAACGAGGCATCGACGCCGTAGCTGGGGACGCCGGCGTTGCGGAAGTACATGCTGTCGGAGGCACCGGCGGACATGCCGGGGACGATTTCCACGCCGGGGAAGCGGGCGTGGACGGCGGCGGTGACGGCGGCGATCACGTCCTGGCGCAGCGGTGAGGCGGGGCTGGCCACCGGCGGTGGCGGCTGCACGGCGACGGTGGCGGTCTTGTCGTCGATCACCTTGACCAGGGTGTCGCGCACGCTGTCGACCGAGGTGCCTGGGAAGATCCGACAGTTGATGTTGACGCTGGCGCTCTGCGGCAGCGCGTTGAGCGCGTGGCCGCCGTTGAGCATGGTGGCCACGCAGGTGGTGCGGATCTGGCCGACGTAGGCGGGATCAGCCGAGATGGTGGCCGCGGCAGCGGCATCATCGGGGTGGGCGGCGAACTGCGTCATCGCCGCGCCCAGCGGGCCGGGGGTGTGCGCGCCGAGTGCATGCAGCGAGGCGAGGGTGATCTCGTTGCTCTTCGGTGGAAACTGGTAGGCGGCGACGCGGTCGATGATGCGCGCCAGCCGGTAGATGGCGTTGTCGTTGTTGGGTTCGCTGGAGTGGCCACCGGCTGAGGTCAGGCTGATCTGGAGATCCGCATAGGTCTTTTCGGCGGCCTGGATCTCGTACAGCACGGGCTTGCCGGTGGCGGCGTCCAGCGTGCCGCCGCCGGCGTCGGCGTTGAGCAGGAACTCGGCGTCGTGATAGCGCTTCGCCAGTTCGCGGGTCGTAGCCATATCGGTCTCTTCATCGCCGGACAGCAGCAGGATCAGGTCATGGCGCGGCTTGAAGCCTTCGTGCTTGAGCCGGATCAGGGTTTCGACCAGCACGACCACCGCGGTTTTCATGTCCGCGCTGCCGCGGCCGTAGAGATAGCCGTTCTCCTCGATCAGGGTGAACGGATCGCGGGTCCAGTCCTTGCGCTTCGCCGCCACCACGTCCATGTGCCCGGACAGCAGGATCGGTTTGCCCTCACCGGTGCCACGGTAGCGCGCCACCAGCGCGGCGGTTTCGCCGACCGGGATAATCTCGACGTCGCTTGCGGCAAAACCGCCCGCCTTCAACTTGTCGGCCAGATAGGCGGCCAGCACCGGCACCTGGTGCTGGCCCTCGACCGTGTGGATGCTGATGGCATGCTTCAGCATCGCCATGGTGTCGGGCAGGGCGGCAGCGCTGCTGCCGGCTGTCGTGTCGGCGTGTGCCAGTCCGATGCCGGCACAGAAGACCAGGGTGGCCGCCGTGGCTGAGGCGAGAGCGTGTGGTGTTCTCATTCGAAATCCCCTGTGCGTGTGTTGTGCGATGCCCGAGTATGCGCGGCAGCTCGCTCGCGTGCATCTGTCCGATTGGCATCTGCCGGGTTGCAGCGCCGCCGTGCTAATCTTGCCGCCGCGTTGGTGGCGATGCCGGCAGCGCGACACCCTTTGGGGAGTAGCCTACCTCGTGCTTGCGAGGCGTCTTCGTCAACATGCTCGGCAAGCCTGCCGTGGCGAAGACACCGATCCCGGTTGGCGAGACCAACGGCTGACGACGCCACAGCGGTGGGGCGCGTCGTCGCGCCGTTGCGTCCAGCCCCGTCGTTTGAGATAACGCATGAACCCTCTTTCCATCCTGTTGCTCGGCTTCGCCATGTCCACCGACGCGTTCGCCGCGGCGATCGGCAAGGGCGCGGCCATGGCCAAACCACGGCTCAGCCAGGCACTGCGCGCGGGGCTGATCTTCGGCGTGATCGAGGCGATCACGCCGGTGCTCGGCTGGCTGCTGGGCAAGGGCGCCTCGCGCTACATCCAGACCTGGGACCACTGGGTCGCCTTCGGCCTGCTGCTGGCGCTGGGCCTGCACATGATCTGGAACGGATTGAAGCCGGAGCCGGACGAGCCGGTCGACGAGGCGAAGAAGCATGGCTTCGTCGCCCTCGCGCTCACCGGTCTTTCCACCAGTATCGACGCGCTGGCGGTCGGCGTAGGACTGGCCTTCGTCGATATTCCGATTGCCGTCGTGGCGGTGGTGATCGGCCTGTGTACCTTCAGCATGGTCACCCTGGGCATCATGCTCGGCCGGGTGCTCGGCGCGATGGTCGGCAAGCGCGCCGAAGTGCTCGGCGGGGTGATCCTGATCGGGGTGGGCGCGGTGATCCTGTACGAGCATCTGGCGGTGTGAAGGCACGCCAGGTCCCCGTCGACCTCTCGACGGCTGGTTGCCCGACAGCCGTTGAGCCGGGTTCGGCGGGGTCGATTGAAAGCGTCGCCGCGGGCAGCACGCCGCCTCCCGCAACCACGTCACTCCCACCGATCAACGATCCTGGCCCTCCAGGAACCGGTAGCCTACCCCCGGCTCGGTCTTCAGCCAGCGCGGTGCGCCCGGATCGTCGCCCAGCTTCTGGCGCAGGCGACCGATCACGATGCGCAGGTAATGTGTGTCCTGCACATGGGTGGCGCCCCACACTTCGCGCAGCAACTGTTGCTGGCTGACCACGCGGCCGGCATGGCGCAAGAGCAGGGCGAGCACGGCGTATTCCTTGCGGGTCAGCGCGACCTCGCTGCCGGCGAGGCTGACTTCGCGCCGGACCAGATCCACACGCAACTGGCCGTCGTCATACAGCGGCGGCATGTCGGCCGGGCCGGCGATGGGGTGGTGGCGCAACAAGGCGCGCAGGCGCGCCATCAGTTCCTGCATGCCGAACGGCTTGGTCACATAGTCGTTGGCACCGTTGTCGAGCGCACGCACCTTCTCGCTCTCGGCGTTGCGCACGGACAGCATCAGCACCGGCACCGCGCTCCACTGGCGCAGCTCGGCCAGCACCTCGTGGCCTTCGCGGTCGGGCAGCCCCAGATCAAGGATGACCAGATCCGGCGATTGCGTGGCGGCGAGCGCAAGGCCCTCGGCGGCGTTGGCCGCCTGCAGCACCTGATAGCCTTCGGCGCGCAGGCCGATGTCGAGGAAGCGACGGATCTGCATCTCATCGTCGATCACCAGCACACGTGGCGCGGAAGGGTTCAAGCGATTGTCTCCGGTGCGGGTGGCAGCGGCAGGGTGATACGCATGCTGGTGCCGACGCCATCGCCCGGCAAGACCTCCACCGAGCCGCCGTGCGCGCCGATCATGCCGCGGCAGATCGACAGGCCCAGGCCGGTGCCCTTGCCGCCGCGGTCGCCACGCGAGACCGAATGGAACATGTCGAAGATGCGCGCGCGCTCATCCGGCGGAATGCCCGGGCCGCGATCGATCACGTCGATAAGCAACTGCTCGTCGGCGACGCTCACCACGACACGCACGGCCTCGCCGGGTGGTGAGAAGTGGGCGGCATTTTCCAGCACGTTGAACAGGGCCTGCTCGATCAGCGCCGGATGCACGTAGAGCAGTACGGTGTCGTGCGGCAGCACCGTCTGCAATACCAGCTCGGGAAAGAAGCGACGCAGCCGGTCGGTGGCGGCGACCACCACTTCGGTCGCGTCGACCCAGTCGCGGTGCAGTTTGAGCGTGCCGTGGCCGAGCCGGGTCATGTCGAGCAGGTTCTGGATGTAGCGGTCCAGTCGCTGACCTTCGTGCAGGATCGCCTGCAGCAGTTGCCGGCGCTCATCCTGTGGCAGTTGCGCCTCGTACATGGCGAGGGTGTCGGCGGCGCCGATCATCGAGGCCAGCGGCGAGCGCAGGTCGTGCGATACCGAGGAGAGCAGGGCGTTGCGTAGGCGTTCGGTTTCGCCCTGCACGCGGGACTGCTCCAGTTCCTGCGCCAGCCGGTCACGCTCCAGCGCCAGCGCGATGTCCTGTGTCATGGTGAGGACGAGTTCGCGCTGGTCGGCATTGAGGTCGCGCGCCACGCCGGATGCAAAGACCACGCTGCCATGGTGGTGGGCGCCGACCCGCAGCGGAATGATCCACTCGCCGCCTTGATCGGCTGCTCGGGGCTCGGAAAAAAGCGATGGCTCGGAAAACGACGGCTCGGAAAGCGACGGACCGGAACGCGATGGGTCGGCAGGTCGCATGGACGCCGTTGCACCTGCCACCCGGGTCAGCGCCAGCGTGGCAACCTCGCGAATTGCCGCCGTGTCGGCCGCCGCGGCCAATTGCTGGCCCAACTGCAGCAGCGTGCGTGCGCGCCGCTGGGCCACCTGCAGCGAGACCACCTGGCTGGATAGTCGGGTGGCCATGCGGCTGCAGACCAGGGCGACGATCAGGAACAATCCGATCGCCAGTACATCGTCGATGCTGTCGATGGCCAGCGTGTGCCGCGGCGGGGTGAAGAAGAAGTTGTCGCCGAGGAAGCACAGCACGGCCGTATAAACCGCCACGGCCATGGGTTTGCGGATGGCGACCGCAAGCACGGCAGTCAGCAGGATCAGCGAGAGGTTGGCGGCCGAGAAATAGCGGTCGGCGGCAACAGCAACCGCGAAGGCGAGCAAGGTCACCGCCGTGGCAAACAGGTAGTCGGTCGCGCGGACGCGAAGGACCCGCGGAGTCAGCGGCAGCGGGTCACGCATGCAGAAAGCTTCCCGCCGCGCTGACGCGGAATGGGCGGCTAAGCCGCTTTGCGCAGGTGCTGCGTGCATGAGTGTTCAGCAGATGCGGGGCGCTCGACATGGTCGGCCTCGTTTCATATCTCAACCTCCGATCCCAGCTCGATGCGCCGATTGCCCGGAATCTGGAAGAAGGCAGTCGCGGACAGCGCATTGTGCGCCATGAACGCAAACAGGTGGTCACGCCACAACGCCATTCCATGCCGCTGCTTGCCGGCCACCACGGTCTCGCGAGAGAGGAAAAAAGTGGTGTCCATCATGTCGAACGGCAGGCCGTCGTGGCTGCATTGCGCCAACCGCTTTGGCACATCGGGATCTTCGCCGAAGCCGAAGCGCAGGCGCAATCGAATGAAACCCCCGCCCAGCGTGGTCCACTCGCATTGCTCGGCCGGCTCGGCCAGCGGGGTATCGAGCGTCTCGACGGTCAGCACCACATTGCGCTCGTGCAGCACCTTGTTGTGCTTGAGGTTGTGCAGCAGGGAGCTCGGGATGGCGTCGGCATTGGCGGTGAGGAAGACGGCGGTGCCGGCCACGCGTGTCAACGGATGATCGGCCAGGTTCCGGATGAACGGCGCCAGCGCAAAACCACCCTGCTGGATCTCGCGCACCACCAGCTCGCGTCCACGTCGCCAGGTGGTCATCGCCACGAACACGCACAGCCCCAGTGCCAGCGGAAACCAGCCGCCGTGCGCCACCTTGACCAGGTTCGCACTGAAGAAGCCGAGGTCCACGCTGAGCAGGCACGCGCCGGTGGCAAGCACGGCCGGCAAGGGCCAGCGCCACTGGAGACGTGCCACCACCAAGGCCAGCAAGGTGGTGGTGACCATGGTGCCGGTGACGGCTGTGCCATAGGCCGCACCGAGGTTGTCCGACGAGCGGAAGCCCAGTACGGCCGCCACGATCAGGATCATCAGGATCCAGTTGATCCATGGCACGAAGATCTGCCCGGACATTTCGCGCGAGGTGTGTACGACGCGCATGCGCGGCATGTAGCCCAGCTGCATCGCCTCGCGGGTCATCGAGAACGCGCCGGAGATCACCGCCTGTGAGGCGATCACGGTCGCGGCGGTGGCCAGCGCGATCATCGGATACAGCATGAATCGCGGCACCAGGTGATAGAACGGATTGGCGACCGCGGCAGGATCCTGCAGGATCTGCGCGCCCTGGCCGAAGTAGTTCAATACCAGCGCGGGCAACACGAAGTTGAACCAGGCCAGCTGGATCGGTCGTTTACCGAAGTGGCCCATGTCTGCATACAGCGCCTCGGTACCGGTGACGGCCAGCACCACCGCGCCCAGCGCGAAGAACGCCTCGGCATGGTTGTGCAGAAAGAACGCCACGCCATAAACCGGGCTGATCGCCAGCAGCACCGCCGGGTGTCGCGCAATGCCCAGCGCGCCCAGTCCCGCGATGACGATGAACCACAGCGCGCATACCGGGCCGAACAAGGAACCGATCTGGCGGGTTCCGCGTTTTTGCAACCAGCACAGCGAGATGATCACGCCGATGGTGATCGGTACCACCCACGGCTGCAGATCGGGTGCCGCCACCTGCAGGCCTTCCACCGCCGACAGCACCGAGATCGCCGGCGTGATCACGCCATCGCCGTAGAACAGCGCCGCGCCGAACAGGCCAAGCCCGATGATGGTCAGCCGCAGCCGGGGTAGGTGGCGGGCACTGCGCTGGGCCAGCGCCAGCAGCGCCATGATGCCGCCCTCGCCCTTGTTGTCCGCGCGCATGATGAACAACAGGTACTTGATCGACACCACGATGATCAACGACCAGAAGATCAGGCTCAGCGCGCCGAGCACATTCGCCGACGTCGCCAGCATGCCGTGCTCGCCAAAGACCTCCTTCAGCGTGTACAGCGGGCTGGTGCCGATGTCGCCGTAGACCACGCCCACGGCGCCGAGGGCCAGCGTGGCCAGCCTTCGTGACGGCGGGTTTGCGTTCATCGCGGCTGGTCTGGGGTTGGCGGTGCGGAAGCAGGCGCAGGACAGCGCGTGGCCGGCGCGGGCGCAGGCGGACAAGGCGTGATGGTGGACATGGTGGATGCCTGGAATGACTCAGGCGAGCATTCTGGGTATCGGGTTGCAATAACGCCGTAACAGCGATGGGATGCCGCATAAAATTGTCGTAAAAAGTTTCCTCGATGCCTGCCCGATGGATCGTTGATCCCATGGACAGATCGGGAGAGTCTTCCCGTTTCAGGCGCGCATTTTTTCGCGTTGAAGGTGGCGCCAAGGTCGTCAGGTGGTTTCACCAACCATAAAAAAGCCCGGAACCTGCGTCCGGGCCTTTCCATTCGACGCCGACTGCAAGGAGTCGGCGTCGACGCGAAGCCAAGGCTTACTTCGACTCCTTCTCCATCAGCTTCTCGACCATGCTGGCGGGCACTTCCTCGTAATGATCGAAGATCATCGAGAAGTTGCCGCGGCCGCTGGTGGCCGAGCGCAGGAAGTTGATGTAGCCGAACATCTCGGACAGCGGCACGAAGCCCTGCACGAAGGCCGAGGTACCCTTCTGGCCCTGGTCGGTGATCTGGCCGCGGCGACGGTTGATGTCGCCGATCACGTCGCCGAGATAGGTCGCCTCGGTGACCACTTCCAGGCTCATGATCGGTTCCAGCAGCTTCGGCTTGGACAGTCGCTGCGCTTCGCGGAAGCAGGCGCGGCCGGCGATCTCGAAGGCCAGTGCGGAGGAGTCAACGTCGTGGTATTTGCCGTCGAGCAGACGCGCCTTGAAATCCACCACCTCGTAGCCGGCGACCTGGCCCTGGCGCGACTCCACCTTGATCGCATGCTCCACCGCCGGGATGTATTCGCGCGGCACGCGGCCGCCGACGACTTCGTCGGAGAACACCACGCCTGAACCCGGCTCGCCCGGCTCGAAGATCATCTTCACCTCGGCGAACTGGCCCGAGCCGCCGGACTGCTTCTTGTGCGTGTAGGTGTGTTCGACAGTCTGGCCGAATGCTTCGCGGAAGCTGACCTTGGGCTTGCCCATGTTGGCTTCCACGCCCAGCTCGCTGCGCATGCGGTCGATGGTGATTTCCAGATGCAGCTCGCCCATGCCCTTGAGCACGGTCTGCCCGGTTTCCTGGTCCACTTCCATGCGCAACGACGGGTCGGCCTTGACCATCTTGTAGAGCGCGGTGGACAGCTTGTCGACGTCGTTGCGGCTCTTCGGCTCGACCGACACGCTGATCACCGGATCGGGGAAGCGCATGCGCTCGAGCAGGGCCGGGTGCGCCGGATCGCTCAGCGAATCGCCGGTCTCGGTGTCCTTCATCGAGACGAAGGCGCAGATGTCGCCGGCGCGGACTTCGTCGATTTCCCTGGTGTGGTCGGCCTGCACCTCGACGATGCGGCCCACGCGTTCCTTCTTGCCGCGGGTGACGTTCATCAGCGTGTCGCCCTTCTTGATCACGCCGGAGTAGATGCGGCAGAAGGTCAGCGTGCCGAACTGGTCGTTGATCACCTTGAACGCCAGCGCACGGGCCGGGGCGTCGTCCTTCACTTCCTGTTCGCCGATGACGTTTCCGTCTTCGTCGACGATCGAGATGCCGCCGTTCTCACCCGGGTACGGCATGTAGTCGACCACGGCGTCGAGCAACTGCTGCACACCCTTGTTCTTGTACGAGGAGCCGCAGAACACCGGCACCAGCTGGCCGCTGACGCAGCCCTTGCGGATGCACTTTTTGAGCATCTCCGGGTCATGCTCGCCGGTTTCGATCAGATGGCCGAATGCGTCGTCATCCATGGCCAGCGCGGTTTCGAGCATCTCCTCGCGCAGCGCGGGCAAACGTGCCACCCAGTCGGTGTCCACGGTGGAGTTGAATTTCAGGCGCGCCTTCGCTTCCTCGAAGGACACGGTTTCCCATTTGCTGTCCTTGTCGTCGGAGTTCCAGATGTAGGCCACGTTGGCGACCAAGTCGGCCATGCCGACAAATTCATCAGAGCTGCCCAGCGGAATCTGGCACAGCAGCGCCGGCGCGTTCAGACGCTCGCGGATGCCCTTGATGCAGTGCGCGAAGCTGGCACCGATGCGATCCATCTTGTTGATGTAGCACACGCGCGGCACGTGATACTGGTCGGCCAGGCGCCAGTTGGTCTCGGTCTGCGGCTCCACGCCGGCCACTCCGTCAAACACCACCACGGCACCGTCGAGCACGCGCAACGAGCGGTTCACTTCGATCGTGAAATCCACATGTCCGGGCGTGTCGATCACGTTGATCTGGTGGCCCTTCCATTCCGCCGTCACCGCCGCCGACTGGATCGTGATGCCGCGCTTGCGCTCCTGCTCCATGTAGTCGGTAGTGGTCGAGCCCTTGCCATCCTTCGTGTCATGCACGTCGATGATCTGGTGCTTCTTGCCGGTGTAATAGAGCACGCGCTCGGTGGTGGTGGTCTTGCCGGCGTCGATGTGCGCAATGATGCCGATGTTGCGGTAGAGCTTGAGGGGTTTCTGGCGGGCCACGATTCAACTCCGTTCGGTGAACGGGTCGGCGCCACCGCGCCGAGCCGCAAACCGTTGAGTTTAACGGACGCGACCGGGAAGGCCACTCATGGCAGCCGGTTTCGCTTTTGCTCCAGGGAGGCTGTCAGGCGTTGTTGGTTGGCCGGTCTGCCGGTCCGCCGGTCCGCCGGTCCGCCGATGCGGTCCACTACCGCCGACTCCGGGCCCATGAAGCCACGATGGACCGGCAAAGCGTCAGGAATCTGTCGTCGGACCGCCAAATCTTCGACTCGGCCACCAAAACCCGACAGATCAGGGCGCCTGTCGGGCTTTGGTTGGTCGGTCTGCGACCCACGCCTCCTAGGCGATGGCGTCGTAGTGGTAGTCGTTCCTGGCCGGTTCGCCAAGTTGGCTCAGCAAGATGGCGGTGCGCACGGTGAAGTCCTGCCAGCTCGGCAGGGACGCGAGTTCCAGCCAGTCGGTCGATTCCAGCAGCCGCGAGCGATCGGCGCGTTGTGCGGCGGCTTTGCGGCCGGCCATGATGGCCTGGCGGATTTCCGGCATGCCCCTGAGGAAGTGGCGCAGGGATTCCTTGTCGTCCCTGGCAAGCCGGCTGGCGGGCGATTCGACCAGCCAGGTGCAGGCCGATTCCATTTCCCACTGGTACTCGGTGGCGAGAAACCAGGTGAAAACACCCCCTTCCGCCTCGCCGGCCGCGATGGCCCGGGCGTGCTCAAGAAAATTGCGCACGGTGGCACCGTGTTGATCGGATACCGAAAGTGGGCTTTCGGATACCGAAAGCGGGCTCCCCGCCATCGTTGCCTGCATGTGTCTGTCCTCGCGTGGAAGTGGAACGGCCCGATACGCAACCCCGGAACGGGGCTGCGGCCATTCGCTTTGCCAAGGAGCCATGCATGAGCGGTGCCAAACCTGCGCTCAGAGTTTGTGAATAGTCGACGGGCTGGCGTGGAGCCCAAGTTTTCCTTCCCCCGCTAGCGGGGGAAGGTGCCGCAGGCGGATGGGGGTGCTCTTGATCCTGCTTTTGCACGGCGAAAGGCGCCCCTTTCCGCCCTTCGGGCACCTTCCCCCGCTGTGCGGGGACAAGATGGCAGGATTGCCATCTTGAGCAGCAACGCTGCCCGAAGGGCTGATGCCATGGATGGCATCAGTTCAAGTACGCGCACTATTCACGACCTCTCGGGATCCACCGCACGCCGCGCGCGCCGGCGTGCTCAACAAGTGCGGCCAGGCCTGCCGGGCAGGCGCGCGAGACGCCGACCGACTGCGACGCGCTGTGTCAGGTTCTGACCGAGGTCGGATTCACTCCGACGTGGTGTGGTGGAGCAGATCCTCGTAGAACGCACCGAACGGCTGGTCCGGATGGGCAATCTGGATTTCCAGGACCCACAGGCCGCTGGCCGGGGCCTTTTCCAGGTCGCCCAGATCCCCGCCGCGGTGGATCGCATGCGGGAAATCTCCGAGCCGATGACCCCTGGTCGCATGGTTCAGCCGCCAGCCCATCGCGTGCGCGCGTTCATGCGCAAACGCATACAGCGCGAGGCCACTCAAACCTTCATCGCGCCAGGTCGCGGCTACCTGCCTGAACAGTTCGCGCGCAGCTTCGGCGCACGCCTGCCGCTGCGGCGCGTGGCCCTGCACGAAGGTGTCGCCGACATCGCCCTCGTGCCTATCGAATACCAGGCCGAGGTCAATGAAATAGCTGTCGTCCTCACCCAGCCGCACGTTGGGGTCGGAGCGCTGGCGAAAGGTCCTGGTGGTGTTAGGGCCGATGCGGATCAGCGGCGGGTGCCACAGTCTCTCGCAACCCAGTTCGGCGAACACCTCGGCGGCCACGAGCCTGGCCTCGGCCTCGCTGATGCCCGGGTGCATGCGGGCGCGGATGGCGTGCAGCGCTGCCCAGCTGCGCTCACGCGCGCGCTGCATCAGCACCGGGTCGAAATGGGCACCCACCGCCTCGCGGGCGGGGTTCACCTCGTGCGCGCTTGTCACGCCGCCACCAGCAACAGCAAGGCGATGGCGGCCGGCAGCGCCTGGAACCACAGGATCTTGCGCGCGGCGGTGAGTCCACCAAAGACGCCAGCCACCAGCACGCAGGCGAGGAAGAACACTTTTATCTCGCCGCCGCTGGGGCCCAGCCACAGCCCCCACACCAGTCCGGCAGCGAGAAAGCCGTTGTAAAGCCCTTGGTTGGCAGCCAGCGCGCTGCTCTGTTCGGCGAATTCCTGGCTGAGGCCGAACGCTTTTCGACCGGACGGCCGGGTCCACAGGAACATTTCCAGGATCAGGAACCAGACATGCAGCAGGGCGATCAGCGCGATCAGGACGGTGGCGGCGATGGACATGACTTCCCCGGGATTGGGTCGATGTCCAAGTGTTGCAGTCCGTGCCCCGTGCGGCAACGTCGCGCCGCGACGCCATCACTCCACGGAAGGCTCGATCGCCTTGAGCGTCACCACCAGCACGTCGCGGTGCGCAGGCTGGGCCGGGTCGATCGGCGTGACCGGCGTTACCCCGTGGCGCACGCGGGCGTCGTTGACCAGCGCGGCGTCGAACGGGTGGGCCAGGGTGAAACTGCCGAGCAGGCACCCGTCGTCGGCGTGAATGGTGGTCGTGCCGCTCTCGATGTTGAGGCGATCGATCAGCAGCACCAGCACGAAGTCGACGCCATCCCGATGGATGCCCTCGGGGGTCGGTTCGCCGGGTTCGTCCGCGCGCGCCTCAATCCGGAACTGATGGGCCTCGACATGCCAGCGCCGTGGCGCGCCGGGCTTCATCGGCGTGAACAGCGCGTGCGCGAAACGCAGGATGCATTGCATGCTGGGGCCTTTGGCAAGCGCCGGGCGCATGGGCAGAAACCAGCGCTGGAGGTCGCCCTGCAGTGGGTTGTAGAGCGCACTCTGCCAGTGTGGCTGGTGCTGCTCCCGCTGCACGGCGCCATCGGGTTCAATCGTGAAGGTGGCATGGCGGCGACGCCGGTGCCGGCCCAACTCGGCCAGGTAGGTGTCTGGAGCCAGGTCATTCCAGCTGGCGCTGAACGCGTCCCAGTCGTCCATGTCCTGTCTGCGCAGGAAGTGGCGCATGGTGTCGGCAGTGGTGAAGGCAAAGCCGTCGCGATGCACGGGAGCCTGCAAGGCGGCGAGGGTGGGGCGGGGGGTCATGGGCGCCAAGGTAGCAGGATCGTCCGCAGCGGCCAATCGGTTCGTGGAGGCCTTGGCGGGCGGCGGTATTCCGGTCCTGTCGCCAGCGGTCGGCAGCCGGATCAACGGTGATCCGGCGTGAATTGATGGAATGGCGATGACGGCGGGTGACGTGGGCTGTTCATGGGTTTGCGGCAGCAATGCCGCTGGCCGGCCCCGTCCGCCGGCCCAGGCACCTGGATCCGGGCACGAGGTACGGTTCGCATGGATGTCTGGACGTTTAGGTGTTTAGACGTCTATTGACAACATTCATGCGAACAATCACTATCCAGTCCACTCATCGAGACCGGCTGAGGGACAGGCCCTTGGAAGCCGGGGCAACCTGCGGAATCTTTCCGCCACGGTGCCAACTCCTGCGGAGGTGCCTGGTGCACCTGCCGGTAGATGGGCGTCATCGGTTCCGCAGCAGCCAGCTGCCGACGCCGTGGCGACCTTTCCGGCCCTCGCAGGGCGATGCCTGCCGGAGAGGATTTCATGACGTTGCAGAGCCAGACCAGTCACGCCGAAGACCGCCATGCCATCTTTGCGGGCATGTCCGAGGCACTGCGCAGGCCGCCGGGCATTCCCGTGCAGCGCGGCACGCGTCGCGTGGCGCTCGCGCCGAAGTATGGTGATGGCCAGCGCGAGGTCGACGTCAGTTACTCGTGGTTTGGCGCGGTGGGGAACCCGACCGTCGTCGTGCAAGGCGGTATCTCGGCCGACCGCAACATCACCGCGATCGATGAACACGCGCCTGCCGGTTGGTGGCAGGCGCTGGTCGGCGATGGCGCCGCGATTGACCTGGGCCACTGGCGGGTGTTGGTCATCGACTGGCTGGATGCGGCCCAGCTGGGCGTGAGCGCGGTATCCAGCGAGGACCAGGCGGACGCTTTGGCGGCGTTGCTGCCGGCGCTCGGCGTGGCGCACGCGCATGCCTTCGTCGGTGCTTCCTACGGTGCCATGGTGGCGCTGGCGTTCGGCGCCAGGCATGCGCGCCGGGTCGGCAGGTTGGTGCTGCTGGCCGGTGCACACCGGGCGCACCCGCTCAGCACCGCGCAGCGCAGCGTGCAGCGCGGCATCGTGCGGCTGGGCCAGGCCAGTGGCCGGATTGACGAGGCGCTGGCTCTGGCGCGCCAGCTCGCGATCACCAGCTACCGCGGCAGTGCCGAATTCGGTCGGCGCTTCGCCGGCGGCCCGGAATGGCGCGACGAGCGCTTTCACTTCCCGGTGGAGGACTATCTCGAACACCAGGGTCAGCGCTTCGTCGAGCGTTTCGATGCGAACCGCTTTCTCGCGTTGTCGGAGTCGATCGACCTGCACGACGTGGCACCCGAGCAAGTCCCGGCGCCCGCCACGCTGATCGGGTTTCCGTCGGATCGACTGGTGCCGCTGGCCGACTTGTGCGAGCTGCAGCGACGCCTGCGCGGCCCGGCCACGCTGGAAGTGGTCGAGTCGCCGTACGGCCACGACGCCTTCCTGAAGGAACCCGAACAACTCGCGCCGCTGCTGCGCGAAGCCCTCGCGTAGCGGCGTACGTCCCGGCTTCGTAGGGCGGGCACTGCCCGCCGCCCTCGGGGTCGTGACGCGTCACCGAAAAGCCGGCGGGCAGTGCCCGCCCTACGAAGCAAAAACCTGCATACACCGATTGCCGAAAGACCTGGAGATTGAGATGACCGATTCCGCCCCCTGTACCCGCGCCGTGCGCGCCGGCATCGAAAGCGACACCCAGCACGGCGCGGTGGTGCCGCCGCTGCACCTGTCGACCAACTACAGCTTCGCGGGCTTCGGCCGCAAGCGCGCCTACGACTACTCGCGCAGCGGCAACCCCACGCGCGACCTGCTGGGCGCGGCGCTGGCGGATCTGGAGCAGGGTGCGGGCGCGGTAGTGACGTCCAGCGGCATGTCGGCGGTGGCATTGGCGCTGGAACTGGTGCCGGCCGGTGCCGCCGTGCTGGCCGCGCACGACTGCTACGGCGGCACCTGGCGGCTGCTTGATGCGTGGGCGAAGAAGGGCCGCTTCAGCGTGGAGTTCGCCGACCTCACCGACAGCGTGGCGTTGGCCGCGGGACTGGCGCGCAAGCCGGCACTGGTCTGGGTGGAGACGCCGTCGAACCCGCTGCTAAGGATCACCGACATCCGCCACGTGGCACAGGCCGCGCACGCCGTCGGCGCGCTGGTGGTGGTCGACAACACCTTCCTGTCGCCAGCATTGCAGCAGCCGCTGGTGCTCGGTGCGGACGTGGTGGTGCACTCCACCACCAAGTACATCAACGGCCACAGCGACGTGGTCGGTGGCGCGGTGGTGGCACGCGACGCGGCGGTGTTCGAGCAGCTGAAGTGGTGGGCCAACTGCAACGGCCTTACTGGCGCGCCGTTCGACAGCTATCTCACCCTGCGCGGCCTGCGCACGCTCAGCGTGCGCTTGCGCCAGCACCAGGAGAACGCCACGCGCATCGCGGAGCATCTGGATAGCCATCCAGCCGTCCGTACGGTGTATTACCCCGGACTTGCCAAGCACGCCCAACATGCGTTGGCGGCGCGCCAGCAGCAGGGCTTCGGCGCCATGCTCAGCTTCGAGCTGGAAGGCGACGTGAGCCGGATCGAGGCGTTCGTCGACGGCCTCGAATATTTCTCGCTGGCCGAATCGCTGGGTGGCGTGGAAAGCCTGATCGCGCACCCGGCATCGATGACGCATGCGTCGATGGCGCCCGAAGCGCGGCGCACCGCCGGCATCGCCGACAGCCTGCTGCGGTTGTCGGTCGGCATCGAGGACGGTGACGACCTGCTGCGCGATCTCGATGCGGCGCTGTCCCGTGCCACGGTCGTGGAGACGTCCAAACGCCGGGTGGTCGCATGAGCGCCGTGCTGGATGATTCAGGCGCGGCTGTAGGAGCGGCTTCAGCCGCGACAGTGCGGCGCAACGTGATCGCGGCT
>DASRUB010000324.1:0-5991 GCA_035655635.1 Rhodanobacter sp. | reverse complement strand
GATCATGATCAGCGGCGAGGTCGCGTCTTCGTCGTCGATGTCGCGGTAATGGATGTCGTGGCGCAATGCTTGCGCCGAGGCCGGTACCACGCACAGGCCGACTTCGGCGGCGACCAGTCCCAGTGCGGTCTGCAGCTCGCGTACTTCCTGTACTTCGGCCGGGCGCACGCCGCGGTCGGCGAGCAGCGACAGCACGGAGTCGGCGAAGCTGGGGCGAGGTTCCTTCGGATAGACGATCAGGTTCTGCTGCGCGAGTGTGTCGAGCGGTAGCGGGCCTTCGCCTTCGGACAGCGGGTGGTTGCCAGGTATCGCCAGCACCAGGCGTTCCTCGCGCATGATCACGCGTTCCACCGCCGGGTCCGGCACGCGGATGCGGCCGAAGCCGACATCGATGCGGCGGTTCTTCAGCGCCTCGGTCTGCTGCGCGGAGAGCAGTTCCACCAGCTGTACGTCCAGCTCCGGATAGCGCTGGCGCAGCCGCCGTACGACCAGCGGCAAGCCGCCGTAGAGGGTGGAGGACACGAAGCCGATCGACAGCACGCTGCGCTCGGATTTGCCCAGCCGCCGCGTCGCCAGTTTGGTCTGTTCGACGCGGCCGAGAATTTGCAGCGCCTGTTCGTAGAAATAGCGCCCGGCGTCGGTGAGCTTGAGCGGACGACTGGTGCGCACCAGCAACTGCACGCCAATGTCTTCTTCCAGTTGCTGGATCTGTCGGCTCAGCGGTGGCTGCGCGATATGCAGCAGTTCGGCCGCGCGGGTGAAATTGCGCTCGCGCGCCACGGCGACGAAGTAACGGAGTTGGCGGAGGTCCACGGAGATGCCTGCTGCGAATGGCTATCCAGGGTATGTTGCAGTGCAGCCAAGCCATGAAAACCAAGGCTTGCGGTCAGACTATACCGCATAGGTATCAAGCGAGACTGCAACGGTCTTGGACTCTGCGCGCCGATCAGGCGAAGAATCGGCGCATGGACATCGCACACGACCAAGCTTCCCACCTCGCTCCGCGCATCGAACGCGTGGAAACGCTCTTGCTGGATATTCCGACCATTCGTCCGCATCGCATGTCGGTGGCGACGATGAACGCACAGACCCTGATGATCGTGCGGCTGTGGTGTTCCGATGGCATCGTCGGCATCGGCGAAGGCACCACCATCGGCGGCATGGCGTACGGCCCGGAAAGTCCCGAGGGCATCAAGCTCGCCATCGACACTTACATGGCGCCGTTGTTGAAGGACGGCGATCCGACCCGCGTGCGCGCACTGATGGCGAAGCTCGGCAAGCTGGTGAAGGGCAACCACTTCGCCAAGTGTGCGGTGGAAACGGCGCTGCTGGATGCGCAGGGCAAGCGGGTCGGCCTGCCGCTGTCCGAATTCTTCGGCGGCCGGATGCGCGATCGCCTGCCGGTGGCCTGGACCCTGGCCTCGGGCGACACCGCCCGCGACATCGCCGAGGCCGAGCGGATGCTGGCCGAGCGTCGCCACAACGTGTTCAAGCTGAAGATCGGCATGCGTGCGGTGCGGGACGATGTGGCGCACGTGGCGGCGATCAAGCGCGCCGTTGGTGACCGCGCCAGCGTGCGCGTCGACGTCAACATGGCCTGGAGCGAGACCGACGCGGTGCACGGCCTGCCGGCACTGGCCGACGTCGGTTGCGATCTGGTCGAACAGCCGACGGCCCATGCAGCCTCGCTGGCACGGCTGACCCGGCGCTTTCCGATTGCCGTGATGGCCGACGAGTCGGTGCAGGACCCCGAGACCGCCTTCCAGTTGGCCAGCGCACGCGCGGTCGACGTGTTCGCGGTGAAGACCGAGCAGGCCGGCGGTCTGTTCGCGGCACAGCGCGTCGGCACCATCGCCGATGCTGCCGGCATCGAGCTGTACGGCGGCACGATGCTGGAGGGCTCGATCGGCACGGCATCGGCGGCGCATGTGTTCAGCACCTTTCCGAAGTTGCAGTGGGGTACCGAATTGTTCGGACCGCTGCTGCTGACCGAGGAGATCCTGGTCGAGCCGCTGCTCTACAGCGACTTCCAGCTCACCGTTCCCACCGGTCCCGGCCTCGGCGTCACGCTGGACGAGAACCGCCTGCAGTTCTTCCGCCGCGACGCCGCGCACCGCCTTGTCAGCGTGCCCGCCGGCGCCGATACCCCAGGAGTCTGAGCATGCTTTTTCATGTCTGCATGGATGTGCGCATCCCGCACGACGTGCCCGCCGAAACCGCGGCGAAGTTGAAGGCCGACGAGAAGGCGCGTTTCCAGCAGCTGCAACGCAGCGGCCAGTGGCGTCACATCTGGCGCATCGTCGGGCAGTACTCGAACGTCAGCGTGTTCGACGTGGCCAGCGGCAGTGAACTGCATGACCTGCTGCTGTCGCTGCCGCTGTTCCCCTACATGGAGATCACCGTGATGCCGCTGTGCCGGCATCCGTCGTCGCTGCACGACGACGACCGCTGAATCCCCCGCACAGACCGCCATCCAGCCATCGACGAACGAGAGAGAGCCGACATCATGAACGTCAAGACCGTCCAAACCTCCGAGGTCCAGGATTTCCTGCAAGTTGCCAGCGGCCTGAAGTCCGCGGCAGGCAGCACCCGCGCCAAGCAGATCGTGCATCGCGTGATGAGCGACGTGTTCCAGGCGATCGAGGATCTCGACATCACTCCGGACGAGTTCTGGAGTGCGGTGAACTACTTCAACCAGCTCGGCGCCTCCGGTGAGGCGGGCCTGCTCGCCGCCGGCCTCGGCTTCGAGCGCTATCTCGATATCCGCATGGACGCCGCCGATGCCGCCGCCGGCATCGATGGCGGCACGCCGCGCACGATCGAAGGTCCGCTGTACGTGGCCGGTGCGCCGATCTCCGATGGCGTCGCCCGCCTCGACACCGATGCCGACGTGGGTGAGGTGCTGATCATGCACGGCACCGTGCGCGACGTTGCCGGCAAGCCGCTGGCCGGCGCCATCGTCGATGTATGGCATGCCAACAGCAAGGGCATGTACTCCCACTTCGATGCATCGCAGAGCGCGTTCAACCTGCGTCGCCGCATCCGCACCGATGCGCAGGGTCGCTACGAGTTCCGCAGCACGGTGCCCTGCGGTTATGGCTGTCCGCCGGACGGCCCGACCCAGGCGCTGCTGGACACGATCGGCCGTCACGGCCAGCGTCCGGCGCATATCCATTTCTTCGTTTCCGCCGATCAGCATCGGCACCTCACCACCCAGATCAACATCGATGGTGACGCGTACCTGCACGACGATTTCGCGTTTGCCACCCGCGACGACCTGATTCCTGCGGTCGCGCAGATCACCGCGCCGGAGGCGATCAAGGCCCGCGGACTGGACGCACCGTATGCCGACATCGCGTTCGATTTCACGCTGACCTCGCTCACCGACGTGGTGGCCGAGCAGATCGTGCAGCGCCAGCGCGCGGAGGCCTGAGTCCAGCGGCAGCAACGGCAGGTCCAACCCTTATCGTGCCGGTCGCTTGCGACCCGGCGGACACAGACGAGATCAAGTCATGGCCAAGCGCATCAGCGAGACGTTGCAAGCAGCTCTGGTAGAAGACGCGGAAGCGGGCATCTATCGGGTTCGCCGGGACATTTTCACCGATCCGGAGATCTTCGACCTGGAGATGCGGCATATCTTCGAGGGCAACTGGATCTACCTGGCGCATGAAAGCCAGATCCCCGAGCCGAACGATTATTTCAGCACCCAAATCGGTCGCCAGCCGGTGGTGATCACCCGCGACAAGCAGGGCGAGCTGCACGCGCTGATCAACGCCTGTGCGCACCGTGGCGCCATGTTGTGCCGCCGCAACCGCGGCAACAAGGGCAGCTTCACCTGTCCGTTCCACGGCTGGACCTTCAGCAACAACGGCAAGCTGCTCAAGGCCAAGGACGCCAAGACCGGCGCCTATCCGCCGGGCTTCAACACCGACGGTTCGCACGATCTGAAGAAGGTGGCGAAGTTCTCCTCGTATCGCGGCTTCCTGTTCGGCAGCCTCAACGCCGACGTGCTGCCGCTGGAAGAACACCTGGGCGAAACCAAGGTGATCATCGACCAGATCGTGGACCAGGCGCTCGACGGCATCGAGGTGCTGCGCGGCAGCTCCAGCTACACCTACGACGGCAACTGGAAGTTGCAAATCGAGAACGGTGCCGACGGTTACCACGTCAGTTCGGTGCACTGGAATTACGCGGCCACCATGGGTCGGCGCAATTACGAGGACGGCGGCACCCAGGCGGTGGACGCCAACAGCTGGTCCAAGGCGGTCGGCGGCGTGTACGGCTTCGAACATGGCCACATGCTGCTGTGGACCCAGCTGCTCAATCCGGAAGTACGACCGGTGTATGCACACCGCGAGGCGCTGGCCGAGAAGCTGGGACAGGACAAGGCCGACTTCATCGTCAACCAGACCCGCAACCTGTGCGTGTATCCGAATGTCTACCTGATGGACCAGTTCTCGACGCAGATCCGCGTGGTACGCCCGATCGCGATCGACAAGACCGAAGTCACCATCTACTGCTTCGCGCCCAAGGGCGAGAGCGCACAGATGCGCGCACTGCGCATCCGCCAGTACGAGGATTTTTTCAACGTCAGCGGCATGGGCACGCCCGACGATCTGGAGGAGTTCCGTTCCTGCCAGCAGGGCTATCAGGGCATCGCCGCGCCATGGAACGACCTCAGCCGTGGTGCCGGCGGCCACTGGATCGACGGTGCCGACGACAACGCACAAGCGATGGAGCTGAAGCCGCTGATCAGCGGCACCCATCCCGAGGATGAAGGCCTTTACCTGAAGCAGCACGGCTACTGGGCGCAGGTGATAGCGCATGCGCTGGCCACGGAGCAGAGTGATGCGGAGGTGCCGGCATGAGCCTGACGCATGAGCAGATCGCCGCGTTCCTGTACCGCGAGGCGCGGCTGCTGGACGACCGCGATTTCGACGCGTGGTTGTCGTGCTATTCGCCGAAGGCGGAGTTCTGGATGCCGGCCTGGGATGACGACGATACCTTGGTCGAAAACCCGCAGACCGAGATCTCGCTGATCTACTACCCCAACCGCGAGGGTCTGGAAGACCGCGTGTTCCGGATCAAGACCGAGCGCTCCAGCGCGAGCCTGCCGGAGACGCGTACCAGCCACAACCTGAGCAATATCGAAGTGCTGTCGCAAGCAGGTGATCGCATCGAGCTGCGCTTCAACTGGCACACGCTCAGCCACCGCTACAAGACCACCGACAGCTATTTCGGCACCTCGTTCTACACGCTCGATACCAGTGGCGACGTGCCCGTGATCGCGCGCAAGAAGGTGGTGCTGAAGAACGACTACATCCATCAGGTGATCGATGTCTATCACATCTGACCGGCGCGTCCGCCGCGCCTGCGAGGTAACTCCATGAGCCATCGCATCGCCCTGAGTTTCGAGGACGGCGTCACCCGTTTCATCGAGTGCCGCGACAACGAGACCGTGCTGGATGCCGCCTATCGGCAACGCATCAATCTGCCGATGGATTGTTCCGATGGCGTCTGCGGCACCTGCAAGTGCCGCGCCGAGCAGGGCAGCTACGACCTCGGCGACGACTACATCGAGGATGCGCTGACCGAAGACGAGGCCGCCGAAGGCCTGGTGCTGACCTGCCAGATGGTGCCGTCGTCGGACTGCGTGATTGCGGTGCCGTTGCCGTCGACCGCATGCAAGACCGGCACGGCTAAATTCGACGCCACGCTGGTGCGAATCACCCCGCATCAGGACGCGGCGCTGGAAGTGGAATTCGACGTCGCCGAAGGGGCCGAGGCGCCGGTGTTCCTGCCCGGCCAGTACGTCAACATCGCCGTGCCCGGCAGTGAACAGACGCGTTCGTACTCCTTCAGTTCGGCGCCGGGCGCACGCCGGCTGTCGTTCCTGATCAAGCAAGTGCCCGGTGGCTTGATGACCGGTTACCTGACCCCGCAGGCGCTGGGCCAGACGCTGTCGCTGACCGGCCCGTTGGGCAGTTTCTA
>DASRUB010000323.1:0-6739 GCA_035655635.1 Rhodanobacter sp. | reverse complement strand
GCTGACCCACACGCTGGACAACGACTGGGCGGATTCGGCCACCGATGCGCCGAAACATCATGGCCTGACCCCGTTCGGGCGCGCGGTGGTGCACGAGATGAACCGTCTCGGCATGATGGTCGACCTCAGCCACGTATCGCCCGACACCATGCGTGACGCACTGAAAGCCTCGCTGGCGCCGGTGATCTTCTCGCACTCCGGCGCGCGCGCCCTGGACGACCATCCCCGCGACGTCCCCGACGACGTACTGAAAATGGTGGCGCGCAACCACGGCATCGTGATGGCGACCTTCGCGACCCCCTATGTGTCAGCCGCGTACAACCGCTGGTCGGCCGACCGTGCCGCCGAGCAGACGCGCTTCAACGCACCGCCCTATGCCGGCCTCTACATCGGTCAGCCGGAGCGGGCAAAAGCGGCGCTGGCCGCCTGGGATCGCCAGCACCCGAAGCCGGTGGTCACGCTGGCGATGGTGGCCGACCACATCGAGCATATCCGCAAGGTGGCCGGCATCGACTGCGTCGGCATCGGCTCGGATTTCGATGGCATTCCCGATACGCCCAAGGGTCTGGAAGGTGTCGACAAGTACCCGGCACTGCTCGTGGAACTCGCACGACGCGGCTGGAGCGATGCGGAGCTTGCCAAGCTGGCCGGCGGCAACATGCTGCGGGTGATGCGCGAAGTTGCCGCGGTGGCCACACGACTGCAGGCGAAGGAGCCGCCGTCATCGGCGACGATCAAGAAATTGGATGAGTGAGTGCCCTTCATCTCTGACCCTTGAAGCTGATTCAGGCCGATTCCCCGGCCGCGGCCGGAGATTTCTCGGGCTTGCTCGATGTGTGCCCAGGCTCTACCAGGAGTGATTCGATGAAGCTGTTCAAGATGGTGGGACTGGCGGGATTGATCGCGGTGACCCCCGCGCTTTGCGCCGGCCAACCCGCGCTTTCCGCGCAAGCCCAGTCGCCTGCAGCTCAATCTGCGCCGGCCGCGGCCGGGCAGTCCGGCGCGCATCCGCTCGACCCAGCAGACCTCTCGGCGTGGCTCGACGGAATGGTTCCCTACGCGCTCAAGAGCGGCGACATCGCCGGCGCCGTGGTGGTCGTGGTCAAGGACGACAAAGTGTTATTCGAAAAGGGCTATGGCTATGCGAATGTCGCCGCCAAGGTGCCGATGGACGCCAGGGCGACCATGGTCCGCATCGGTTCGACATCCAAGCTGTTCACCTGGACGGCGGTGATGCAGCTGGTGCAGCAAGGCAAGATCGATCTTGACCGCAACGTCAATGACTATCTCGACTTCAAGATTCCCGAGCCATTCGGCAAGCCGGTCACCATGCGCGACTTGATGAATCATCGCGCCGGCTTCGAAGAAGGGCTGAAGGATATCCTCGTCTATGACCCGGCGCAGCTGCAATCGACCGAAAAGTATCTGAAAGAGCACCCCCGCCCGATGTTGTTCCCACCGGGGAAGGTACCCGCTTATTCCAACTATGGTGCCGCGCTTGCGGGCTATATCGTACAGAGGGTGTCGGGCGAGCCGTTCGAGCTGTATGTCGCGCACCACATATTCAAGCCGCTCGGCATGACGCACACCACGATGATCCAGCCGCTGCCCGGCAAGTTCGAGCCGTTCATGGCGAAGGGTTATCGCACCGCGAGTGACAAGACCCCTTCACCATTCGAACTGGTCGTCACGGCGCCGGCCGGCAGTGCTTCTGCCAGCGCGGCCGACATGGCCCGCTTCATGCTCGCGCATCTCCAGCAGGGGAGTTTTGACGGACACGCCATCCTCGACCCGGCCACGACTGCCTTGATGCATCGTCCGAGCGAGTCCGAGCTACCCGGTTTTGCTGCGATGGCGCATGGCTTCTTCTTCGACTCGAAAAACGGAAGAACCGTGATCGGTCACGGCGGTGACACGGTCGTGTTTCATACCGAGCTGGACTTGCTGCCGCAGGAAGGCGTGGGCATCTTCTACAGCTTCAACAGTCGCGGCAAGGATCAAGCGGTCTACGGCGCGCGCGCGCAGCTTTTTGACGGCTTCATGGATCGGTACTTTCCTGCCAATGCCACAGTCGACCCGCCGGCATTGGCGTCGGCCCGTAGCGACGCACAGCAGATCGCGGGCCGCTACCAGAGTTCACGCCGGATTGAACATGGCTTCCTGAGCGCGCTCTATCTCCTCAGTCAAACCGTGATTGCCGCAAACCCCGACGGCACGATCACGGTGCCGAACGAGATCAGTGGCGCAGCGGTCACCTACCGTGAGGTCGCGCCGCAGTTGTGGCGTGAGGCAGGTGGCACGCACGAGCTGGCGCTGACCCACGTTGACGGCATCAAGACCGTGAGCGACAGCGAAAATCCGGTTTCCGTGCTGCAGCAGGCGTCGTTCCTGCACTCGGCACCGCTGAACCTGACCGTGCTGATGCTGTCGCTCATTGTCCTGTTGAGCACGCTTGTGCTGTGGCCACTCGGGGCTTTGCTGCGGCGGGCAGATCGTGCCGCCAGCGGCACTTCGATCGAGGTGAAACGGCTGCGCCTCTACCAACGCATCGCGGTTGCCGTCGATGCCGTCTACCTTTTTGCGTGGTTCAAGCTGATCCAGCCGGTACTGAACACCGACCTGGGGATCTACAACAGCGCACACGACTGGCTGGTGCGCTCGCTCCAGATCAGCGGGCTGCTGGCGATCGCGGCTGCAGCGGTCGGTGTGTATGTGGCCTGGCGCATGATCCGTGCTGATGCTTCGCGCCTGTCACGCATTTGGAGCGTACTGGTCGCATTGGCGTTGATTGGCGTGGTCTGGGTCGCCTGGATTGGCCAGTTGCTCAGTTGGAATCTCAATTACTGAATGGGGCCGGTGTAATCAGCTGAGCCCCTGCGTCAAAACAGTTTCCGCGCGAGTTCAACTTCAGCCACGGTGACACCCGCATGCCCATGACCACAGCTGCACTGTCTGCTCACTCGAAGACCGCTGCACCGCGCGAGCGTCTGCAACGCGGCTTCCAATGGGTGCTGTGGTTGTGGCTGGCGTTCGTTGCCGTGGTGGCGATCAAGGCGCCGACCCAACCCGCCGTGCTCGGCGTGGATGCGCCGGCGCAGCAGTTTTCGGCAGCGCGGGCGATCGGGCAACTGGCGCAGTTTGCACAGCGGCCACACCCGGTCGGCAGCGCCGAGAACAAACGCGTGCGTGAGCATTTGTTGCAGGCGTTGCGCGACCTTGGCCTGACCGCGCATGTCGAGGACGGCACCGGCATGCTCGAGGTGCGCCCGCACATCGTCACCGCCGGCAGCGTGCACAATATTGTCGCCACCTTGCCGGGTACGGCCAACCGGCAAGCGGTATTGCTGGTCGCCCATTACGACTCCGTGCCGTACGGACCGGGCGCCGGGGACGACGGTGCGGGGGTCGTCTCGATCCTGGAGACGTTGCGCGCGCTGAAGGCCGGCCCGGCCTTGCAGAACGATGTGCGGGTGGTCTTCACCGACGGCGAGGAGGCCGGCCTGCTGGGCGCGACCGCCTACGTGTACGCCCATCCGGAACTCGCACGGCAAGTCGGCGTGGTGATGAATTTCGAGGGTCGCGGCAGTTCGGGCCCGGTGATCATGTTTGAAACCAGCGATGCGAATGGCGCGCTGATCCGGCAGCTGGCAGAGGTCGCCCCGTATCCGGTCGCCTCGTCGCTTACCTATTCGTTATACAAGCAGCTGCCCAACGATACCGATTTGACGGTGTTCAAGCGCAGCGGGCTGCCGGCGCTGAACTTCGCCTTCATCGAAGGCTTCTGGAACTACCATTCACCCGGCGACACGGTGGCGCATCTGGCTCCGCGCACGGTGCAGCACATGGGCTCATATGCCTTGGCGTTGACCCGCCACTTCGGCAACAGCAGCTTTCACGACCTGCACCAGCCGGATCAGGTGTTTTTCAACTCGGTCGGCAGCCACTTCGTGCATTACCCGATGGGATGGGTGTGGGTGCTGCTGGCAGGTGCGGGCCTGGCGTTCCTGGCGGTGGTGGCGGTCGGAGTGGTCCAGCGGCAATGGCGCCTGCGTGATGTACTGGTCGGCTGCGCCGGTTTCTTTGCGCTGCTGTTCGGTGTGACGGCGAGCATCTACGCGGTTTGGTGGTTGCTGCAACTCGGCTTTGGCCAGCGTTTGCTGGTCGGCGATACAGCCAGCAACAAGTTGATAGTGGTGGCGCTGGTACTGGTGGGCATGGCTGCTGGTTTGCTGGTGCAGCGCGCGTTGCTGGGCCGGCGGGAATGGAGCGGCGTGGTAGTGGGCACCGTATTCATGTCCGGTGTGCTGACCGCGTTGGTTTGCATCCTTCAGCCGGCGGGCAGCTACCTCCTGATCTGGCCGTTGCTGGCAAGCCTGCTTGGTTTGCTGCTGGCACAGTCGGCGCGACATACGGCAATGGCGGCGCTGTGGTTGGCGCTGGGTACGGCGCCGGCCGTGCTGTTGTTTGCACCGATGATACTCAGCATGCTGATCCTGCTCAGCCTCAACGTCGTGTCGGTGCTGGCCATCGCGATCTTGCTGGGCGTGCTGCTGGGTATCGCGTCGCCGCTGCTGGTGCGCTTGTCGCGCGGTTGGCGGGTTGCCGTTCCGGCGCTCCTTGTCGCTGCGCTGGGATGCCTGTTTGGCGGCATCGTGCTTTCACGTTTCAGCGCTGATCATCCACAGCGCAATACGCTCTATTACGTGCTGGATGCCGACCACGGGCGTGCCGCGTGGATCAGTTACGACAAGCAGCCGCATGCCCTGACCGTGCCGTTTCTCGGCAGCAAGACGCTGCCGGGCAAGGCGCCGGATTTCAGCATGGCTCTGGCGATACCGGTGCTCGCGCATGCCGCGCCGGCGCTGCCGCTGGTCGGCCCGACCCTGTCGGAGACGGGGCATAGTGTCGCCGATCATGTGCGTACGCTGGACTTGCACATCACGTCGCCGCGGGGTGCAGACAGCGTCGTGTTGCAGTTGCCCGCGACAACCCGGGTGCTGTCGATTGCATGGGATGGTCAGTCGATGCCGGTCCGGCGCGACGCAAAGTCGGGGGCGCCGTGGCAGCTGACGTATACCGCCCTGCCGGCCGCCGGGGTGGATCTGCAGTTGCGCATCGCCGGTGACGAGCCGGTGACCTGCCGGCTGGGCGACCGCTCGTCGGGCCTGCCGGACTTCGCCGAGGTTGGCGACCCGGCGCGGCTGCAGCATATGTTGGTGTATGGCAACTACGTCCTGGTCAGCCGCGAGTGCACTTTCTGACTCGGACGGTGCGTCGAAGGGCGAGCGGTACCGCGACACGCAGGCAGGCAAGGTCAGTCGGCGAGCGTACAGACAACTCGACTGATCCACTTGGGGAAAAGACATGTTGCGATGGATCAAGAAAATCGCCCTCATCATCGGAGCCCTCATCGTCGCGGCGGTACTCGTTTTCGCCAGCTACGAGCAAATCATGCGCTGGCGGGCCGTCAGGGACTTTCCTGTGCAGGGGCGCCTCGTCGATATCGGTGGCCGCCACCTGCAGATCGACTGCCGCGGGAGCGGAACGCCCATTGTCGTCTTCGAGGCCGGCCTCGATACCATGGGATCGCTCAGCTGGAGCGCGGTGCACGACGCGGTGGCGTCTACCACGCGAGCCTGCGCCTACAGCCGTGCAGGCATCATGTGGAGCGAGCCGCGAGCCGGGAAATTCGAGCCTGACGAGGTGGCTCGCGACCTTCACGCCTTGCTGCGCGCGGCGGGTGAGCGGCCTCCCTTCGTCATGGTCGGCCATTCCCTCGGCGGTCCGTACATCATGGACTTCACCCGCCTTTATCCGCAGGAGGTCGTCGGAGTGGTGTTCGTCGATGCGTCCCATCCAGACCAGGTAGCCCGCCAGGAGCAGATCGCCGGAAAGAATTTGCTCGACGCAGGATTGAGAATTTTCAAGATCGCAAACGCCTTGAGCTGGACGGGCATTCCGCGGCTGGTTGCCGCGCATGCCGAAAGCCCGACCATCCCCGTGCAGGCGAAGCGCGCCGAGGATGCCTATCTCAGCGTTTCGCTGGGCGCGGCATTGCAGGAACTGGAATCATTGAACGCGACACTCGCCGCAGCCGGTCAGTTGCGACAGCTGGGAGATCGGCCGCTGGTGGTGCTGACCGCCGCGAAGCCTTATTCGGCTGGAATGCTGAAGGCCATGCACATGACGACCGAGCAAGGTCAGCGAATGCAGACCGCATGGCTGGAAATGCAGGACGAAGAAGCCAGGTGGTCTCATCACAGCCGGCACCAGCTCGTACCCGATGCCACGCACTACATCCAGTTCGACCGCCCCGATCTCGTCATCGCCGCCGTGCAGGAAGTGGTAAGCGAGGTCCGATCGGCTAGTGCGACCGGGGCTGCGCCTCCGGCAAAGGAACCATGAGCGCGAGATACGGCCGATGACATCATGACGGTGCTGCGCCACTGGCGATCAACACTTTGTGCGTCCGCCGGCGAGCTGCGTGCAAGGCTGGTACAGCGGAGCCTTCGGCGGAGCCCAACGGCTGCCGGGATCGCGGTCGTGACGCGGCCGGCGCCCATAGGAGGGATACGCACCCCAGTACACGGGGGCGTAATCCGGCACGGGCTGGGTCAACTGGTCACGGTATTGGTCGTTCTGTTGGCGCAAGGCGTCGTTTTCCACTTCCAGGCGGTTGCGTTCAGTGGCTTGGTCGAGCAGTGCCTGCTGGCGTGCGTCTTCGTCACGCTGCTGCGCG
>DASRUB010000322.1:0-6913 GCA_035655635.1 Rhodanobacter sp. | reverse complement strand
CTTGGCCGCGCGCTTTTCCTTCAGCGTCTTGGCTGGTTGTTTCTTCTGGCTCTTCTTCGAATCCATGCCCTTGCTCATGTTGTTCTCCGTGACACGACGAGGTTGTCGGGGTTTGCTGTCGACCAGTCTAGGCGGTTCCGCTGCCAACCGGGAGAGTCCCCCGTGGATGGCCACCGTTCGGGTGGCACGTTTCGCTCAGGGCCTGTAAAAAATCACTTCCTGTGATTTTCTTCTATCGCGAGTCTGGTACAGGCCCGGACTCGCTCACGCGAATCAAGAACTTGCGTGCTTGATTCGCGCCCAGCCATCGGGCAACTGCTCCTGCGTTGCCTCAACTCGGGCATCGGGCAACCGCTCCTGCGTTGCCTCAACTCGGGCATCCATGCCCTCGCCATGCCTTCGTCGTGGCCGGCCTGAGAGATTGAAAATTCACAATCGCTCAGGAAACGGCGGTGTCGCGGGCGAAATACTGTTCGAGCTCGCGCTGCCCGCGCCCGATCAGCGCCGGCGCCATGATGTCGGGCCAGCAATGACTGAGGTCGATGTCGACACGCATCCTTTCGTTTTCGACCAGCATGCGTGCACTGGCGATGCTGTCCGCCAGCGATAGCGCCCGGCCCAGCGGCGAGGCGGTCGTGGTGATCGGATCCTGGCATTCGGTCATCGCCTGCAGCACGCGCGCGGGCAGTTCCCACTGCCTGGCAGCCTGCAGGGAAAGCCGGTTGGCGAGCTTGGAGCAGCTGCGGACGAAACTGGATGAGAGCGCGGGCGGCGTTTCGCCCGGCATCAATTGATCCAGCAGGCGCACCATGGCGCCGGTGCCGGCATGGCGGACGATGCCGCCCAGATAGGCCTCGAACGAATCGCAGCCGGTGTAGCGTCCCAACCACGCGCACATGTGCGCGCAGCGTTCCGCATGCCCCCACAGGCGTTCGCCCGCCGAGTGCCCCCTCGTTCCCGCATTGGTCCGCAGGATCGGCTTCATCACATGCTGGGTGATCACGCGGCGCAAGCCGTCCTGGCCAAGCAGGACCACCGCTTGCTGCAGGCTGCTGATCGGCTGCGCGGAGCGGTAGAACACGGTACTGGTGGCACGCATGACTTCGCCCACCATCAGCGGATCGCGGCCGACCAGCTTGGCCAGCTCGCGGCCGGCGACCTGGTCGCTTTTCAGGGTGCGCAGCAGTTGTGGCAGCACGGTCGGCAGGCGCGGCAGGCTGCGCAGGTCGAAGCGTTTGCTGAGCAGACCCAGCCGCCTGAGCATGGCCTGCTCCACCGCGGAGGGCTCATCGCCCCGGGCCGGCGCGAGCCCGAGCACAAGCCGATGGAAGTCCTCGTCGATCTGCTCCAGCGACGGTGCGGGCGGAGCCGGGGCGGTAACGACGGCTGCCGGCGTGGTGGCCGCCGGTGCGGCAGATACTTCCGAAATCGGAAGGGTCCGACTGACTACGGCCTTTCGACGCGGAAAGGCGCGCCGCCACATGCTCTCCCACATCGGGTGGTGCCCTCTTCCATCTGATCAAATTCGACTGTTCGTCCACGCTATCGACCACCAACGGCAAAGGTTGAGGCGCGGTCGCCAGCCGTGCTCCCCGTCCGACGCTGGCAATGGCGGCGTCTGCCCCCAGATCATGGAGCTCCATTCCGAGAGATTGCGCGATGATTCCGTTCTCCATCCTCGACCTCGCCCCGGTCACCGAAGGCAGTGACGCCGGCCAGGCATTCCGCAACTCGCTGGACCTGGCCCAGTGGGGTGAACGGCTGGGTTACCAACGCTACTGGCTGGCCGAGCATCACAACATGCCCGGCATCGCCAGCGCCGCCACGGCGGTGCTGATTGGCCACCTCGCCGGGGGTACGTCGACCATCAGGGTCGGTGCGGGCGGCATCATGCTACCCAATCATGCGCCGCTACAGGTCGCCGAGGCGTTTGGCACCCTTGCCTCGCTGTACCCGGGGCGGATCGACCTTGGCCTGGGGCGCGCGCCTGGCACCGACCAAGCCACCGCCAGGGCACTGCGTCGCTATTTCGACGGCGCCGATGCGTTCCCGCAGGATGTGCTTGAGCTGCTCGGCTATTTCGAGCCGGCGCAGCCGGCCCAGCCGGTACGCGCCGTGCCCGGTGCCGGTGTCGAGGTGCCGGTGTGGCTGCTCGGTTCCAGCCTGTTCAGTGCCGGGCTGTCGGCCCGGCTCGGCCTGCCGTTCGCGTTTGCCTCGCACTTCGCGCCCGATGCGATGGACGAGGCGTTGGCGCTGTATCGGCGGGATTTCATCCCGTCGGCGCGGCTGCAGCAGCCGTATGCGATGCTCGGGCTCAACGTGGTTGCCGCCGACAGCGATGCCGAGGCGCGACGCCTGTTCACCACCCAGCAACAGAGTTTCATCAACCTGCGTCGTGGCCGGCCGGGGCTGATTCCGCCACCGATTGACGATATCGAGGTGTACTGGACGCCGCCGGAAAAGCTGATGGTCGAGCGGGCGCTGGCCTGCGCGGTAGTGGGTGACCCGGTCACCGTGAAAGACGGTATCGCCGCGTTCATCGCGCGGCATCGCCCGGACGAACTGATGCTCACCGCCAACGTGTTCGAGCATGCGGCGCGACGGCGCTCGTTCGAGCTGGCCGCCGCGGTACGCGATGCACTGCCCGTGGTGACCTGAACGCCTCGCCACGGTCGCGGGCGCCGATCGGCCATAATGGGCGTTGTTTCGCATATTGAAGCCATTCCATCCATGAAGACCCCCAAGGGCCTGCAAGAATTGATCGATGAGGGCGTGATCGATCAGGTGCTCAGACCGCTGAAAAGCGGCAAGGAAGCCTCCGTCTACGTCGTTCGTTGCGGCGACGATATTCGTTGCGCCAAGGTCTACAAGGACATGGCGCAACGCAGTTTCCAGGCGCGGGTGCAGTACCAGGAAGGGCGCAAGGTGCGTGGCAGCCGCCAGTCGCGGGCGATGGGCAAGGCGACCCGGTTCGGTCGCCGGGAAGCCGAGGAGGCGTGGAAGAACGCCGAGGTCGACGCGTTGTACCAGCTCGCCGCCGCCGGCGTGCGCGTGCCGCGGCCGTATGGCTTCTTCAGCGGCGTGCTGGTGATGGAGCTGGTCACCGATGCCGATGGCTATTCCGCACCGCGCCTGGGCGATGTCGAGTTGTCGGCGGATGAAGCGCGTGGTTACCACCGTTTCCTGATGCAGGAGGTGGCGCGCATGCTTTGCGTGGGCCTGATCCACGGAGACTTGTCCGAATACAACGTGCTGGTGGGGCCGGACGGCCCGGTGATCATCGACTTGCCGCAGGTGGTCAGCGCGTCGGGCAACAACAATGCGCGCACCATGCTGCGCCGTGACGTGGGCAACATCACGATCAGCCTGTCACGCTTCGCACCGGAGCTGCTCGACACCCATTACGGCGAGGAAATGTGGGCGCTGTATGAGCTGGGCGAATTGCACCCGGACAGCGAGCTGACCGGCCACTTCGAGTTCGACCAACGCATCGCCGACGTGGACAGCGTGATGCAGTCGATCATCGATGCGCGCGAAGAGGCGATCATCCGCCAGCAGGGGCGCGAGGCGGCCGAGCAGGAAGGCTGAGCTCGCCAAATGCCGGTAGGAGCCCGCTCGCGGGCGATGCTTTTGCTCTTGCGATTTTTCCGATGCCCGGCAAAGAGCATCGCCCGCGAACGGGCTCCTACGCAGGTGCGCGGGGTTTTCGGGAGGGCGGGATTTCAGGGCGCGCTGGCGTCCAGCAACTCCACGTCGAACACCAGCGAGGCGTTCGGCGGAATGTCGTCACCGGCCCCATTCGCGCCATAACCGAGCGCGGCCGGGATCAGCAAGGTGCGCTTGCCGCCCACGCGCATGCCGGCCACACCCTGGTCCCAGCCCTTGATCACGTTGCCGGCGCCGAGCACGAAGGAGAATGGCTCGCCGTGATCGCGCGAGCTGTCGAACTGGCTGCCATGCTTGTCGCGCTTGCCGTCGTCGTACAACCAGCCGGTGTAGTGCACCGTGACCTTCATGCCGGCTTGCGCTTCGGCGCCGGTGCCGACCTTCGAATCGATCACGACCAGTTTGTCCACGTCGCCGTGGGTGTGGATCGATGGTGCCACCGAACAGGCGGCGAGGGTGGACAGGACGATCAGGGACAGCAGCCAGCGCATGGGTGACTCCATTGAAACGTGGACGAAGCGGCGATTATCCGACAAACGGGACGCGGCGTCCCGAATGGCTGGCTCAGGCACGCAGATCGTTAGCGTCCCGATGCTCGCTGCGTGCTACCTGCCAGACTTCGCGTGCCGCGTCGGCGTTCATCAGCATGATGCCGGCGCCGACGACCATGTCGGGCCAGACCGCATGCGTCATCGCGGTGGCTGCGCCGGCGATCACGATGGCGATATTCGCGAATACGTCGTTGCGTGCCGACAGAAACGCGGCGCGGGTCAGGCTGCCGCCGTGATGGCGGTAGCGCATCAGCAACATCGCGCAGCCAAAATTGACGAGCATGGCGCCCAAGCCGGTGACGATCAGTGGCAGCGGTGCCGGTGGCGCGGGCAGCTGGAACTTGCTCCACAGCGCCCACAACGTGGCGAGCGCGGGCACCAGCAGGACACCGGCCAGCCCCATGCCCACGCGTGCCCGGGCTTTCAGGCTCCAGCCGAGCGCGAGCAGGATCAGCAGGTTCACCGAGGCGTCTTCCAGAAAATCGACGCTGTCGGCAAACAGCGAGACCGAACCGATCGCCAGCGCCACCCCGAATTCCACGCCGAAATAGCCCAGGTTGAGCAGCGCCACGATGCCCACGACGCGGCGCAGCGCGGTGTCATGCGCGGTCGTCGGCACGCCCACTCAGTTGACCATTTCGGCCGGTGACATACGGCGCAGTGGATCGACAGCCACCGCATCGGCATCGTTCATCATCTGCAGCTGGCCATCCTGGATCAGACACTGCAGGCGCATGCCACGCTGCAGCAGCGCCACCAGTGCGGCCACGGTGTCGGTGGGAATATCGAGCACAGTGAGGTTCCGGTTGCGCCCCAGTGTTGCGCCGACCTTGTTCCACCAGATGTCGGACGCGTTGCCCCCGTAGTTGATCACCACCACCTGGCGTGAGCGGCCACAGGCTTTGCGGATGCGCGTCTCGTCGGGCTGGCCGACCTCGATCCACAGCTCGATTTCGTCGGTGTAAGCCTTGCGCCACAGCGCCGGCGCGTCGTCGTCGCTGAGGCCCTTGCCGAATTCCAGCCGGTCGTCCGCGTACAGGGCGAATGCGAGCAGGCGCACCATCAGGCGCTCTTCGGTTTCCGAGGGATGCCGCGCCAGGGTCAGTGCATGGGTGGCGTAATAGTGCCGGTCCATGTCGCTGACCTGCAGTTCGACTTTGTAGATGGTGGAGTTGAGAGCCATGCAGGGTGCCGAGTGACAACAGCCGACTATTGTACGCGGTCGCGGCCGCTAGACTGGAACGATCATGCCGAATCAGCCCTTCCGCCGCGACAGCCGTGCCAGCACCGTGCACCTTCCCGCGGGCGCCTCGACGAGTGTGCTGGACGCGCTGTGCGCACGCTTTCCCGGGATCGGCCGCGGAGAATGGCTGGATCGGATTGCGCGCGGACGCGTGCTGGACGAGCAGGGCGTGGCGATTGTTCCCGACGCGCCATGCCGTGAAGGGATGCGCCTGCACTACTACCGCGAAGTGGCGGACGAGGCTTGCATACCGTTCACCGAGACCGTGCTGCACGTGGACGAGCATCTGGTGGTGGTGGACAAACCGCACTTCCTGCCGGTGATCCCGGCAGGCAACTTTGTCGAGCAGACCCTGCTGCGGCGGCTGGTCCGGCGCCTGGACAATCCACAACTGGTGCCGCTGCACCGGATCGATCGGGCTACGGCGGGGCTGGTGCTGTTCTCCGCCAACCGGGCCAGTCGTTCCGCGTATCAGGCGCTGTTCCGCGAGCGTCGGATCGACAAGTGTTACGAGGCCTTGGCCGCGCCCTTGCCGGCGCAGGTCTTCCCACTGTACCGGCGCTCGCGCATCGTACGCGGCGAGCCGTTCTTTCGCATGCGTGAGGTTGCGGGTGAGCCCAACAGCGAGACACGCATCGAAGTGATCGAGCGTGGAGAGAGCTGTTGGCGCTACGCGCTGCATCCGGTGACCGGACGCAAACACCAGTTGCGCGTGCACATGGCGGCGCTGGGCGCGCCGATCCTGCACGACACGTTCTATCCCGAGCTGGCGGAAGCGGCCCCGGACGACTATCGGCGGCCGCTGAAATTGCTGGCGCGGCAGTTGGCGTTTGTCGACCCGTTGTCGGGTAGACCCCGAAGCTTCTGCAGCCATCTGTCGCTGTAAGCGCGTGTCGGACGGAAGTGATCAGAGTTTGGGTTGAGCGCAATAGCCGTGCTGGTGATGCACAGTGCTGCAAGGCATTTGCTGGAAGGCAAGGCGTGAGGTGGACGTCTCAAGAACTGAACCTGACTTCGTTCCTGCGTGCGTCATGCCTGCGAGGCGACATTCACCAGCGAAGTTGGTCTAACGAGCATGCAGTGACTGGGGCTGTGATCCGCTTGAGCGTCGGGGTGCAGAGCAAGGGCTTTCGTCCTCCTTTGGAGGGCGAGTTACTTCTCTTTTGCTTGTCCAAAAGAGAAGTAACCAAGAGAAAACGACACCCCACTTGGCGCTTGCCGGGCATCCTTGCCCGGCAAGTCCGTGAGCTGGGGCCGGGCTTTTCGACAGCACATCCCTGTGCTGGCGAAAAGGAATCGGCATCGTGCCGATTCCCGCTGTGCGGCCTGTCGTCCCCTGCTCACCGCCGCACAGGGGCCCCGGGTAGAGCAGCGGGCCATCCTGGCCCGCACTCTTCAGAGTAGCCGGAGCGGAGCCAAAGCCTCAGCGCACGGCAGGTCATACGAAGAAACA
>DASRUB010000321.1:0-2536 GCA_035655635.1 Rhodanobacter sp. | reverse complement strand
CCACGCCTCCACCCGCAGGTCGGCGCGCAGTCGCTGGGTGAAGTCGGCCGACTTGGCGCCGGTCTGGCGGTTCTCGTTCCAGTTCGAGGCCTGCAAACCGATGAACACGCCGAGCACGACCACGATCAGTTCGATGGCCACGGCGGACCAGTCCTGTCCACGGAAGTTTGCGGTGATGCGGCGCAGGATCATGGCTTCGGGCTCCCAGGCAAAGTTGAATACGCAACGGTTTGCGGCGGCGCCTTGATCTCGATCGCGATGATGTGCAGCTCGCGCGTGCCGACATTGCGCACCGCATGGGGCGGCAGCGGCGAGCCCCAAAGGATCGCACCGCTTTCCGGATGCATCCCCGCAGCACGGCTGTCCAGCAGGATCTTCCCATCCCGGTCGATGCGCACGGAATCGCTCCAGCCCAGCACGTGCAGCACCGCCGGCCATGCGTGTTCGTGCACCGGCGTGGTGTCGCCCGGTGCTAGATGAGTGTCAAGCACACGCACGCGGTCGTTCTCCAGCAGAACGCGGTGGTGATCTGGTGCGACGCTCATCGCGTCGAGCGGGCCCGGTCCACGTTCGTCATCATCGTGCGCGGTCATGGCAATCTCCTACTTGCAAACGTAATCGCCGGCTGCGTTCTTCTTGCACAGATCGGGCGGTCCGTACTTGTCCCATAGCGCGGCGAAACCGACCGTGCGCGCGAACGCGGGGAATTCGGGCAACTGGCGCGCGGCGCGCCCTTGTGCTCCCCAAAAGCGCATGAAAATGCCGCCCTCGTCGGTAGTCGGTCCCTGCGCAATGATAGGCAGTGCCCGTTTCGGGTCGAGCTCTAATAGCCCGCTTGCCACCCAGTACGGAATCTTCGCGGGTTTTGCCGCGAGACACTCCTCCACCACCGCCAATGCCTTCGCGCGCGCCGGCGCATCGCCGCCATCAACACCTGCAAGAAAAATCGGCGCGGACACCGCGCGCGCCTTAAGGCAATCCTTGTCTCCGCTGCCCCCGAGCAGATACGGCAGCGCCAGGGCCCGTGCTTTTGCAAAATCGCCACGATCCTTCGCGAGCAGCGCCAACCCGGCATTGGCGAATGACAGATGAAGTTCGCCGGCGCGCTTCCATAGCCGCTCGGCGGCATCGAAGTCACCGGCATCCAGATACTGCATGGCGCGCCAGTGCAGCGCATTCGGCAGCATCGGATCAATCGCCAGCGCGCGATCCAGGCTTGCAATGCCCTGGCGGGTATAACCCGTCACGATCAACAACTGCGCATCGTACAGATTGACCGAGGCATCATCCGGCTCCAACGCGCGCGCACGATCCGACGCAGCGCGTGCATCCAGATAGCGGCGTTGATCGCGCGCCACGATCCCGAGCGCCGCTGCCGATTCCGCCAGCGAGGGATCGAGCGCCATCGCCAGCCGTGCTTGTCGCTCGGCTTCGGTTTGCGAGGAGCCATATTTGGCCCAACCCAGCGCATGGATCATCGCCAATTGCGCATGCGCGCGTGCGAAATTCGGATCGAGCGCGATCGCCTGATTGAGCCAGCCGATCGCATCGCCCATGGCCTTGTAATCGCGCCGGTTGAAGGCGTCGGTGGCTTTCAGATACAGCGTATAGGCCCGCGCATTGGTCGTCGCGACCGCCACCAGCCGCGTCTTCTGCGCGCCCACCAAAACGACTTTCAGCTGATCGGTGATCGCGCGCGCGATGTTCTCCTGCAACTGGAACACGTCGGACAGATTGCCGTCGTAGGCGTGCGACCACAGGTGCGTGTCGTCCGACACGCGGATCAGTTGCGCGGTGATGCGCACCTCGTTGCCCTGCTTGCGCACCGAGCCTTCGAGGATGTTCGCAACGCCAAGAGCCTTGCCGATCGTGCGCAAATCCTCGTTGCGGCCCTTGTAGTAGAACGACGAGGTGCGCCCGGCAACCTTCAGGTCATCGACCTGTGCCAGTGCGTTCAGCAGTTCCTCGGACATGCCGTCGGAAAAATATTCGTTCCTGGGATCACCACTCATGTTGACGAACGGCAGCACCGCGATGGACTTGGCGGGGATGTTCGTCAGCGCAACGGCGGATGCGTTCGTCGCCCCCACGGAATTGCTGGCGAGAGGCGCCGGGCTCGCCGCTGGCGATACGCGCGCGAAACGCCAAAGCAAGCCGCCGCCGATCGCCAGCACCAGCGCGATCAACAGCAGTTCAGCGCCGGATACTTTCTGCCTGTCCTTCTCGCCGTGGTACCACGCAATGACGAGCGCCACGACGAATCCGACCGCCAGCGCAAGGATGATGATGCGCTCGATTTGAACCGGCCAGTCAAAGCGTGACGCCACCACATCCAGTACCTGAATCAGCGCGAACGCAGCGGCAAGGTACGCCAACGCCCATTGCACCAGCTTGCGTTGCTTCAGGCGAGTGATGAATTCGTTCATTGCCTGGGCAAATCCTGCGGCGTGTAGGGCAAGCCCATCTTTTTCAGCACCGTCTTGAAACGCGGGTCCTTGCGTACGGGATCGAAAGCCGGAAACCACAGCAGTTGCGG
>DASRUB010000320.1:0-2926 GCA_035655635.1 Rhodanobacter sp. | reverse complement strand
AGCTGTTCGGTTTCGATCATGTCCGCTGGAGGGTTGTGGCGAGAGGCCCGGCAAATGCCGCGGAACCGCGCACGGCCGCGGGCGTTCTCCGGAATGTACCGCAAGAGCCGGGAGTGCTGGCGGCGAAGCAGCCCACCGCGGCGGATTCCACCCAGAGTCTGTGAAGAAAACCACTTCCTGTGGTTTTCTTCTATCGCGAGTCCGGCACATGTCCGGACTCGCTCACGCGAATCAGGCACTTGCGTGCCCGATCCGCGACCGGCCCTCCATGGCCGGGCTGAGAGGTTGAATAGTCACAACCTCTCAGACAAAAGGCCCTCCCGTGACGGGAGGGCCCTGGTCATCCCGCGCCCTCGCGGGTTTTACCCGGCGCTACCGGATCCCGCAGGAGCCGTGCTGCTGGCAGGAGCCGTGCTGCTGGCCGGAGCCACGCTGCCAGACGGCGCCGGGGCGGAGCTCGGCGAGGCCGGCGCGTTGCCTTCATCACTGGTCGCGGGCTGCACGCCGGCTGCCTGCTCCGGCGTCTGCGCTGGCGCCTCGATCAGCGGCAGCGACACCTGGTGTTTGGCATAGGCCGTGATGCCGCCGCTGGCGTCCTTCACTTCCGGCGTGGTCACGCTGTCATACGGCGGACTGACCGTGCTGTCGAACTTGTAACCGTGTGTCTGGGCGTACGCGGTGAGCATCTTCACCGTCTGCGGCACGCCGTTGAAGGTGCCTTCCCAGGCGCCCTGCAAGGTGGCGCCACCGAAAGCCATCATGCCGCGCACGTCGCCCTCCACCACCAGCTGGCCTGAGCTATCCCGGCTTCCAGTGGCGGGTCCGGCGGCCTTCGGGGCGCCTGCTGCGGTGCTGGCCTGGGCCGGCTCGACCGGCTGCGCACCAGCCATGGCTGGCGCGGTCGGCGGCGTCAATTGCTCTTGCTGCCCGTTGATGGTGAGCGTGCTTGAATCAATCGGCAGGGCCACCTCGAAATCGAAGTCCGGGTCACCGTAGTTGGTGATGAACAGGATCATCGGACCGGTGACGTTGACGCCCAGTTTCTTGGCCTGGGCGTTCAACTCGGTGTCCGCCTGCGCCATGGCATCGTCCAGCGCCTCGGTACCGCCCTTGCTGCGGTCGATGTGCCGGGTGACGAACAGGACGGGCATCGGCTGGGTCTGCACGATCTTCGGCGCCAGACCGCTGTAATCGACATTGGCGACGCCCGCCAGCACGTTCTGCAGGTTGTTCAGGCTGAACTCGATGAACGAATCCGGATCACCATGGATGTACAGGTTGGCAAACCGGTTGACCAGGTTCCAGCCGTACTTGACGTCGTAGGACCAGGTGACTTGGGTCAGGCGCCCCTGGGCCTGGCGTTCCAGGTCGAGGGTGAAGTGCTTGTCGAGGCCGCGCCAGCTGTTGTCCACATTCCAGACGATGGTCGCGTTCGCGGTGTTGCTGTCGATCTGGTCGAACGCCGGCGTGACGCTGGCGATGGTCAGGCCGCCGTCGCCAATCTTGGCGTCCTTGCTGGTCCAGCTGATCTCAGCGCCCGGACCGTAAGCCTTGCCGGAAAACTTGAACTGCACGGCGGGGTCCAGCGAACGGAGCGCGGCGTAATCCGGAAACCGCCGGAAATTGTTGAGAATGTCATATACCGGACGCAAGTCCTTGCCGATGACCAACTGGCGTTCCACATGACCGCTGCTGGGCATGACCACCGCGGCCAGCACGCCAACCAGCGCGACGATGACCAGGGCAACCAGAAATTCAAAGAAACGCATCATTCCAGGGTTCTCCGAAGCGTCTTTACGCCAAACCTGACAAGAGTGTGTGCCCCCGCCGCCGGATTGATCCACCCGCGACAACAGAAGGGTCGGCAAAAAACCGAAGCCATGGATGTTACTTGCTCGCGCGCTGGAACGCTATCGGATTACAGCACCCATCGCGCCACCCCGCGCCGGGGGTTCCGGCTGCCTGCACGGCGATGCCCGGCGCCGCGGGCGGGCATCATACGATGCCGAGTTCCAGTGCCTTCAAGACGGCGCGCGTGCGGTCGCGCACGCCCAATTTGGACAGAATGTTGGAAACATGGTTCTTGACCGTGCCCTCGGCCACCTTGAGCGAATTGGCGATCTCCTTGTTGCTGTAACCACCGGACAGCAGGCGCAGGATCTCGGTCTCGCGCTCGGTGAGCGGATCGGGCTGTTCCAGGCTGGTGAACTGGTTCTGCATCCGCGCCACCCCGGCCATCAGGCGCTGGGTGACCATCGGTGCGACCAGCGAGCCACCGCCGGCCACCGTGCGCACCGCTTCGACCAGTTGCTCCAGCGAAACATCCTTGAGCAGGTAGCCGCGCGCGCCGGCCTTGAGGCCTTGCAGCACCAGCTGGTCGTCGTCGAACGTGGTCAGGATGATCGTCGGCGGCAACTCGTTGCGTGCCGACAATGCCTGCAATACCTCCAGCCCGCTCATGTTGGGCATGCGCAGGTCCAGCAGCATCACGTCCGGCTTGATCCGCGGCACGTCCAGCACGGCCTGCGCGCCGTCGGCGCACTCGGCCACCACACGGATATCTTCGGCCAGGTCCAGCAGCGAACGGACACCTTGCCGCACCAGATTCTGGTCATCGACGAGACAAACGGAAATCATCGCGAATCCTCGCTCACGTGTCACAGACGGGGTAGCGTGCAACCCGGCGGAATTCACCATCCGGGGCATGGCGCATTCTGGCACGCCAGCGCAATCCACAAAATATTACGAGACATTCAGCGCCGGCGGCTCGGACCGCGACGGGGTATGCGCCAGTGACGGCTGCTCGCCCAGCGGCAGCCGCACGGTCAACGCAAAGCCGCGGGTAAGCCCGCTGTCCAGCGTCACGCTGCCGCCGAACTCGGCCAGTCGCTCGCGCATGCCGGACAGGCCATTGCCCTCTTCCAGC
>DASRUB010000319.1:0-12657 GCA_035655635.1 Rhodanobacter sp. | reverse complement strand
TGACCTGCACGGTCAGGTCATCGGCCAGGACCTCATCGAGGCCGGACTCAAGACCATCCAGCGCGCGCCTGACAATTTCTTCGGGGGTGGACTTCGGCGCATCAAGCCCGCGGGTGAGATCGGTGTCGACGTAGGCCATGTGCAGCCCCAACACCTGCGTGTGCTGTGCGGCCAGTTCGTTGCGCAAGGCATTGGTGAGCGACCAGGCGGCCGACTTGCTGGCTGAATAGGCGGCCAGCTCGCCGCCGTTCACCCATGAGGCGATCGACAGCACGTTGAGCATGGCGCCGCCGCCGTTGGTCTTGAGGATCGGCGCAAACGCCTTGCTCATGCGCAGCATCGCGAAGAAATTGGTTTCGAAGGTGCGTCGTGCGACCTCTTCGCTGTCCGGCGCAAGAAAGCCGCCGGGTTGGGCGATGCCGGCATTGTTGATCACCAGCGTCACATCCGATGCCAGTGCAGCAGCGGCAGCCACGTCGCCGGGGTTGTTGACGTCGAGTCGCAGCGCCTGAGCACCGGGAGGGGGGCGACTGCGGTGTCGCGCACGCCGGCGTAGACCTTGCGCGCACCACGGGCGAGCAGTTCGTTGGCGAATGCCAGGCCGATGCCGCGATTGGCGCCGGTGACGAGGACAACAGCGTTTTCAATCTTCATGGGAGACTCCAAAGAACGGGACTAGATTTCGGCTTTCCGGCAACACTGAAATGAACCAACTCACTTGACCTTGATGACGATCTTGCCCTTCGCGCGGCCTGCTTCGACGTAGGCCAAGGCCTCGTTGGTCGATTTGAACGGAAAGACCTTGTCGACCACCGGACGTATCGCACCGGCCTCGATGAGCGCAGTGATCCGACGCAGTTGGCTGCCGTTGGCTTTCATGAAAAGAAACGAGTAGTCGACACCGAGACGTTTTGCCCTTCGTCGTACGCCGGAGCTCAACAAGCGCAGGATCAGTTTCACGAAGCCAGGCGCGCCGATCTCCTTCGCGAACGCGGGGTCGGGTGGGCCGGAAATGGAGATGAGCTGACCACCAGGTTTCAGGATGCGCAGGGATTTTTCCAGCGTCTTGCCATCTTGGCTGTTCAGGACCACGTCGTAGTCATGCAGGATGCTTTCGAAGTCGTCCTTCTTGTAGTCGGTGACGACGTCGGCGCCGAGGTGCTTCACCCAATCTATATTGGCCGTGCTGGTGGTCGTGGCCACAGTGGCGCCCAGATGCTTCGCCAGCTGGATCGCGAAGGTGCCCACGCCGCCCGAGCCGGCCTGGATAAAGACTTTCTGGCCCTTCTTCAGCTGCGCCTTTTCGACCAGCGCCTGCCAGGCCGTCAAACCGACCAGCGGGATCGATGCCGCTTCCTCCATACTGAGGTTGGCGGGTTTGGGAGCGACATCGTTTTCATTGACGGCGATGAACTGCGCAAGTGTGCCGATGCGGTGATCAGGCACCCGCGAATACACTTCGTCGTCTACCTTGAACTGCCGCACCCGCGATCCAACCCGGGTCACGATGCCGGCCACGTCATGGCCAAGGATCAGCGGCATGCGGTAAGGCAGGATCAGCTTGAACTCGCCGCTCTTGAGCTTGGAATCCAGCACGTTCAGGCCGGCGGCGTGAACCTCGATCATCACATCGTCGTCGCGAAGCTTCGGCTCCGCCATCTCGCCGAGGCGCATCGGATCCTTCTTGCTGTACCGATCAATGATGAATGCTTTCATGATGTTTCTCTCTCGTGTATGGATCGGCAGAGGAGCACGCTCACTGGCCTGTTCCCATGCGTCGACGTCATTTCAGTGCTGAACCAGGCAGCAAGATCAACGCGGCCTACGCTGGGAGCCGCAGGTCTTTTCTAACCGCCGAGTCCAAGACGCTGGCAGGTGCGAATCGGCGCAACCCGGACAGGCGACGCGCCAGTCCCGGTGCATAACGAAGCTTGGGCCGCTCATCCGTGGCCGCCTTCAGCACCATCTCGGCGACAACGTCAGGCCCATCGGCGCCCACGAGTACCTCTTTCACGCGTCGCTCCACGCCAGCGCAAATTTTGCGGTACACGTCGAGGGGTGCATCGGGCTTCATCAGGTTCGCGTCGAATGGCGTGTTGATGTAGGCAGGCTCGACCAGCGAGACGCGAATACCCAGCGTGCGCAGCTCGTGGTCAAGCGCTTCCGAATAGCCTGCGACCGCGTGTTTGGTGGCTGAGTACAGAGCCATGTACGGCATCGGCAGGAAACCCAGCACCGAGCCAATATTGATGATACGGCCGCTGCGCTGCTGGCGCATGTGCGGCACCACGGCGCGCGTCATGCGCGTGATGCCGAAAAAGTTGGTATCGAAAATGGCGCGAGCCTGGTCGAGCGAGCTCTCTTCCGCCGCGGCGGGGGCAACACCGAAACCGGCGTTGTTCACCAGCAGGTCAATGCGACCTTCCCGGCGAATCAGCTCGTTGACGGCAGCGTCGACCGATTCTTCACTGGTCACATCGAGAGACAGCATCTCGAACGACGACTGACCCAACTGGCTACCACGCCGACTGGTGCCGTATACCTTGTAGCCCGCCTGTGCGAGCCGCGATGCGGTCGCCTCGCCAATGCCTGACGAGGCGCCGGTGACCAAGGCGATGGATCCATGGATGTTCATCGGAGTGCCTTCAATCGGTGAGTAGAAAATAGCGTAAATATGATGTTTGTCATATTTGTGGTCGAGCGAAATGCTGTGAGTGCCAAGGAGCGGATCAGGGTTGAGTGGGAGCGAATTGCTTCAGCACGGCTTCGCGGATCCCGTCGGAAAGCCCAGGCTCGTCGACTGCACGTGCCAGCATCAATGCACCCACCATCGTTGCCACAGTGACCAGAGCGCGTTCGTGCGCCGCCGGCTGACCCCAGTCGGGCGACTGGCGCGCCACAAGGTCGATCATCTCCTTGATGCGGCGCGTGCCGGCGCGCCTTACCTCCGGCGCCTGGCGCGGCATCTCCGAACCCAGCGCGGCAATGGCACAGCCGGTTTCGATCCCTTCGAAATGCTCCTGTGAAAGATAGGCCCGCACCATGGCCGGAAGCGCCTGTTGCGGTGGCGAACTCGCCGTCATCCGCTGCATCAACGCCACAGCTTCGCTGCCCGCACGATCAGCTGCCTCGGCGAGCATCGCCTCACGTGACGCGAAGTGCGCGTAGAAGCCCCCGTGAGTCAGCCCAGCATCCTTCATGATCTCGGCCACACCAGCACCGTTGTAACCGCTGCGCCGGATGGCACGCGCGGCCGCATCAACGATGCGATCGTGGGTGGCTTCCTTGGATTTAGAGGTAGATCGCTTCATATGACGATCATCATATTTCATTTTGAAGTACTGTGCAAGAGGCCATCTTGGTGCAAATGACCATGCTTTGGGCATCGATTTCGGGTACACCAACGCCCGGTAGTAGGCATCAGCGAGCGCTGGCCGACGGGCGTCATTCAGCTCATTGCCGGCCGTTGTCCGATGGTTGCTGTACGAATGACCGAACCCGGACCTTCGCCGGATTCGGCTCGTCACCAGTGAGCGCTATCCTCGGCCAAGATATCCAAGGATCTGCGGTAAGCGGAATTTCGCGAACGGCTCCTTCCGGGCGTGAATTTGAGATAGCCGGCAGGTGTTGGCCGGTCAGCGACCTTTGGTCGGAGGGCACCGACTGGTCGGTTGGGGGTTCTATCCCGATGGTCGCTGACCGACCCGTTTGAGTCGGTCGGGAACGGCTGCTTTGCGGGAGTCCATTCTTTCTGAAGTCGCGGCAAATACTGGCCGTACCATGCAGACCCGTAGCGATGGTCGCGTTTCAAGAATTGCAGTGTTCTCGGACGACGATGCGGTCACAAACCAAGAAAGAAAACCGGCGCTACGGCCGCGAGCGCCGCTACGATTTGTAACGCGACGACACCAAGCGCCTGTCGGGGGACGCGTGGCAGCCATTTAATTGCGAAGAAAGCCAATAGGGGCATTTGCCCGGCCATAAGCAGCTGCCACACGTGGGCCGTGGAACCCTCGTCGGCTTCGTGGACAACGCCGGATAGGACAATGCTTCCGAGCACGACCGCCAATGCAGTGAGTGACATTGCCATGGGGATAAAGGCACTTGGCAGTTTCGCGAGTGTGATAACGGAACCCGGATATTGATTCATTGCAAGCCTCAATCTTGAAGTCGGAAACACATGCTCGCTAAGCGCCGACCAGACGACGTTTGCAGACGTCCGGAGATCGCCGCACCCGGTTTGAAGAAGCGCCTCGAACTCGTCGCCATAGCGTTCTCTCCAATCGCGCGGATACAGACGAACGAACCAATGAGTGAGCCTCGGATTCACACGGACTCCAGTCTCTTCAGTCCGGCTTTAGTGAACTGTTGCAGAGTGCTTAGCTTGGCGCGCAAAACGCGCTTGCCCTCGGCGGTAATGCAATAAGGCCGCCGCCGGGCTTCGGGTGGTAGAGATTCAATCCAACCCTGCTGTTCCAAGCGCGCGATCGCCCCATACAGCGTGCCTGGGCCCAGACGGGTTCCGCACATGGCTGCAATGTCCTCGATCATGGCGTGACCGTGCTTAGGCCCCGTGGCCAAGCTGGCGAGCACCAGTAATGGCGGATCGGAGTAGTGCCCCATTCCCGCATTCCTTTCGATTTTTGCTACGTCTGACGTACTTCGCATTGCGTAGTAATAGCGTACCACTCGTTCTGTTGCAAGTGCTTTCCAGACAACGTGCATCTAAACGGTGTTCTGCCCCGCTTCAACCGCTCGCGAAAGGCCGTTTTACGTCGCCCATTTGAGAACGTCGACCGACTGCAGTTGGCCGGTCAGCGACCGTCGGTCGCCTGTTGTTGTTTGACGCTGGCAGCTGTTGATCGGTGTCGCTGTGCGACCCCATACGGATCTGATGCGTCGGCGTCGTTCTCCGGGCGCGTCGCGCAATTAAGCAGGAACGTACGTCAACCTAATCACCCCATCGCCGACTAAATCACTGGTCACGAGACGGAGCGGCGGCCGAGGGCCCGCGAAGAATGGCTTGCCGCGACCGAGCACGACGGGGTGGAGGTAGAGTCGATACTCATCGATGAGACCAAGGTCGGTCAGGCTTCGCGCGAGGTCTGGTCCGGCGACTTCGATCTCCCCAGCAAGCTCGGTCTTCAGCCCCCGTATCACCGCCTCGATGTCATCGGCGACAAGGGTGGCGTTCGGGCCGACTGACTTCAGCGAGCGCGACACGACCCACTTCGGTTGGCTCCGCCACGCCGCCGCGAAGTCGTGTTCCTCCGCGCACCACTCCGGAGAGTCCTCGTCCCAATACCGCATCACCTCGTACATACGGCGACCGTACACATTGCCCGTCAGGTCGCGCACTTGATCTATGAAGTGACGAAACAGCGACGGTCCGGGCAAAAAGGCCAGATGGTCGACGTAGCCATCTAGGGACTGGTTCAATCCGAAGACAAGCTTTGCCATGGAAAACCTCGACTCCAAGGTCTTCAGGATAGCTTGAGCCTCCGCTGTGCTGAAGTGAGGTTGGTCCAATTCCATGTCGGCGACAACAACGAAAGCGAACGGCAGCTTTCCGGAGGGCTGATCGAGGGAGGCTATGTCAGCAGTTGGCCGGTCAGCGACCGTTGGTCGACGTTCGCCGATTCGTTGACTGATGAGTGTTTCTCGACGGTCGCTGTACGACCCGTTTGAGCCGGTCGCGAACGGCGGCTTTCGGGAAGGCTGGTGCAGAGTTAAGCGGCGGCGTAGCCGTCCGCCTCGAATAAGATGCTACGCGCCGCCAGCATCAGCCAGTAGCGTCACTTTTCTGGCCGCTTGCGAAAGTCGAATAATTTCGTCTGAGGTGGCAAGACCCATCACGACAAGGCGGTACGCCTCCATGGCCTCACGCAGAGCGGTGATCTCGGCGTGGATCTTATCCATGTGCAAAAGATCTTCCTCTTCCCCAGCCATTATGCTGACGTACCTAGCTTTCTCTTCGTCTGTACCGTTGCTCCAACCGCGAAAGAATAGTGCTGCGCCTATTCCGTGTAGCGAAGTGGCGCGGTTGAACTTTGAGCCGAGGACGTCGTGAAGCTTTTCTTCGAGCTCGGGCGCAACAACAGACATGAACTCTTGACTAAATATTTTCTCGGATACGCGCATGAGTCGAAATGTTTGACGGCGTAGGGCGTAGTCCCATCTAGCCAATCTTTCTTTCGCCTCAATGGCGTTTAGCGACCCTATGACCTCTACAGGGTTTGGCTGCGCATCGACTACAAGAAGCTCGCCTTCGTCAGCTGCATCCTTCAAATAAAAGTAGGTCTCCAACAAAGTGGAGATGGTCGCACTTCGCTCGATTCCTAACTTCCTTCCACGGAGGTCGAGAGCCGTAGACTTGAGTACACCAATGAAGGATATGAGTTCGCCAAACATTGTTTGTTGGGCCTAACGCTTGAGTTAATCGGCGCGCAGCTTTCCGCGCGTCCGCTTGGACGAATTATTAGCAGCTAGGTGACGACGAAATGCTGCAACTTCTCTTTGTATCCCGCATAGCTCGCGACCTTGCCGGCCGCAAGCTGGACGTAATCGCCCGCCGCAATGGAATCAAGTAGCTTCTTCTCGTGTGTCGGGAAATGGCCATGGAAGCGTCGCATTTCACGTCCAAAGATCTTGGCGAGTGGAACCTCATCTCCGGTCGCGAAAGTCGCAAGTTTCTTGTTCAACAATGCTTCAAACTGATTGTATTCTTTGATAATGGTTTCGAGCCTACCGTTGGCTTCATTGTCCAGAACATATAGCGTTATGAGTAGGTGCTCAATAATGTGAAGCGCTATTAGAAGATTGCCGGTATCAGCTGTCTTTATTTCGTGAGCCGCGTCATTTCCAAGAAATCTAATGGCGTGGAGGCGTTCGGCGTCCTTTTGCGATATCATTCCAGCCCTGCCAAGTCCATCGATTCGCTTTTCTAGATTGCGGCCTGCGATGGATCGGTCATTGCAGATTGCTTCGATAGTTGCCCTGAGACCAATACCGGCCAATATGTTCGCATCATCGCGGATCGCTTGGACGGATTGCAAATAGATGTCGCGTACTGGTTGCGGTACGTCTGTCACGTCTTGGAGCTCTGTGTGGCCCTCTAGAATGCGCGGATAGCACGTGACTTCTTCGGGTGCTTGCCATTCGTCGTCATGATCAAAGTAGCCGCTTTCGAGGTCCACTACGACTTTTCGGAAGCTTACGGCATGGCATCCCCTGCACATAAGCATCTCATGCAATGTATCCATTCGATATTCATGCTCCGAATGGACATGCCTGTGAAGTACTTCATGAAACGTCTTACGGTCACACGAAGCGCACGGATGCCAAACGCTCTGCTGTTCTTCGGACTTCGACATAGCTTCCCTTGCTGCTTACTATTGAATATGAGGACCCGTGCATCCGGCTTTACATCTCGTGCTTGACTCGGGGAACGGTAGCACAACCCCATGATGTAGAAGGAACTTCGCGGAGCCGCGTCGGGCTAACCATAAGCGGTGCGGCAGGACACAGATGACGCTGGAATCAGGCTTCCGCGCGCCGCCGCAAGCACTAACTAAGCAAGCAGACCAACCACTTCTATTCACCAACTTTGTAGAAGCCGCGACCGACGGCTCCTGGCCGATAGCGGACAACTGCCCCAATACAAAATACGCAGCTGGCGCAAAGGCGTTTGCTCTCGCAACCGCAACGCGGTTGCGCACCGAGTGCGCGCCAGGATGGCGCGCTGCTCTACCCGGGGCCCCTGTGCGGCGGTGAGGTGGGGACGACAGGCCGCACAGCGGGAATCGGCACGATGCCGATTCCTTTTCGCCAGCACACGGATGTGCTGTCGAAAAGCCCGGCCCCGACTCACGGACTTGCCGGGCAGGAAGCCCGGCAAGCGCCAAGTGGGGTGGCCTTTCTCTTTGGTTACTTTCTCTTTGGCCACGCAAAGAGAAAGTGACTCGCGCGCCGAAGGCGCACGAAAGCCCTTGATTCAAGCAACCTCGAACAACAGGAGAGATGATAGCAGCGCACCATGGGCGCGATCATCGTCGAGGCCGGAAAACAGGAGCATCGCGCACAGGGTGCGCTCCTACAGGTGACATCGAAGAGATTTCGGCGTCGTCGCGCACGTAACGTCGAAGAGGGTTCGGGGCTATCGCGCGCATGCCCAAGCAACAACCCACCCGCCTCACCGATCATCCTGCGTCCAGATCGCCCCTTCCTCTTCGCGCACCGGAAAACTCGCGATCGGCACGTACGCCGGCGGCTTGGTCACCGCCCCCGTGCGCAGGTCGAAGCGCGCGCCATGACGCGGGCACTCCACCTCGAAACCGAACACCTCGCCACCGGCCAGATCGCCGCCATCATGCGTACAGGTGTCCTCGACCGCGTATAGCGCGCCGTCGATGTTGTAGACCGCGATCGGTGTGTCGCCATCCCACACCACCTTGAATTCGCCCGGCAGGAAATCGCTGCGCGTGCCGACTCTCACCCAGTCGTTCATGCGGTCATCTCCACGAAATCCTTGAGCAACACCTCGAAACGCAGATCGTCGCGGCGGGGTATGCCGAAGCGTTCGTCACCATAGGGAAACGGCTGGTACTCGCCGGTGCGGCGGTAACCGCGGCGCTCGTACCAGGCGATCAATTCCTCGCGCTGCACGATCACGGTCATGCGCATCGCGTGGCAATGCCATTCGTCGCGCGCCATGCGCTCGGCTTCGGCCAGTACCTGTTTGCCCAGGCCACTGCCCTGCTCGCCGGGGTCGACCGCGAACATGCCGAAATACGCGGCCGGGCCTTGTCGTTCGAGATGGCAGCTGGCCTTGAGCCGGCCATCGCGTTCGGCCAGCAGCACGTGGCTGTGCGGACGGGCGATCAACGCTGCCACGTCCGCGGCATCGGTGCGCTGGCCATCGAGCAAATGCGATTCCGTGGTCCAGCCGCGCAGGCCGGATTCGCCACGATAGGCCGACTCGACCAGGGCGACGATGGCCGGGACATCGGCGGCAACCGCCGGGCGAAACAGGATAGAGGAAGGCGTGTGGGTCATCGCCGCATGATAAGGCCGCCGGCCCTCGGCCACCATGATCTGCAGCAGCCAACGCGCGATGTGACCAGCCTCAGGCGGGCGGGTTGGCGAGTCGGCCGGCTTCGTAGACCTTGAGATGGGTGTAGACCACCGCAAGCATCGTGGCAGACAAGTGATGCTGCCCCGCGCGGGCAAGCATGTCGCCGATGATGTGATCGGCTTCGATCGGATGGCCGCCCTGCAAGTCGCGCAACATGGACGCGGCCAGTGGCGAGCCCGGCTCAGTCAGCATGGCACGGGCGCGCTCCAGTACACGTTCATCTGGCGCGTGGTCGAAACGTTCCGCCACCGAGCGGCACTCGTCGAACAGGACCAGCGCGGCGACGGTTCCGCCAGGGCAAGCCACGATCGCTCCGATCGAGTCGCGCATCAGGCAAGTGATGCCGGCCAGTGCGGCCAGGAATATCCACTTGTCCCACATCTCCTGCACCGCCGTGCTGCTGGGACGCGAGTCGAAGCCCGCGTCCGCAAAGGCTTCAGTGATTCGCCGCATTCGTGCCGATGCGCTGCCGTCGCGCTCGCCGAAGGTCAGGCTGTGCATCCGGTTGAGATGTTTCACGGCGCCTTGCGCATCGAGTGTCGCTGAAATGGCGCACTGGCCAGCCAGCACGTGCTGCTGGCCGAACCTTTCATCGAGCAGATCGAGATGGCGCATGCCGTTGAGCAGGGGCAGGATCGCGGTATCCGGTCCCACCGCGGGGGCGATATCGGTCATCACCTGTTGCAGGCCATACGCCTTGCAGCTCAGCACGATCAGGTCGAACGGCCCACCCAGGGCGCCGGCCGCCACCGTGGGCGGGCTCCCCATGTCGGCATCCCCGGCGGCGCTGCGGATCACCAGGCCATGCCGCGCCAGTTGTTGCGCGCGCCGGTCGCGCACCAGGAAGGTAACCTCGCGCCCGTGCTGCAGCAGGCGTCCGCCGAAGTAACCGCCGGTGGCACCGGCACCCACCATCAGTATGCGCATGTCAGCCTTCTCCCGACGGGGCGCCTGGTTGCAGACGCATGCGGGCGGCCTCGGCATCCTTGTCGCTCCACAATTCCCGCATCCACGCCTTCACCCGCCCCCGAAATGCCGGGTCGTCGTCGTAACTGCCGATCAAGCGCGCATCGAGCGGCCGCTCGCGCACGTGCACACGAATGTCGCGCACGCGTCCGGCGATCAAATCCATCAGTGTGCACGGCCCGCCGGGGTAGACAATGGTCACGTCGAGAATGGCGTGCAGGGCATCACCCATCGCATCGAGCACGAAGGCCACGCCGCCAGCCTTCGGCCGCAACAGGTAGCGGTAGGGCGACGTCTGTGCATCGTGCTTGGCCTGGGTGAAACGCGTACCTTCGGCAAAATTCATCACCGACACCGGCATATGGCGGAATTTCTCGCAGGCACGGCGCGTGGCCTCGCGGTCCTTCCCCTGCAGTTCCGGGTGTCGCAGCAGGGTGTGCGGCGAATAGCGCTTCATGAACGGAAAATCCAGCGCCCACCACGCCGGCCCCAGCAACGGCACCCAGATCAGTTCCTGCTTGAGGAAGAAGCGCAGGAACGGAATCCGCCGGTTGAAGATTTTCTGCAGCACCGGGATGTCCACCCAGCTCTGGTGGTTGGACAGCACCAGGTAACTGCCATCGCGGCGCAGGCCATCCAGCCCTTCAAGCTGCCAGCGGATGCGGGTGAACAGCCCGAACAACCGATTGTTGACGCCGATCCAGCTTTCCGCGATCCGCACCAGCACGTGCGAGCAGGCGCGCCGGATCGCGGGGATCGGCAACACCAGCTTGAACAGGGTGAACACGAACACGAGCGTGACGTGCAGCGCGATGTTCAGCGTGAGCGCCAGCAGCGCCAGCGGGACGCGGATAAACCAGGGAAACGTGGCAAGCATGGGGATGATCGATGGGGACTGCGGCCAGCATAATGCGCCGCGCGGGCCGCAGGAACCCTGCAACCGGAACCCTGCAGCAGATGGGTGCCAAGTCAGAGCTGTGAACCAAGCACTTGCGTGCTCGATTCGCGACCGGCCCTCCGTGGCCGGCCTGAGAGGCTAAAAAACACAGCCTCTCAGCGCAGCAACTGCCTGACCTTGAGCAGCGCGGCGATGAAGGTGTCGATTTCCTCGCGCGTGTTGTAGAACGCCAGCGAGGCACGCAGCGTGGCCGGTACGCCGTAGAACTGCATCAATGGATGCGCGCAATGGTGGCCGGAGCGCACGGCGACGCCTTCGAGGTCGAGCAGGGTGGCCAGGTCGGTGGCCTGGGCGCCGTCAATCAGGAACGAGATGACCGATTCCTTCTCGGCCGCTTCGCCGAAGATGCGCAAGCCGGGAATGTCGCGCAAGCGTTCGGTGGCATAAGCCAGCAACTTCTGCTCCCACGCATGGATCGCCTCGAAACCCACCGACTGGTAGTAGTCGATCGCCGCGGCCATGCCCACGAAGCCGGCGATGTTCGGCGTGCCGGCCTCGAACTTGTGCGGTGGCGCGGCGAAGGTAGTGCCGCTGAAACGCACCTCGCGGATCATCTCGCCACCGCCGAAGAACGGCGGCATCGCCTCCAGGTGCTCGGCCTTCGCCCACAGCGCGCCGGTGCCGGTGGGCGCCAGCATCTTGTGCCCGGTGAACGCATAGAAATCGCAACCCAGCGCCTGCACGTCCACCGGCCGGTGCGGCACCGCCTGCGAACCATCGACCAGCAGCGGTATGCCGCGCGCGCGGCACTCTTTGGCAATCTCGCGCACGGGATTGACCGTGCCGAGCACGTTCGAGACATGGGTGACGCAGGCCAGCTTCACTTCCGGTGTCAGCATGTCGAGGTATTGCTCGACGATCAGCTCGCCGCGTTCGTTGATCGGCGCCGCCTTCACCACGCCACCTTTGCGCGCGGCGACCAATTGCCACGGCACGATATTGGCGTGGTGCTCCATCACCGAAGTAAGGATCGCGTCGCCGGCCTTCAGCTGCGGCAGCACGTAACTGTAGGCCACCAAGTTGATGGCCTGGGTGGTGCCGGAGGTGAGGATCAGTTCATTGCGTGAGGGCGCATTGATGAAGCGCGCCAGCTTGTCGCGCGTGCCTTCATACGCTGCAGTGGCCTCCTCGCCAAGCTGATGCACGGCGCGCGACACGTTCGCGTTGTGCTCGCGGTAATACGTGTTCATCGCCTCGATCACCGTCAGCGGCTTCTGACTGGTGTTGGCGTTGTCCAGGTACACCAGCGGCTTGCCGTGCACGCTGCGGGCGAGCAGCGGGAAATCCGCGCGGATGCGCTGGACGTCGAAGACGGTGGGCGTGCTGGTGGCTTCGGTCATGATGATGTCGTGTTGATTTGATGCGGTTTGCGTTTTGATGGGGCTGTGAATCGGCGTGGCCCATCACCCTCTGTTGGCTTCGATGGAACTGTACGTCGGCGTGGCCCCTCACTCCTCTGTTGGCTTCGATGGAACTATACGTCGGCGTGGCCCCTCACCCCTGCCCTCTCCCCGCAGGGGAGAGGGTTTCCCGGGTTTCGATGTGCTCTTTGGTCACATCGATCAGGTGCTTGGCAATTGTTCGACCAGCAGGGTGGACA
>DASRUB010000318.1:0-2731 GCA_035655635.1 Rhodanobacter sp. | reverse complement strand
GCATTCCCGCGGCTTCGGACATTTACCTGAATTCAGCCGGTGGCGATCCGAATGCCGGCATCGCGCTTGGACGCATGTTCCGCGCGGCGGGCATGGCCACGCATCTGGGTACGCCGCGACCGCCGAAGCATGCCAGCGTGGCGGCGAAGACGGCGGTGTGCGTGGACGCCTGCGTCTACGCCTATCTCGGTGGCCTGTATCGGTGGGCACCCACCGGCAGGGACCGCATCGGGTTCCGCGATCCTCCCGCAACCAGCGCGAAAGCACCGCCCCGTGTAAGCACGTACCTGGCGGACATGGGCATCGACGTCGCCACGCTCGCCGCCGCAGCCACGCCGTCCCAGGCCGGCACGGCGTGGATGACGGCGGACCGGATGCAGGCTCTTGGCCTGGCCAACAATGGCAAGCTCCCCCTCACCGCAACCTCCCAACTGTCCGCTCCCGCACCGACCCTCGAACTGAAACAGGTTGGGCGCAACGGCACCCATCGCGTCACCATCCAATGCAGCCCCGGCAGGACCACGGTGACCGCCTTCGACGAGGTGGGTGCCGTCCGCGCCCGCCAGGTCGCGGCACGCAGTGCGCGTTCGTACTTCCAGCTCGGCGACACGCCGGTGCTGGACCAAGCCGGAAATGGTGCTGTCGTGGAAGGTGGCGACCTGGTGATCCGCCGCGCTTACCCGCCTGCCGATCTGGTGGACCTGGCCTCGGCGTGGTCCTTCGGTGCCTGGGTCGACGGCCGCAGCAAGGCGTTCCGCGATGGTTTCAGCATGCCCATGCACACCGTCCACAAGCAGCTTACTGATTACTTCCATGCCTGCTGGCGTGCCGCGCCGTGGCCACCACGGCAGAAAAAGCCGCGCTGAGGTCACGAACTCCTGCTCGGGCGCAGCGTTGCCGCTGTATTGCCGTGCGGCGAATGAGCAGGCAAGGTTGTCCGCATGAGCATGAACCCAGCCACCACCTCGCCCGACGTGGGCGCGGCCTTGTTGGAGATCGACCGGGCCAGCGTGATGCAGGGCGAGCAGTTGGTGCTGGATCGGCTGACATTGCGCATCGCCGCGGGCCAGCACACCGCCATCCTCGGACCCAACGGTTCGGGCAAATCCAGCTTGGTCAAGTTGGTCGCGCGGCAGCTATACCCGCTGGTGAAAAGCGATGGCAGCGGCAGTGTGCGCATCTTCGGTCGTGAGCGCTGGAACGTGGAGGAGTTGCGCGGCCTGCTCGGCATCGTCTCGCCATCGGTCCAGCGCCACTACACCAGCGCACCGCCGCTGGAAGTGTTCGATGCGGTGCTGTCGGGATTTTTCGCCACCCGCGGCGTCACCGATCGCCAGCAGATCAGCTCGTCCATGCGCGAACGCGCGGGTGAAGCGCTCGCACATATCGGCGCCCGCCAGCTGGTGGGTCGAACCATGGAGACGCTTTCCAGCGGCGAAGTTCAGCGCGTATTGATCGCACGTGCGCTGGTGCATTCGCCACGTGCGCTGCTTCTGGACGAACCCAGCGCCGGACTCGACATGACCAGCCGTCGCAAGTTGCTGGAAAGCCTGCGTGAAATAGCCCGGCAGGGCACCACCTTGTTGCTGGTTACTCACCACGTGGAGGAAATCCTGCCCGAGATCGGGCAGCTGATCCTGCTGCAGAGTGGGCGCGTGTTGCAGCAGGGCAACAAAGCCGAGCTGCTCACCGATAAAGCACTGTCCGCTGCATTCGATGCGCGAGTTCAGGTGACCATGCACGGCGATTACTATGCTGCCACATTGGCGTGAGTCGTCATGCGCGATCCCGGTCGGTGCCGTGGAGGCTGCGCAGCGGTATGCTCTGGCAAGGATCAGGGGGAATGGACGACCATGCGAGTTTGGCCAACAGCTTTTCTGTCGTGCTGCGCGTGGGCTGCCGGTTGCAGCCAGGCACCGCCGGAGGGCGCCACCGATTCGGCGCGTCACCAGCCGACGATCGGACAAGCCACGAGTCCATTGACCACTGCCCGCCACCTGGCGGGCGTCGAGGTTGCCGGCCTCACCGGCGACCAGCGCGCCATGCGTGCCCACGTCGAGGCCATGCACAAGGACATGATGCGCGACATGCGCCTGGCCGATTCCTCGCGCCCGATCAATCCCGAAGCCGCCCGCGCCGCCGTGCGCCCACTGCCAGGCGTGCAATCCGTCGTGTGGATCGATCGCAGCAACCTGCTGGTGCTGGTCGGCGGCAGCCAGTACCGCAACATGGCCACCATCGACAACATCTGCCGCTCGCTCGAACCGCTGGGCGACACGCTGAGCGTGGTCGTCAACGTGCAGGATGTAATGGCGACGACGTCGGAAGGCGCCGATACGTTGTCGCGGAATTGTCAACTTGGGGCAGGGGAGCGGGCGATGTTTCAGCAGAAGCGGCAGGTGGATGTGCTGGATCCGGAGGTGAGGCGGGTGTTTCGGGCGCAGCAGGTACGATAGGAACCTCGAGTAACCCGTTTTTTGTAGGAGCGCACCCTGTGCGCGAAAGCACGCTGCGAGGTGGCTGCGTGATTCGCGCACAGGGTGCGCTCCTACCGAAGATTCCGACGAGGTTTTTCGAGTCGGATATCGCCGCTGGGTATTTGGCGATATCGAAGGAAAGACTGCGCCTCGCAGCCACAACTTTTTTGAAGAAGGCAACAAGCACCATGATCACAGGCTCCATCAAGTCCCAGGTCGACCAGATATGGAACGCGTTCTGGAGCGGCGGTATC
>DASRUB010000317.1:0-16926 GCA_035655635.1 Rhodanobacter sp. | reverse complement strand
CACCTTGGTCTATGCCAGTTGGGACGGCGAGGAGCCGGGCCTGCTGGGCTCCACCGAATGGGCCGAGACGCACGCGAAGGAGCTGCAGGCCAAGGCCGTGCTGTACGTCAATTCGGACACCAATGCGCGCGGCTTCCTCGGCGCGGGCGGCAGCCATTCCCTGCAGCATCTGGTCAACCAGGTCGCCGATGGCGTGACCGATCCGGAAACCCATGTCAGCGTGGGCAAACGTCTGCGCGCGCACATGATGGTCGAGGGCAGCGGCAAGGAAGCAAAGCCGGAAGCAAAGCTGGCCGCGAAGCTCGCCGCCAGCGGCGACGATCTGCCGATCGAGGCACTCGGCTCGGGTTCCGACTACAGCGCGTTCCTGGAACATCTCGGCATCACCACCCTTGACCTCGGCTTCGGCGGCGAGGACGACGACAACGGCATCTACCATTCGCGCTACGACTCGTTCGACCATTTCATCCGCTTTGGCGACCCCACGTTCGAGTATGGCGTGGCCCTGTCCAAGGTGGCTGGCCACATCGTGCTGCGCATGGCGGACGCCAACCTGCTGCCGCTGCGTTTTGGCGACTTCAGCAGCACCCTGGACCGCTACGTCGGCGAGCTGCACAAGCTGGTCGACAGCACGCGTAAATCCACCACGCAGCAACACCGGCTGCTGGATATGCACGCGTATGCCCTGGACGCCGATCCGACCCGGCCACTGGCGCCACCGGCGCGCGAATCCGACGTGCCTGCGATCGACCTCGCTCCGCTGGACAAGGCCGCCGAAGCCCTGAAGCAGAGCGCGCAGGCGTTCCAGGCCGCGTATGCCGGGCGCGCGGCCACCGGCTTCGCGCTGCCCGCCGCGCAGCAGGAAAAGATCAACCGGCAGATGGGGCGGATGGAACAGGCACTGACCGATCCCGCCGGCCTGCCCGGGCGCGCCTGGTTCAGGCATTTCATCTATGCCCCCGGCATGCTCACCGGCTATGGCGTCAAGACCGTCCCGGGCGTGCGTGAAGCGATCGAGGCGCGACGCTGGGATGAGGCCAATCGTTATGCGGTGATCACCGCCCGGGTACTGGACGGCTATCGCGCGAAACTGGACCAGCTGACCAGCATGTTGAAGCAGCCGGGCTGACGGCGCAGATCCAGGCAGCAGCGTAAGCGGCGACCCACGGACGGGTCGTGGGCGGACCAGAGGCGCGAGCACCTGCCCGCCGGACGATGACATGACGCAGACAAACTCCCCACCATCGAGCGTGCGCAAACTGCACCCGGGCTGTTTCGCGTCGGTCATGGCGACCGGCATCGTCTCGATCGACGCCAACCAGCACGGCATGCCCATGTTGGCGCACGCGCTGTTCAGCGTGAACGTAGCGGCCTTCGCGTTGCTGGTGCTGCTGACGGCGCTGCGACTGATCCGTGCCCGGCAGGAGCTGCTGGACGACTTCACCAACCCGGCGCGGGGCGCGGCCTTCCTCACCTTTGCGGCAGCCAGTTGCGTACTGGCCAGCCAATGCCTGCTGGTCGTGCGCTGGCCAGGCTGGGCCACCGCGCTGACCGTGGTCGGCGCCGTCAGCTGGGCCAGCCTGCTGTATCTGTTGCTGCTCGCCGTCATCACCGGGCAGCGCAAACCCGACTTCCGGCGCAGCATCAATGGCGGCTGGCTGGTGGCGGTGGTCGCGACCCAGTCGCTGGCCGTGGCGTTGACCTTGCTGGTGGCACACGGCGGTGCCACGCCGGCGCTCGGCTGGCTGTTCGCCGCGCTGTGCCTGTACCTGGTCGGCGCGGCGCTGTACCTGATCCTGATCACCCTGATCTTCTACCGGCTGCTGTTCCTGCCGCTGGCGGCCAGCGGCTTCACACCACCGTACTGGATCAACATGGGCGCGCTGGCGATCACCACCCTCGCCGGCGGCCTGCTCGTGATGCACGTGCCTGCGCAGCTGCCGCTGGGGGACCTGGTGCCGTTCGTGAAAGGCTTCACGCTGTTCTTCTGGGCCACCGCGACCTGGTGGATTCCGCTGCTCGCGATCCTCGAGCTGTGGCGCCATGGTTTACGCCACGTGCGCTTGCGCTACGAGGTCGACGACTGGGACATCGTGTTCCCGCTGGGCATGTACACCGTCGGCACGCATGCGCTGGCCCAGGCCCTCGACCTCGACCTGCTGCGACCGGTATCGGATATCGGCGTCTACATAAGCCTGCTGGCGTGGCTGCTGGTTGCCGCCGGCGCCGTGCGACACTGGAGGCGCGCTTTCATCAGGACCTGATCGGCGGCGCGCACCGTCGCTGCACCGCTTGCACTGCACCCCCGTGCCGATTGCCTGCACGACACGCGTCCCTTCAATGATCGAGTCGATCCAGTCGCGCTTGCAGCTCATCCAGCCGCAAGTCGTTGCCGGCGCCTGGCGACGTGCGGGCGGCCAGGCTGGCCTCCGGCGTACGGCCCTGCCCCACCGCTGCAACGGCCTGCGCCGCCGCGCGATAGGCGTCGCGGAACGGCACGCCCGCCGCAGCCTGCTCGATCGCCACGTCGGTGGCATACATCGCCGGTTCGATCGCGGCGCGCATCACCGGCGCGTTCCATTGCAGCCGCGCCAACAGATCGGGCACCAGCGCCAGCGCGCCCAGGCCGTGACGCACGCCGTGGAACAACGAGCCCTTGGACAACTGCAGATCGCGCTGATAACCGGACGGCAGCGACAGCAACTGCTCGATCTCGGTGCGTGCGGCGGCGACGCTGGCGTAGCTGGCGCGCAGCAGTTCGATCACGTCGGGATTGCGCTTGTTCGGCATGATCGAGCTGCCGGTGGTGTATTCGGGCGGCAGCTGCACGAAATTGAACTCGGCGGTGGTGAACAGTGACAAATCCCACGCCATCCGGCGCAGGTCGAGCAGTGCGCTGGCGATCGCCTCCAGCACCGCCATCTCGAACTTGCCCCGCGACAGCTGCGCATAGATCGGACTGACCTGCATGCGTGCAAAGCCGAGCGCTCGGGTGGTGTGCTCGCGATCCAGCCGAAGGTTCACGCCGTAACCGGCAGCGGTACCGAGCGGGTTGGCGTCGATCAGGGCCAGCGTCTGTCGCGCACGCCACGCGTTGTCGATGAAACCCTCGGCGAAGCCGGCAAACCACATCGCGGTGGACGACACCACGGCACGCTGCAGGTGGGTATAGCCCGGCATCGGCAACGACGGCTGGGCGGCACGTTCCAGGCAAACGCTGGCGATGGCGCGGCAGTGGCTCTCCAGCGCCAGCAGTTTGTCCTTCAGCCACAGCCGGGTGGCCACCAGCACCTGATCGTTGCGGCTGCGACCGGTGTGCACGCGGCGGCCGGCGTCGCCGAGCCGCTCGGTGAGGCGGGCCTCGATCGCCGAATGGCCATCCTCGAAGCGCCCGTCCAGCACAAACGCCCCACTCTGGAAATCCGCCGCCAGACCATCCAGCTCACGCTTCAACGCCGCGGCGTCCTCTGCGTTGATCACGCCGATGTTGGCCAGCCCTTCCACGTGGGCCTTGCTCGCCGTGATGTCGTGCAGGAAGAATTCTCGATCCAGCACCACGTCGTCGCCGGCGAGGAACTGCATGATCTTCGCGTCGATCTGGATGCCGGATTTCTGCCAGAGGGGTTGGGTCATGACGGTGTCCTGGATTGCGCGTAGGAGCCCGCTCGCGGGCGATGCTCTTGTTCTGATTTTTCAAAGCAAAGGCATCGCCCGCGAGCGGGCTCCTACAACAAGGGGATGGCGGTGTATTCGTCCACGCCGATGGCGCGGTTGATGTTCTGCATTGCCTGCGTCGCAGCGCCTTTCAGCAAATTGTCCAGCGTGGTTACCACGACCACCCGCTTGCCATCGGCCGATACGGCGAAGCCGCCGACCTCGGCATGATGGCGGTTGGCAATGCGACTGACCCACGGCGCCTCGTCGGTCACGCTGACCAGCTTCTCGCCATCGTAGGCCGCGCGAAAGCGCTGCAGCACATCCTCGCGCTTCAGCTGACGGGCCAGATACAAGTTGCTGGTCACGGTGAGCCCGCGAAAGTGTGGCGCCACGTGCGGCATGAACTCCACCGGTATGCCGAGCCGGAACGAGGCTTCCTTCTCGTGCATGTGGCCGGTGAGCGCATACGGAATCAGGTTGTCACGCAACTTGTCCGGGTCGTTCCTGTCCGAAGGCGTGGTCCCCGCGCCGGAGTAGCCCGATACGCCGAAACACACCGGTGGTGCGGCGAGCAGGTCCTTCAGCGGGGCGATGGCCAGCTGCATGGCCGTGGCATAGCAGCCCGGGTTGCTGATCCGCCGCTGGCCGCGCCAAAGCTCGCGGGTCAGCTCCGGCAGGCCGTAGTACCAGCGTTTGTCGAAACGGTAGTCGGCGGACAGATCCAGAATCAGGGGATCGGCGTCGGCGGCATCAAACGCCTCCACGCAGGCGCTGGCCTTGCCGTTGGGCAGCGCCAGGATCACGACATCGGCGCCAAGTTTAGGCAGATCCTCGTGGGCGGGAGCGCTGTAGCGAAGCTCGCCCCGGTACCCGGCAACGTGGGCGTCGACGCGCTGGCCGTCCAGCTCGCGTGAGGAGACAAAAACCAGTTCCAGCGCAGGATGCGCCGCGATCATGCGGATCAGCTCGGTACCGGTGTGACCTCGCGCGCCGACGATGCCGACTCGTTGTCTGGTGGTATCCATGACGTTAGTCCATCAGGGTGGGTTGACGCTGCGCGCAGTGCCGCACGCAGCGGGAAATCGTGTCCATATCCTCGATGCCGTACCAGAACACCTTCCATTGCGGCTGCTTGATGCAGCCATCCGATTCGGCGTAGTAAAACGGGTTGACCGCATTGCCGTGGCGCGAGCGCCAGAACAGCTGGCGGTTTTCCTCGTGCATCACCTGCCACACCGCGCGGCCCAGGCCTTCACCCTGGGTATCATCGAGCACGGCGAACTTGTCCAGGTACGCGAGACCCTGCTCGTTATCGACATGTTCCAGCGTGAGAATCATCGCAGCGCGATAGTTCTCGCTGACGTAGATGCGAAATGGCACGGTGCGCTCGAAGTAGTCCGGCGCCAGGGTGCGGCCGAAACTCGACTCGATCAGCCCGCGCATGCGCAGCTGGTCGATGCCAGCCCACGAATCGAATCGCCATACTTTCTCGCCGCGCCGGACCAGGGTGCCCGACCCCTTGTGAGTGAACAATTCCTTGGCCAGCTCGGAGGGACGCGTGATCGACACCGACGAGCTCGGTGGCAGGTCGGCGAGCAGCTCGGCGATCTGCGCGATCTTCAATCGCATGCCGCCGTTGAGCCACGGTTGCGCCATCAGGTGCTCGAACTCGGTGCTGAGATTGATCGAGTCGATCAGCTTGCCCTTGTCGTCGAGCAGTCCGCCGGTGCCGGTGAGAAACACGATCTTGTAGGGCTGCAGCACGCGCACCAGTTCGTTGGCGGCGACGTCTGCGTTGATGTTGAGGATCTGGCCTTCGTCGGTCTCGCCCAGGCTGGCGATCACCGGGATCGAGTTCGCGCGCAGGCTGGCCTGGATCGGTGCAAGCTGGATGCTGCGCACCTTGCCGACCAGTCCGTAAGTGTCACGATCCAGGTAATCGGCGCTGAACACGCCACTACCCACCGACGTGGCGCGCGTATCCATCGACTGCAGCGCCTCGACCAGCTTCAGGTTCTGCTGCTGGAACACGCGGCGCACGATGCCCAGCGCCTTCGGCGAGGTCACCCGCAAGCCATCGATCGTGTGCTTCTCGATGCCGGCAGCAGCCAGCTCCTCGTCCAGCTGCGGACCCGCGCCATGCAGCACGATCGGAGTCAGCCCCACCTGTTGCAGGAAAGTCAGCGACGAGGCGAGGTCGGTCAGCTCGTCGCGCAGCACCGCGCCGCCGACCTTGACCACGGCGAAACGCGTGGCGTCGAGCTCGGAAAAGCGCTTGAGGTATTGCTGGATCTCCTTCGCACTGCCCATGCTCGAGAGCAGGCGCACGATGGTTTGCCGCGTGTTCTTGTGCGTCTTATGCGTTTCCATGTTTATTCCTTGCGTTCATCCGTGAGCACGAGAGTCAAAAAGCGGCCATCCCTGGCCACACTTCTCAATGATTCGATAAACCGTTTGCACATAGCGGTCGAGCTGGTCCAGCGCAACCCACTCGTCGGCACTGTGCGCCTGGGCAATGTCGCCGGGGCCATACACGAAGGCGGTGTAGCCGGCGGCGGAGAACAGCGCGGCCTCGGTCCAGAAGTCCACCGCGTTGCCGACCGGAACGCCCAGTTCGTCGGCGAGGTCGCGCGCGATCAAGCGGTTTGTCTCGGCGTTTGCCGTATCGCCAGCTGGCAGCGACGCGCCGCGGAAGGTTTCCGTCAACTCCACCGGTTGCGGCTCTACCAGCATGCGGAACTGCGTCAGCAAGCGATCTGGATCCATCGTCGGCAGCGGTCGCATGCCGAAGCGGATCTCGGTACTCGGTGCGATCATGTTCGCCTTGATGCCGCCTTCGACGCGACCGATGTTGAAGCGCAGGCCAGTCAGCCCGCCAAACCGTTCATGCGACTGCGCCGCCACGAAATCCAGCGCCGCATTGCCCCAGCGCACCGCCTGGTGCAGCGCGCTGTCACTGGGTTTCTGCCCACCCGAGGCATGCCCGGCGTGGCCGGCGAAGCGCATCAGCACCGACTGGATGCCACGATGCGCCAGCACCGCCTCGCCCCGGGTCGGCTCGGCCACGATGATGGCTTCATATGGCGGGACTCGGGACTCGGGACTCGGGACCCGGGACCCGGGACAAGCATCAAGGAAAGCACTAATGCAACGCGGATCGTTGGCTTCCTCATCGGAGGTGAACAGCAACGCCAGATCCCCGTCGCTGGCATTCCCCGCAGCCAACAGCGCCGCCGCTGCGCCCTTGATGTCGCACGCGCCCAGGCCGATCGCGCGATCGTCGGTAACCCGTAATGTCAGTGGATCTGCCGTCCACGCCAGCGAATCCGGCACCGTATCCAGGTGCACGTTGAACAGCAGCTTGGGTTGTCCGCGCACGGCGTGCAGGCTTACCGCGCCTGCACCATGGTCGGTCACGGTGACGTCGAAACCCGGCAGTTGCTGGCGCAGGTAGTCGAAGATGCCGCCGGTGTCGATCGCCCGCGGCGGGTTGCGCGTGTCGAATCCGACCAACGCTTTGAGGTGATTCAGGGTCGCACCGAGCAACCCCGAATCCCGAGTCCCGAGTCCCGAGTCCCGATCATCCATCACCGATTCACCTCCGCCCACAGCGTGCTGCTCATACCGAACAACTTGATGAAACCCTCGGCCTCTTGCACACCCCAGTCGGCCGACTGCGCGTAGGTGGCACCCCTGGCATTGAGGATGTGCTTCGACTCCACCGCCACCGCGCCGACGCTGCCTCCGTTCGTCTCCAATGTCACCATGCCGTTGACCGTGGTTTGGCTCGACGCCAGGAACGCCTCCAGGTTGGTCTTCAGCGGGTCATGGAAAAAACCCTCATAGACCAGCTCCACCCACTTGCGCGCCACCTCGGGCTTGAAGCGGTTCTGCTGCTTGCTGAGCACGGCCTCTTCCAGCGCACGGTGCGCGACCAGCAGCGCAAACAAGCCCGGGGCCTCATAGATGATGCGACCCTTCAGGCCGATCGTGGTGTCGCCCGTGTAGACGCCGCGGCCCACGCCGTACTGTGCGAACAGGCCGTTCAACTTCGCCAGCATGGTGTGCCCGGCGATTTTCTCGCCATCCAGCGACACCGCCTCGCCGGCCACGAAGCCGATCTTCACCTGCAGCGGTTGGGACGGCCATTCGGCACGCGGCTTGCACCAGCCCGCCGCGCCCGCACCCGGTGCCTGCCACTGGTCGATCTCGCCGCCGGACATGGTCAGGCCGAGCAGGTTCTCGTTGATCGTGTAGGCCTGCTGCTTCGCGCGTACGCCGAAGCCAAGCTGTTCCAGGTACTTCTGTTCGTAGGCGCGAGTCTGCGTGTGCTCCTTCTGGATCTCGCGGATCGGCGCCACGATTTCGTAGTCGCCCAGCGACTTCACCGTCAGATCGAAGCGCACCTGGTCGTTGCCCATGCCGGTGCAGCCATGCGCGATCACCCTGGTACCCAGTTCGGCGGCGCGCTTGAGCGCAGCTTCGACAATCAGGTAACGGTCGGACACCAGCAGCGGGTACTGGCCCTGGTAGCCCTCGCCCGCCCATACGAAGGGCTTGACGAAACCGGCCCAGATCGCCGGGCCGCCGTCGACCGTGACATGGCTGGCCACGCCCAGCTCCCGCGCGCGATTCTCGATGAAGGCGCGCTCTTCGGCATCCACGCCGCCGGTGTCGGCGAACACCGTATGCACGGCCCAGCCGCGCTCCTGCAGGTAAGGCACGCAGAAGCTGGTGTCCAAGCCTCCGGAGAAGGCCAGGACGATGGCTTTGGTGGCGGGACTCGGGACTCGGGACTCGGGACTCGGGGAAGCGGTTTGCGGTGACATGTGGGTTTCCTTGGAAAGGCAAGCAAGAAAGCAGCGGGCGGGCCTGGTATGGCTTTAGCCGAGTCCCGAGTCCCGAGTCCCGGGTCCCGGATCCATCTGAATCTGTGGCTCGCAGCGCACCGGGAAGTTCACGGAATTGGCAATGAAACAGGCATGGTGTGCTGCTTCGTGTGCGGCCTCGGCCCTGGCCGGGTCACTGCTGGCATGGATCGTCACCACGGGATGCAGTACCACCTCGACGAAGCGGCCGGCGTCGCCTTCGGTAGCCATGGTGCCTTCGGCCGCATCCGCGTACGCCGTCACCACCACGCCGGCCACGCTGGCCATGTGCAGATAGGAAAGCATGTGGCAGGTCGACAACGCGGTGACCAGCAGGTCTTCAGGATTGTGCCGGGTGGCGTCGCCGCGGAACGCCGGATCGGCCGAGCCGGCCAGCTCGGGCTTGCCGTCGATGCGGATCACATGCTCGCGACCGTAGTTGCGATAGCCGTCCGTACCGCTGCCGCGGTTACCGGTCCACTCCACGTCCACCCGATAGTGATGCTGGTGGGTCATGATTTCGGTTCCTGTTCGGCCATCAGCGCAGCCAGCTCCACGTCGCCATCGCCGTTGCGCCGGCGCAGACCGGCCACCACGCCCGCGCGATTGCGTGCGGGATGGTTCTGGCTGAGCTTGAACTTGCCTTCGATCCGATCGATCGTGACTTCGAGGCCGACAATGGCGTGCAAGGATTTCTCGATATGATCCTCCGGTGCGTCGCTCATCTTCCACGGCTGCGGCTGGTCGGCTTCATGATGATCGGTGAGCCGTTCCAGCAGAACCTTCAGCCACGCGGCATCGTCGATCACGCGCAAGCGACCATGCACGTGCAGCACCGCGTAATTCCAGGTTGGCACCTCGCGTCCGGTCTCGTGCTTGGTCGGGTACCAGTTCGGGCTGATATAGCCGTCCGGCCCCTGGAACACCAGCAGCACCTCGACCCCATCCAGTTGCACCAGTTCGTTGCCGCGTGCCACGTGGCCGTGCAATACGCCATCGACCAGCTCGAATGGCAGGTGGTTGGCTGCGAATCCATTGGCCGCATGAGTCACCACGGTGGCGAACGGATACGCCCGAATCAGCCCGTGCAACAACTCGGGGCGGCTTTCGCGAAAGTACGACGGCATGTACATGGCAACTCCTGCAAGGATCGACCGATTCCCTATTTTCTGCTACGCAAGTAGCGAAACCATCACCGCCTTCTGCACATGCAGGCGGTTTTCTGCTTCGTCGATGGCGATGCATGAGGGCGAATCCATCACCGCGTCGGTAGCCTTGATGTTCCGGCGCAGCGGCAGGCAATGGCTGAACAGGCCGTGGTTGGTCAGCGCCATCTTCGCTTCGTCGACGATGAAGTGCCGGTTCGCCTCGCGCACTGGTTTCTCCTGCTCCCACTTGCCGAAGAACGGCAGCGCTCCCCAGCTCTTGGCGTAGACCACGTCGGCGCCAGCATAGGCTTCCTCGATGTTGTGGCTGACCTTGAGCGAACCGCCATTCTGTGCGGCATTCAGACGGCCAAACGCCATGTAGCGCTCGTCCAGCACGTAGTCGGGCGTGGGGCACAGCAGGGTTACATCCATGCCCATCTTGGTCGCGATCAGGAGCGCGGAATTCGCCACCGCGGTGTTCAGCGGCTTGGGATGATAGGTCCAGGTCAACACATATTTCTTGTTCTGCAGGTCGCCCAGGTGTTCCTTCAACGCCAGCACGTGCGCCAGTTCCTGGCAGGGATGGGTGATCGTTTCCATGTTGATCACCGGCACCGAGGCGTACTGCGCGAACGCCTTGATCACCTTGTCTTGGCGATCCTCCGCCCAGTCCTGGAACTTGGGGAAGGCGCGCACCGCGATCAGGTCGACATAGCGCGACAGCACCCGCGCCACCTCGGCGATGTGCTCCTCGGTGTCGCCATCCATCACGCTGCCCACCTCGAACTCGATCGGCCAGGCATCCTTGCCCGGGGCCAGCACAACCGCGTGTCCGCCCAGCTGGAACGCCCCCAGCTCGAAGCTGGTGCGGGTGCGCATCGAGGGGTTGAAGAACAGCAACGCGATCGACTTGCTGGCCAATTGCTGGCCACACTTTTCCCGCTTGAACGCGGCGGCCTGCTCCAGCAACGCGTCGATCTCGGCGCGGCTGTAGTCCTGGGTGGTCAAGAAATGGCGGATGGTCATCGATCTTTTCCCTGCGGCTTCGGTCGCGTGAAATCAAAACCCCAAAACAAAAAACCCGGCACGCAGGCCGGGTTTTATCGTCGATACATATGAAATGCGTGCGACAGCCTACCCGGCCGAATGTCGATACAGCGGTCGGCGCGCACGCGACGTCATGCCAGCCGCCGCGCGGGCGCTGGTGAGTACGGTGGCGGTATAGACGGCTGAAGACATGCGGGTTCCAAGTGGCTGACGGACATCATGGCGAGATTTTCGCTGCCATGCAACAAAAATCTGGACCGGCGGCCAGGAGGATCCTGAAACGCCGTCGCCGCCTCGCGGCGGCGACGGTTCCGCAACATCAAATCCGGGCTCAGTCCACCGGCGTGACCGACACCCGCACCCGCAGGCGCTCACCGGGGTCGTAGTCCAGGCGCGACATGTAGACTTCGCCGCGATAGCGATATTCCACGTCGTAGCCGATGATCCGCCGCTGCTCGCTGACGGTGTTGACATCGCGGCACTGGGTCTGGGTGCTTTCGTAATCCTGGCCGCGACTGGCCCGATTGCCTACCGCACCACCGGCCACGGCGCCGACGACGGTGGCTGCCTTGCGACCATCTCCCTTGCCCACGGTGTTGCCCAGCACGCCTCCGATCACCGCCCCTAGTACCGTGCCCGCGGTGGTGTTGCCACCTTCGTGCCGCACCACCTGCTGGTCGTAGCACTCCTGCCGCGGCACGTTGGCACGAGTGACGCCTTGCACCGGGTCGGCCCGCAGCACGTCGGCCCAGCCATAGTGGGCATTGCCGTCGCTGTTGGGATACGGCGCGTTTTGCGCATGTGCACCCGCTGCCATCATGGCCAGCGCCAGCGCAGGGACCCATAACTTGACCATGACACGCTCCCGTACTCGATACCGATGCACCACGCCACGCGCGCGGACTGGCAGCATTCCAGCAAATTCACACTGAATACACGCTTAGGCCTGACCCGGTCCATTCAGTTCCGACACGACACCTCCCGCTTTTCCGGGCCAGCCGTGTTGCATGGCCCCGGATCGAACCGGGTACGACGCGCGGAACGACGGCTCCAGCGTGTGCCCTGGCAAGGCGGTGGCCGCCACGGCTTGTTAAGATGCGCCGCCGGCCTTGCCCGGCCAGCAAGCACCTTTCGCGGATTTCACCGATGCCGATTTCGCTCTACAACAGCCTGACCCGCCGTACGGAACCGTTCGTTCCACTCGATCCCGAGCGCGTGACGATGTATCTGTGCGGGCCCACCGTGTACAACTTTGTGCATATCGGCAACGCGCGTGGTCCGGTGCTGTTCGACGTGCTGGCGCGACTGCTGCGGCGGCATTTCCCGCACGTGGTGTATGCGCGCAACATCACCGACGTGGAAGACAAGATCAATGCCGCCGCGCTCAGCGAAGGCGTGCCGATCTCGACCATCACCGAACGCTACGCGCAGGCCTACCACGATGACATGGCCGGGTTGGGAATCGCCCCGCCGGATATCGAACCGTACGCCACCGCGCATATCGGGGAGATCATTGCGATGAGCCAGGCGCTGATCGCCGACGGCCACGCATATGCCGCCGAAGGGCACGTATTGTTCGACGTGGCGTCGTACCCGGAATACGGCGCGCTCTCCGGCCGCGACACCGGGGAGCTGATCGCCGGCGCACGTGTGGAGGTCGCGCCCTACAAGCGGAATCCGGCCGATTTCGTGCTGTGGAAGCCGTCTCCGCCGGAACTGGTCGGCTGGGACAGCCCCTGGGGTCGTGGTCGTCCGGGCTGGCATATAGAGTGCTCGGCGATGTGCGCGGCGCAACTGGGCGAGACGATCGACATCCACGCCGGCGGCGTCGACCTGCTGTTTCCGCACCACGAAAACGAGATCGCCCAGTCCACCTGCGCGCACGGCGGCAAGGTATTCGCGCGCTGGTGGATGCACAACGGCATGCTCACCTTCAACGGGCGCAAGATGTCCAAATCACTGGGCAACGTGCTGCTGGTGCACGAATTGCTGCAAGCCCACCCGGCCGAAGCGCTGCGTCTGCGCCTGCTCAGCGGCCATTACCGACAGCCGCTGGACTGGTCGGAATCCGCCATCAACCAGGCCATCGGCACGCTGGATGGCTGGTATCGCGTGCTGCGCGACCTGGCGGCTGTCGACATTCCCGCTGGCGACCGGCCCGTGCCGGATCGGGTCGAAGCGGCATTGTGCGACGACCTCAACACGCCCCAGGCGCTGGCCGAGCTGGCGCTGCTGGCCGACGCCGCGCGCCAGTCGGGCACACCCGAAGCCAAGGCCGCCCTGCTCGGCGGCGGCGCCGTGCTTGGGCTGCTGCAGCAGGACCCGGAAGCGTGGTTCAAGCGCGGCGAGAGCAGCGTCGACGCGGCGCATGTGGAAGATCTGCTGCAACAACGCCAGGCCGCCCGCGCCGCCCGCGACTTCAAACGCGCCGATGCGATCCGCGACGAGCTGGCGGCCATGAACATCGCCATCGAGGACGGCGCGCAAGGCACGCGCTGGAGCATCGCCAAACCATGATGCCCGTATAAGAGCGCACCCTGTGCGCGATCTTTCCGCCACGTAACGGAAAGGCATCGCGTACGACCGCAGGAAGTCCCTGGTGGACAGGGTGCGCTACAGCATGTCGTTTCAGGTGCCAGTCTGCGCGATAATGCCGCGATGAACGAAACCGCCAGCGCACAAAGCGCCCAGCAGGAAATCGCCGAGGAGTTCGCGCTCTTCGGCGACTGGTCCGAGCGTTACCAGTACCTCATCGATCTGGGCAAGCAGCTGCCGCCGTTCCCCGAAACGTGCAAGACCGAGGCCTACCGCGTGCATGGGTGCCAGTCGATGGTGTGGCTGCTGCCCAGCGGTGATGCCGGCAAAATGCACTTCGAGGCAACCAGCGACTCGATCATCGTCTCCGGCCTGCTCGCCCTGCTGTTGCGCGTGTATTCGGATCGCTCCGCGCAGGAGATCGTGGCTACCGAGCCTGCCTTCATCGGCACGATCGGCCTGGCCAAGCACCTGTCGCCTACGCGCTCGAACGGGCTGGCGGCGACGCTGGTGAAACTGAAGGGGCACGCCGCGCAGGCATTGGCGTAGTAATTTCTCGCCGATGTCAGTACGGCGTAGACGCATCCATCGACCGTCGTAATCGCATGGACTCGCCTCGACCGGGCGAACTTGCACGAGAGTCGGCGGACAGTTCCCGCCCTACGGAGCAGGAGCCTGAGCCAGGACCAGGCGAGCGAGAGCCAGCAGGCAGTGTCGTCCTGCGGGGCAAGTTGCCATCCGAAAAGCGAAGCCCCGCGCAAGGCGGGGCTTCAATGCGATGGACGGCTGAAATTCAGTCGCCCATCTGTTTTTGCAGATGCTCGCGACGCTCCTGCGCATCCAGCGACAGCGTGGCGATCGGCCGCGCATCGAGGCGGTCCACGCCAATCTCCTCGTCGGTCTCTTCGCAGAAGCCATAACTGCCTTCCTCGATCCGGCGCAGCGCCTTGTCGATCTTGGAGATCAGCTTGCGATAACGGTCACGGGTACGCAGTTCCAGCGAGTTTTCTGTCTCGCGGGTGGCCCGCTCGGCCTCGTCGCCCACGTCACGCACTTCCTCGCGCAGGTTGTCCATGGTCTGGCGCGACTCCTCCACCAACTGGTCGCGCCAGGTGCGCAGCTTGTTGCGAAAGTAGGCCAGGTGCCGCGGACTCATGTACTCCTCGGCGCTGGAAGGACGGTAATCCTGGGGCAAGGTAATGGTGCTGGTGGAGGGCAATGCGTAGCGCCCGTCTTCACGGGTGACGCCGTTATCGAGTTGTCTTGTTGCCGGTTTATTCATTAGGGACGACGAATTCTTCGATTTCTTGTGGGAGGAGGCAGGATGCCCCTCTGAGGAGGCTGCCCTGGAGGTCACCATGGCGGTGGCACTCGCCACCTTGCCCTTGAAGAGCTTGCTGGTGGATGACGGAGATGGCTTGCTCGCCGCGGCGATCGGCTCAGGCCGGGCAGCGGGCTTCGTCGGCGCCTTGCGTACGGGCGCGACAGGTTTGGCAGTTTTTTTGGTGGCGACCCCGGCGGCCGGCTTCTTCACCACACCGACCTTGGGGGCAGATTTGGGCGCAGCCTTGGGAGCGGCTTTGGGAACGGTCCTGGGTGCGGCCTTCTTGACCGCGGCCTTGCTCGGGGCCGGTTTCTTCGCAACGAGCTTCCCGACGGCAGCCTTCTTCGTCGGCGATTTCTTGGGCGGTGCCTGCTTGCTCGGTGCCTTCTTGACGGCAGCCTTTCTCGCGGGCGCGGCCTTCTTCGTTGGCGCAGCCTTCCTGGCGGGCGCCTTGGCAGGAGCCTTGCTGGCCGCCCGCTTCGGCGCGGCCTTCTTCACAGCGGCCCGAGCCACCGGTTTCGCGGAGGATTTGGCGGACGACTTGCTGGCACTCTTCACGATCCGCTCCTTGCCTGCGGCGGCCTTCGACTTGACGGCAGTGGCTTTGGCCGATGTCTTGCCCTTGTGCGCCTTGGTGGCGGTCGAACTCGCTTTGGTTTTCGCCATATCCCTTCACCCTGGTTGGCCGTGACGGCCGCGTGTTATAACCGATGTATCCCACACCGGCAAGTCTGTTTCCGGAATACTTGTACCATTACATGCCGCATACCGTACCGGCAAAGTGAACACCGTGGCCCGATTGATACTGTGGTTGCTTCGTTTGTACAAGCGCTGGCTCAGCCCTCTGCTTGGCGCGCGCTGCCGCTTCCACCCGACCTGTTCTGATTATGCACGGATTGCGGTGACGCGTTTCGGGTCCGCGCGCGGCAGCTTGCTGGTCGCCTGGCGGCTGCTGCGTTGCCAGCCGCTGTGTGACGGCGGCGAAGATCCGGTGCCGGAGCATTTTCACTTCCCGCACTGCCGGCACGCGAAGTCGCACGAGTGAAAATCGAAGTCACTGGACCCGAGCCTGGGCCGGGGTTGACGAGCATGAGCGTGTTTCGCGAGCACCCGCCCCTCATCTCAACCTTCTCCCCGCAAGGGAGAAGGGGCCGGAGATCACGGCGCCGAGCCGTAACCGCCTTTCACGCCCTTGCTGGCGTAAGCGACCGCATCGTGCGGGTGAAGGCTTTCCTGGTGCTCGACGCGAACATGGAAGTCGCTCAGCCTGGCGTCGGCATCAAGAGCCTTCTGGATCCGCCGCGCCGCATCTTCGCAGAACATCAGGTTGCCGCCGTTGGCCAGCGCGAAAGCCTGCTCATCCTCGCGCTTGACCGCGGTCTGCACCGGCGTGCCCAAGGCCTGCTCGACCCGGTCGACGAGCTCCACCAGATGGAAGCCGGAGCCGGCCACGGGGCGTACGCGCAGACGCGCCACGCTGCGCTGCGCATGGGGCGTAGCCAGGATGCCCTTCTCGCTGCCCAGCCAGGCCAGCACGGCGGCATGCTGCAGCGGCTGGCCGGACTCGAAATCGTGCGCGAACTGGTCCTGGATCAGCTGCCGGGACAACGCCGCCGAGGCCGGACAGGTCGAGGAATAGATCACCTCGGTACCGAATTCCAGCAGAAATTCGTCACCGACCAAGCTGGCCTCGATGCATACCGGATAGGCGCGCCAGCCGCTGTTGGCGCTCTTCAGCGCCGAGCGTTGCACCAGATGCTCGAAATGGATGCTGACGCAGGCACGATCGGACAGATCTGCATGCGAATCGAGAAAGCCGCGCAGCAGCGCCTGCAGCATGTCCGCACCGAGCACGCGCGTACTCAGCGCCTGTTCCACCTGCAGATACAACCGCGACATGTGAATGCCGCGCTTGTCCGGCCGCTTCAGGTTGACGAAGGCTCCCGCCCGCGCGCTGGCGCGCTGCGCCTGACCATCGCCCGCATCGAACAGCACCGGTACCTGGATATCGGCCATGCCGACCCAGTCCAGGGCCCCCGCAAGATGGGGCTGCGCATGGACAGCGACGTCGGGCAGCAGGCGGGCGGTGTTTTCCTGATTCGGCATGATGGGGTCCTGGCCTCGGCGAACCAACGTCGCCGCGAAGCAAGCAATCTTGGGGCAAGCAGCTTGCCGCACAATGGTGTGTTGGCGGAAACGCTGAGAGGTTGTGACTATTCAACCTCTCAGCCCGGCCATGGCGAGGGCATGGATGCCCGAGTTGAGGCAACGCAGGAGCAGTTGCCCGATAGCCGGTCGCGGATCGGGCACGCAAGTGCCTGATTCGCGTGAGTGAGTCCGGACAAAT
>DASRUB010000316.1:0-4429 GCA_035655635.1 Rhodanobacter sp. | reverse complement strand
TCGGCTTGAACCCCTCTCCCCCCGGGAGAGGGGTGGGGGTGAGGGTACGGCTTTCGCCCAGCACTCCAGCCCGTCCGAACCCTCTCCCCCGACCCCTCTCCCGATGGGAGAGGGGAGCAAAGCCCGCGCCGTTGGATGGCTCCGCGAAGAACTCGGACTCAACGAAGCCGCTGCCCAGCAACTCGTCGACTATCTCGCCCGCGCGAAAGCCGCGCTCGGCGTGCTGCCGAGCCAGCACACGCTGGTGCTGGAGCGCTTCTTCGATGAGTCCGGCGGCACCCAGCTGGTGATCCACACGCCGTGGGGCAGCCGCATCAACCGTGCCTGGGGGCTGGCGCTGCGCAAGCGCTTCTGCCGCCAGTTCAACTTCGAGCTGCAGGCGGCGGCGACCGAGGACGCGATCGTGCTGTCGCTATCCACCAGCCACAGCTTTCCGCTGGAGGAAGTCGCCCACTACTTGCATTCCAACACCGCCGAACACGTGCTGATCCAGGCCCTGCTCGACGCGCCGTTGTTTCCCGCACGCTGGCGCTGGAACGCGGTGACCGCACTGGCACTGCCGCGCTTCACCGGCGGCAAGAAAACTCCGCCTCCGCTGCAGCGGATGAAGAGCGAAGACCTGCTCGCCGCAGTGTTTCCCGACCAGGTCGCCTGCCTGGAAAACATCGTGGGCGAACGCGAAGTACCGGATCACCCGCTGGTCAACCAGACCATGCACGACTGCCTGCGCGAGGCGATGGACGTGGACGGGTTGTTGGCCATCCTGCGCAAACTCGAAGCCGGCGAGATCGCCGTCGTGGCGCGCGACCTCACCGCGCCCAGCCCGCTGGCGGCCGAGGTGCTGAACGCGGCGCCCTATGCCTTTCTCGACGACGCACCGCTGGAAGAACGCCGCACCCAGGCCGTGCAGAACCGTCGATGGAACCCGGACAGCGCCGATGATCTGGGTCGGCTCGACCCCGACGCCATTGCCGCCGTGCGCGAGGAAGCCTGGCCGCAGGTGCGCGACGCGGACGAGATGCATGAGGCGCTGACGTTGCTGGGTTTCGTCACCGCCGACGAAGTCATCGCCAACCTTGACTGGAACGAGCGGCTGCAGGCACTGGCCAAGGCGAAGCGCGCCACCCTGTTAACGACGACAACTGTAGGAGCGGCTTCAGCCGCGATGCTCTTTGGCTTGGAGCCCGGAATCAAGAGCATCGCGGCTGAAGCCGCTCCTACAGAAAAGCTTGCGCACGGCGTGTGGACGTCCGCCGAGCAGTTGCCGCTGTGGCAGGCGTTGCACCCCGGCATCCTGATGCAACCGCCGATCGCCGCACCGGCCGAATACGCCGCGCAGTCTTGGACGCGCGAGGATGCACAGCTGGAACTGGTGCGCCATCGCCTCGGCGCGCTCGGCCCGGTCACCGTGAATGAGCTGGCGCAATCCATCGGCGTCGATGCGGGCGAGGTGGAGCAGGCGCTGCTGCGACTTCAGTCCGAAGGCTATGTGATGCAGGGCCGCTTCACCGCCGATGCCGCTGACACCGAATGGTGCGAGCGACACCTGCTGGCGCGCATCCACCGCTACACCGTCGGGCGGCTGCGTCGCGAGATCGAGCCAGTCAGCCGGCGCGCACTGATGCGCTTCCTGTTCGACTGGCAGCACGTGTCAGCCGCGACCCGCCTGAACGGGCCGGATGCGTTGGTGGCCACGCTGGCACAACTGGAAGGCTACGAAGCTGCAGCCGGCGCGTGGGAAACCGAACTGCTGCCGGCGCGCATCGACGACTATTCGATCCACTGGCTGGACGAGCTGTGCCGCGCCGGACGCATCGGCTGGACGCGTCTGCGCGCCGGCAGCGGCGGTGGCGGTGGTCCGCTGCGCAGCACGCCGATCGTGCTTCTTCCACGGCGCGAGATGGCCGTCTGGACGGCTCTTGCCGCCAGCGATCCGCAGGAGATCCTGTTGTCCTCGCGTGCACAGGCCGTTGCCGATGCCTTGCGTGAACAGGGCGCGCTGTTCTTCGACGAACTGTTGGCCAGCACCCACCTGCTGCGCACCGAGCTGGAAGAGGCGCTGGGCGAGCTGGTCGCCGCCGGCCGGGTCAGCGCCGACAGCTTCGCTGGTTTGCGCGCGCTGCTGCTGCCGGCGGCGAAGCGCGATGGTGGGCGGCATCGGCGATTGCGGCGGCACCAGTTCGGCGGCATCGAGGATGCCGGGCGCTGGGCATTGGCGCGAAGCAACTCTCTTCTCCCCTCCGGGGAGAAGATGTCCGTAAGGACAGATGAGGGGCCGGGGCGTGCGGGAATGTCGGGTGAAGGCTCGCGGCAAGGGCAGCCCCTCACCTCAATCCTCTCCCCCGAGGGGAGAGGAGGCGAACGTGGCGCTTCGCGCCGCTTTCATTCAGATGAAGCAGAACACGTTGCGCGTGTTCTGCTTCGCCGCTACGGCGTGGTGTTCTGGAAGCTGCTGGAACGCGAGGCACCGTGGCTGCCGTCATGGCGCGAATTGCTGCGGGTGTACCACCGGCTGGAAGCGCGGGGGGAAATCCGCGGCGGACGTTTCATCGAAGGCCTGGTCGGCGAGCAGTTCGCCCTGCCCGAGGCGATCACGCCGTTGCGCGCGATACGCCAGCGCGCCGACGACGGTGAGCTGGTCTGCCTCAGCGGCTGCGATCCGCTGAACCTGGTCGGCACCGTGCTGGTCGGCGACAAGGTGCCGGCGCTGACCGGTTCGCGCGTGCTGTACCGCGACGGCATGGCGATCGCCGCGCTGATCGGCGGCAAGGTGGTGCCGTTGATCGAGTTGTCGAGCGCCGACGCCCAGCTGGCGAGACATGCCTTGCTGCGTTATCCGCCGTCGTTGCCCGAAGCCATGGCGGTGCGCTGACAGCATGGGCTGCCTGCCGATCCTGCTGCTTTTTCCCCTGGGTTTCGGCGTCGGCTATCTGATCGGCGGCGACATGGGCAGTCTGTGGGGCGCCGGCATCGGTTTGCTGCTGGGTGTGCTGGCGATGGTGTTGTTCGTCAAGGCACTGCGCGGACGCCGCTGAAGCGCGATAGGGCGGGACACTGCCCGCCGCTCTCCGGGCACGGCGACCCGTTCGCACCCCGGAACCTATGGCGTCAGCGTGACCCGGCCAAGCGCATACAGCGGCCCATCGATCGGCGCGGTGTAGATCAGGCACAGGGCATGCTCGCCCTGCTGCGTCGGCAGCTTTGCATCCAGCGAGAAGTTGCGGGCACTGTGCGCGGGATCGGGCAGCGGCATGCTGGCCAGCACCGGCCCGTCGCATTGGTCGGCATGCACCACCAGTTCGCCGAACGGGGTGGCGTGCGCTCGCGGCAGCACCAGCTTCTGCTCGTGCGCCAGCGCGAAGTTGCGCGGCAGGCGCGCCGCATCGACGTGGACTGCGGTGACGCCATCCATCCACGTGGCGGGGAACTGCTGGCAGCTGTCGAACACGTTCACCGCGTACACCGGCTGGGTGCTCTTCGCATCGGGCATCGGCTGCAGGCGCAGGCGGAAATCGCTGCCGGGGCAGTTCGGCAGCGTGTTGCCGGGCAGGCTGAGCAGGGCGGCGCGATCCAGCACGCGTTCGCGCGGCGCGGCGAGCGGGCTGCCGTCGGCGGCGAAGCTGGCGGCGCGCACGGTGATCGGCAGGATCACGTTGAACGGGGCGTCGTAGCGCGGCGAGGTGGGCGTGGGTGCGCTGCCGTCCAGCGTGTAGCGGATGGCGCCAAAGGTGGCCTGGTTCGCCAGCGTCACCGTGGCCTTGCCGGTGGCCAGCGCCAGGTTGCGATCAATACCGATATCCACTGCGAAGGCGCTGTCCGCCACGTTGACGTGCTGCGCGCGGTAACGCTCGAACTGCGCCGGCAGGCGGGTGAGGAAGTTTTGCCAGTTGCTTGTCCCGGCCGGCGACCAGGCCACTTCGCTGAGCGCGTCCAGCCGCGGGAAGGCGGCGTGTTCCACGTGGGCCATCGTGGGCATGTGCTCGGTCCAGAGGTTGGCCTGCACGCCCAGCACGTGCTTCGCCTTGGTCGCGTTCAGCACGCCGGGCACGACCTGGAAATCGTACACGTCCTTCAGCGATTCCACGCCGAGGCGGCCGGCGTATTCGTCGGCGAGATCGCCTTGCACGTGGTCGAAGTAGAGGTCCGGCGAGGGCGACATCACCACGTCGTGGCCGAGCAGCGCGGCCTTGATCGCGCCGTCGATGCCGCGCCAGGACATCACGGTGGCGTCGGCGGGCAGGTGGTCGCCGTCGAGGATCTCGTCCCAGCCGATCAGCTTGCGACCGTGCTGGTCGAGGTACTGACCGATGCGGCCGATGAACCAGCCCTGCAGCGCATCTTCGCTTTTCAGGCCCAGCGCATGCATCTTCGCCTGCACCGCGGGCGACGCTTGCCACTGGTCCTTGATCGCCTCGTCGCCGCCGACGTG
>DASRUB010000315.1:0-7409 GCA_035655635.1 Rhodanobacter sp. | reverse complement strand
GCGCCGCTCTATCTCAATCCGCGCATGGATGGCGCGCGGCTGCGCTGGCTGCTGGGTTTTGCGCGGCACTGCAACTGGCGCGACTTCCACGCCGCGACACGGGCGCGGCTGGCGATCCTGCAGCGCTCACGGCAGCTGCTTGGCGAACTGGTACGCGATGAAGGGCTGGCCTGCGAGTTCAGCGAGCAAGGGACGCTGTACGTCTATCGCACGGCCCGGCTGCAGGCGACCGACGAGAGGGACCACACGCCACTGCTCGAGAGTCTGGGTATCGAGGTGCAGCGGCTCTCTGGCGAACAGGTCGAGGCGATGGAGCCGGCATTGAAGCCCGGTGTGGTCGGTGGCCTGCTGCATCCGGGCGATGCATCGCTGCGGCCTGATCGCTACGTGGCTGAACTGGCCCGGCGCGTGGTGGAACTCGGTGGCGTGATCGAGAGCGGCGTACGCATCGACGGTTTCCATATGGACGGCGCGCGACTCGCGGGTGTGCAAAGCAGCTGTGGTGCGTTCCGTGCCGAACGCATCGTGATGGCGCTCGGCGCATGGTCGCCGCTGCTGGCGCGGCAGCTGGATCTGCGCTTGCCGATGCAGCCGGGTAAGGGCTACTCGCTCACCTATCGTCGTCCGGCGTTGGCGCCACGGCATGCGTTGAGCCTGCGCGAAGCTTCCGTTTGCGTCACCAGCTGGAGCGACGGTTACCGGCTGGGCAGCACGATGGAGTTTTCCGGCTATCGCGAAGGCCTGAATCACACTCGCCTCGACGCGTTGCGCCGGGGCGCCGCCGCCAATCTGCGTGAGCCGGAAGGAACCGAGCTGCTGGAGCAATGGTGGGGCTGGCGGCCGATGAGTGTCGATGAGGTACCGATCATCGGCGCCAGCACGCGCTGCAAGAACCTGTGGCTGGCCACCGCGCATGGCATGCTCGGGGTGAGCATGGCGGCAGCCACGGGGGAGTTGATCGCCGCGCAGATGGCCGGCACGATCCCGATGATCGATGCCACGCCCTATGCGCCGTCACGGTTCGGTCTGTAGCCGGAGTTCAAGGCGTTGCACGAAATCCCGAGTCCCGAATCCCAGGTCCCGAATCCCGAGTCCCGAGTCCTGCCCCGCGTACAATGCCCGGATGACTACGTTCACCCTGCATCGCGGTCGCGTGCCGTTGTTGATCAGCCTGCCGCACGACGGCAGTTTCATCCCCGCGGAGATGGCCGCGCGAATGCATCCGGCGGCGCGGCGTTCACCGGATACCGACTGGCACGTGGCGCGGCTGTATGAGCCACTGGCGGAGACGCTGGGTGCCAGCGTGTTGAAGCCGCAGGTGTCGCGCTACGTGGTCGATCTCAACCGGCCGGCCGATGGCCATGCACTGTATCCGGGCCAGCGCGAGACGGGGCTGGTGCCGAGGGTGGGTTTCGATGGCGAGCCTTTGTATCGCGATGGCGACGAGCCGGATGCCGCCGAAATTGAACGACGGGTAACCGATTACTGGCAGCCATACCACCAGGCGTTGTCGCAGGAACTTGCACGGCTGTGTGCCGCGCACGGTCGCGCCGTGTTATGGGAAGGTCATTCAATCCGGGGCCGCGTGCCGATGCTGTTCGAGGGCAAGCTGCCGGACCTCAACCTGGGCACAGCGACCGGTACCAGTTGCGGCGAGTTGCTGCAATCGCGGTTGCAGGCCTGTCTGGAATCGCAATCGCGCTTTTCCGTGGCCGTCAATGGCCGCTTCAAGGGCGGCTACATCACGCGTCACTATGGCCGTCCCGATGCCGGCGTGCAGGCCGTGCAACTGGAGCTGGTGCAACTCAATTACATGGACGAGGCAAGCTTTCAATACGACGAATCCAAGGCACCTCAGGTGCAGGCTCAGATCGAGCAGTTGCTGCGGATCTGCCTCGACTGAGCGCAAGAAATTGCGGTCTTGCCAATAGCGGGGGAAAAGTCAACGCATGGCACCTGCCGCGCGCAGAAAACGGCGTGTTGTGTTCAGCACCCGTACGCCATTTGTGCCGCATTGTCGGCGCGCCGTGCCGCCCGCGTTGCCGGGTTCCGGCCGGGTCCACGGCACTTCATCGTTCGAGGTTCGACATCATGATGCGCAAACTTCTGGTTGCTTCCCTGCTGGTGGCAGGCATGGCGCTTTCCGGTTCCGTGCTGGCCCAGGCCGCGGCGCCGCAGCCCGCGGCGCCGGCGGCACAGGTCGCTCCGGCAACGAAAACCGCCAAGGTCGCCACTGGGCACACGTCACACCACAAGCATCACAAGCATCACAAGAAAGCCACGGCCAAGGCCGCGGCACCGAAAGCGGCCGGTTGATCGAGTCGTGACCCGGGAACCCGTCGGTTCAGGCCGGCGGGTTTTCGCTGTGAGGCAGCATGGCTACGCATTTCAGCTCGATCGCGATCGGCGTCGGCAGACTGCTGATGCCTACGGTGGTGCGGCAGGCGTCGACGTCGGCGAAACACTCCGCGTAAATACGATTGTAGGTCGCAAAATCGCGCTGCATGTCGGTGAGGAACACGGTGACATCGACCAGATCGGACCAGCGTGCACCACTGGCTTCGAGTACGGCACGGACGTTGGCGAATACCTGTCGGCATTGCGCTTCGATGTCGTACTCGAGCAGCCGTCCGTCGGCGTCCTGCACGTTGCCCGGGATGGCATTGCTGCCGGGCTGGCGTGGGCCGACGCCGGACAGGAACAGCAAGTCGCCGACGCGGCGCGCGTGCGGGTAGGCGCCGACCGGCGTTGGCGCGGTGTCAGTGCGAATGCCTTCGCGACTCATGCCTCGCCGGTCCAGCGGCGCGTCAGTTGCGCGACCGCTTGCTCATAGGCCTCGGGCAACTGCTCGCGAGCACGCACGTCGAGGCCAAGATCGTGGATATGGCCGTTGTCCAGACCGTAGATCCAGGCATGCACGGCCAGCTCCTGGCCACGTGCCCACGCTTCCTGGACCACCGTGGTATGACACACGTTGAGCGCTTGCTCCAATGCGTTCAGTTCGCACAGGTGGGCATGGCGCAACGCGAATGACTGCGCTGGATCGAGCTTGTCGGCGTGCTTCAGGGCGATATCGGTGATGTGCCGGAGCCAGTTGTCGATCAGGCCCAGGCGACTTTCCTTCAGCACCGCGCCCACGCCACCGCAACCGTAGTGGCCGACCACCAGAATGTGTTTCACCTGCAGCACATCCACCGCGAACTGGATGGTGCTGAGCGCGTTGAGATCGGTGTGCACCACCACGTTGGCCACATTGCGATGCACGAAGATCTCGCCTGGTGGCAGGTCGACGATCTGGGTGGCCGGCACGCGCGAATCCGAGCAGCCGATCCACAGGTAGCGCGGTGCCTGCTGCTGCGACAGCCGTTCGAAAAAGGTCGGGTCCTGCGCGGTGACCTGGTCGGCCCAGCGGCGGTTGTTGGCAAGCAGGTCTTTCAGTGAATTCATCGGGATTCCAGGGGTTCTTGCGTGCACGTATCAGCCGTGCTCCGGCGACGTGCCGTAGGCGATGCAGACATTCTTGGGCTCGGTGAAAAAGTGCAGCGCTTCGCTGCCGCCCTCGCGGCCGACGCCGGATTGCTTGACGCCGCCGAACGGCGTGCGCAGGTCGCGCAGCAGCCAGCAATTGATCCACACGATGCCGAATTCGAGCTGGCCGGCGAGCCGATGCGCGCGGGATAGATCCTGCGTCCACAACGAGGCGGCCAGGCCGTAACGGCTGTCGTTGGCGATGGCCAGCGCGTCGGCTTCGTCCTCGAACGGAATCAGCGCCACCACCGGGCCGAAAATTTCCTGCTGGTTGGTGACCGCTCCCGAGGCGAGGCCTTCGATGACGGTGGGCGCGATGAACCAACCATCGCGGCAACGACCGGTGGGGCGAATCGCTTCGCCGCCGCACAGGATCCGGCCGCCTTCGCGGCGTGCCTGTTCGATGCAGCCGAGCACCTTGTCGTAATGCCCCTTGGAGACCATCGCGCCGAGGTCGCTGTCGGCGTCGTCGGGATCGCCCACGCGCAAGGCCTGCACGCGTGCGAGATAGCGCTCGCGGAAGCTTGCGTAGATCGAACGCTGCACCAGCAGGCGCGAGCCGCACAGGCAGATCTCACCCTGGTTGGCGAAACCCGAGCGCACGATGGTGTCGAGGTTCGCCTCGCACAGGTCGGCATCGGCAAACACGATCGCCGGGTTCTTGCCACCCATTTCCAGCGAGATCTTCTTGAACCGTGGTGCGGCGCTGCTGGCGATGTGGGCGCCGGTGGCGGTGCTGCCGGTAAACGAGATCGCCTTGACCGCGGGATGCTCCACGATGGCCTGACCCACGCTGGGGCCGCGACCGTGCACGATGTTCAACACGCCAGGCGGAAAGCCGGCCTCAATGCTCAGTTCGCCCAGCAGTGCGGCGGTGCAGGGGGTGACCTCCGAGGGTTTGGCCACGACCGTATTGCCGACGGCCAATGCCGGCGCGATCTTCCAGCTGAAAAGATACAGCGGCAGGTTCCACGGGCTGATGCAGCCGACCACGCCAAGTGGTTGGCGCAGGGTGTAGTTGATCGCGGCCGTGCCGGCGGCGCCGTTGTCCATGGCGTGCGATTCGCTGCCCCAACCGATGATCGCGGCGGCGAAATAACGCAGATTGCTCACCGCCCGCGGAATGTCGAGTCGACGCGCAAGGCTCAGCGGCTTGCCGCTGTCGCGCGATTCGAGCGCGGCGAATTCATCGACGCGTGCCTCGATCAGCGCGGCGAGTTTCTCAAGCAGTCGAGCGCGTTGCTCGGTCGGGGTGGCCGCCCACCCGGGCGCGGCGTGAGTAGCGGCGGCAACCGCGGCGTCAACATCTGCGGCGTCGGAATCCGGACAGTGCGCAAACACGGCGGCGGTAGCGGGTTCGGGCACACCCAGCCAATGGTCGTGGATGGGTGGCTGCAGACAGCCGTCGATCAGATTGGCAAGGCGCAAGATGGGCATCCGTTCCATCTTAAATCCAGCGTCCGGCAATTGCACCGGACGCTGGCGTATGCCCAGGCTCCTGGCTCACAACGAGCGCATGCGTCCGCCATCGACCGGCAGGCTGACCCCGGTGATATAGCTCGCGGCCGGCGAGGCGAGGAAGGCCACCGCCGCTGCAGTTTCGGAAGGATCTGCAAAGCGGCCCATCGGAATTTCCGCCGTCATTTCCCGCTGCACGTCCTGTTCATCGCGGCCGGATTTCCTGGCGCGTACCGCCACGATCTGTTCGATGCGCGGCGTATGGGTGGAGCCGGGCAGCACGTTGTTGACGGTAATGCCCAGCGGCGCCAGTTCCACGGACAGGGTCTTGGCCCAGCTGGCAACGGCACCGCGGGTGGTGTTGGAAACGCCTATGCCCGGGATCGGCTCCTTCACCGACGTCGAGATGATGTTGACGATACGACCCCAGCCAGCAGCGCGCATGCCGGGCAGTACGGCCTGCACCAGCACGTGGTTGGCCAACAGGTGCTTGCGCAGGGCGTCGAGGAAATCCGGCGGCGCGGCGTCGACGATATTGCCCGGTGGCGGGCCACCGCTGTTGTTGATCAGGATGTGCAGCGGTGCGTCGGCGACCAGCCTCTCGACGTGGGCGCGCAGGACATTGGTATCCCCCGCATCCGCGACGATGAAGCCATGTCGCTGTGCGTCGTGGATGCGCGGCAGGCTTTCGACCAGCTCGGCGAGTACGTCACCACGTCGCGCCAGTACAGTGACATTGGCGCCCAGCAAGGCCAGCTCGATCGCACAGGCGCGGCCGATACCTTGGGATGCGCCGCAGACCAGGGCATGCCGCCCACTCAGATCCAGTTGCATGGCTTCACTCCGGTTGATGTCAGCGCTTGTGAAAAAGTCACTTCCTGTGACTTTCTTCTATCGCGAGTCCGGCACAGGCCCGGACTCGCTCACGCGAAGCCTCTCAGCGCAGCAGAAGGCGCATGGCGAGTGCGCCGAGCCAGCATAACCAGCCCAGCCATGGGCCGTATCGCCACAGGTTGCGCCACCGATTGATGGCCGGATCGCGCAGCGCCGGCAGCGCCGGCGAGCGCAGCACGTGCTGCATGCGGATCCAGCGGCGCCAGCTCGACGGCTTGTGCTGGTCTGCATCGACAATGACCTGCCAGTGCTGGGGATAGCGCTTGCGCAGCAGCGTGCCGAGCCGGAACTGCGCCACGAAGGACATCGCGAACAGGCCTACGCCGGCGATCAGCAAGGCCAGGTAGCCAACGATCACGACGAACCGCCACGCTTGCCGCTCCAGGGCAGCGGCAACTCGTTCAGCAGGCCATCCCCGCCCGGGGTCTTGCCGCACACCGCACTGTCGACGGCGTTCTTGTACGCGGAATTCATCAGCCCGATCCACAGCGACCCATCCGGTCCGTGCGGAATGCTGAAGCTGCCGGTGGAATTCATCTTCAGGGTCGCGGCCGTGCTGCTGGTGAGGGATGCCGGCGATTGCTCCCAGTAGGTCTTGCCTGACTGCTGTTTTGCCGAGCTGTACAGCAGCAGGTAGCGGGCCTTCTTGCTGTCCACCGTCAAGCTGCCGAAGGCGCCGGTGGTGTCGTTGGTCCAGCCCATGTGTTCGCACAGTGTGATGTCATCGGACCGGATCGGCTGGAAACCATCGTCCAGCAACACCACGGTCGGCGCGAAAAGATAGCTGGCATGCAGCCAGCGGCCGTTCAATTCCGACTTCAGCGCCACACGGTACGGCAGCTTCACCTCGGTGGGCAGGCGAAACGCCAGGAAGTAGCTCCTGGTGCCATTGAGATTGGCCACCATGCTGGCGCTGCCCAGGGTGAATTTCTGTGGCTGCCACGGCAGCAGGCTGCGGTAGGAAAAGTCGGCGAAACTGCTGCAGCACGGCGTGGCTTGCTGCAATCGCTGCCGGGCGAGTTTCAGCGTATCGGCCGGATTTTCGGACGGCGCTCGCAGGTTGGGTGGCACCAGGCTGGTGGGAACCAGGGCGGCGGGCACCAGTTTCCTCATGGTATGGCAACCGGCCAGCAGCAGGCCGGCGAGCAGGGCGATGGGGAGGACGGAAAAGCGTGGTGACATGGGGTTCAGAATTCAGCCGTGCCGGCGGCACGCGGATAGGGGATGGCGTCGCGGATGTTCGACAGCCCGCAGATGTAGACCAGCAGGCGTTCGAAGCCGAGGCCGAAGCCGGCGTGCGGCACCGTGCCGTAGCGACGCAGGTCACGGTACCAGCCATAGGTCGCCGGATCGAGGCCGAACTGGATCATGCGGCGGTCGAGGTAGTCCAGCCGCTCCTCGCGCTGGGCGCCGCCGATGATCTCGCCGATGCCCGGCGCCAGCACGTCCATCGCGGCCACGGTTCGTTCGTCGTCGTTCAAGCGCATGTAGAACGCCTTGATCGCCTCGGGATAATTCATTACGACCAC
>DASRUB010000314.1:0-6723 GCA_035655635.1 Rhodanobacter sp. | reverse complement strand
GATGTCGATGCCCGAGGCATCCTGTTTCACGATCAGGTCGGGCGAGATCACCACGCTGGCGCCGGGAATGTCGGCGGCGGTGAACTGGCTGCCCTTGAGGCTCAGCTGCGTCTTCGCGCCGGTGCCAAGGCCTGCGATCCCCTCCAGCGCCAGGCTGCCCTTGCCCGAATGTACGCTGCCGCGGATCTGGAACTGGCGTGCATCGGCGGTGCTGAGCGTGAGTTGGCCGTCGCTGAGCTTGAGCCCGGCGGAGGGTATCTCGGCGGCAAAGTCGCGCACGTCGGCCTGTCCGGTGATGGCCGGTTGGTCCAGGGTGCCACCGAACTGGAAGCTGCCCTCGATGCCGCCCTTGACGTTGGCGACCTCGTGGCTGAGCAGCTCGACGAAGGCGAGGCTCTTCATGTGCAACTCAAGCTGGCCACCCAGCGCCCGCCGTGTACCGCTGATGGTGGCCTGGCCGTCGATGCGGCCGCCGTCGTCGAGTCCACCGTGCAGTTCGATCTTCTGGCCGGCAGGCGAAAGTTCGGCGAGCAAGCGCACCTGGTCGTAGCGCAGCAGAGGCGCCTGTGCGTCGTCGGTGTAGGTGATCGTGCCTTGCGCGGAACTGATGGATGCATGGCCACTCAGCGCGCCGGCTGCGCTGCGGCGGATCTTTCCGCTGCCTTCGATGTCGCCATCGGCGCGCAGTGGCAGGTCGGCGTCGCCGGCCGCGTTCAGCAGCAGCGCCAGCGGCAGCGCCTGCAATCGATAACTGGCGTCGAGATTGCCGCGCTGGTCCTGCTTTGCACTGACGCACAACAGTGGGTCACCGGCGCTGACGCACAGTTCGGACAGGCTCATCGCGCCGTCGTGGAAGCCGAGTTGAGTCGGTTGCTGCAGGCGCCAGCGCGGCATGCCCTGGGGTTCGAGATTGAGCGTGGAAAGCGTGCCGGTCCAGCTCGAACCCTTCAAGGCGCCGTGCAGCTCCAGCTCGCCGGACACCTGACTGCCGCGTGCATCGACACGCAGGCGATGGTCGCCCTGGCTGCCCTCGGCCAGCAGGTGGATTTGCTGGAACAGCAAGCCCTGCAGGTAGACGTTGGTGGTCTGCAGGTCCAGCTTGCCGGCCGGGTGGCTGATGTCGGGGATACCGACGATCAGTTGCAACGTGTCCACCTTCTGCTGTTGCCAGCTCAGGGTCGTTCCGTGCAGCTGGCCGTTGATGCTGAGTTTCGGCGCCAGGCCGCGGATCCGGAAATGGCCGTCCAGACGGCCGCCGGCGTTCGGCAGCCAGTCACCCAGCGAGGCGATCGCCAGCTGCAGTTCGGCGTCGTTGCCGGCCCCGGGCCGGGCGACCAGCTTCACCGTGCTGGCACCGGAGGCGAGTTCAAGCTGGCCGTCGAGCACCTCGCGCGGCGATAGATGCAGCTTGCCGCTGCCGCTGACCACGCGATCGCGCAGCTTGCCACCGAGCTTGTGGATCTCCAGCGTGGCATCGGGTCCGTTCTTCGGCAGACTGCCGTGGCTGGCGATGTCGAAATCCAGCGCGCCGGTCCAGCCGGCAAACAGCTGGCCGGGATCGAACTGGTCCGCGCTGGCTTCGGCCTGCCACGCCAGCGCGGGTTGCAGGGTCAGCGTGCCGTGGGCCTGCAGGTTGCCGCGGGCCTGCTTCAACGCCAGTGCATGCACGATGACCTGTTGTGCCGTGCCATCGAGGTCAAGAGCCAGCTGCGCCAGCTTTCCCGGCGGGCCGATTTCAAGCTTGCCTTCGGCGTGGTACTGGTCCGCGCTGCCGCTCGCTTTTAGTTCTCCGTGGCTGGCCAGCACCTGGCCGGCCAGGTCGGCCGGCAGCTCCAGGTCATTCCAGTGGATGTCCAGCGCGGCACGGATCGGCGTGGCGGCAAGTTGCACCGTGCCGGTCGCCTCGAGCGTGCCCTTGATCTGCGGCGAGCCGAGTTTGAGCTGCTGCACGGTCAGGGTGTGGTAGTCGTGATCGAACTGCGCACGCAGCGGTTGCAGCAGCAACTGGTAATCGTTGAGGTCGAGCCGGCCCTCGAGCGTGCCGCCGTAGCGGTCACCGTGTCCTTGCACGGCGATCGCCAGAGCCTTCAGGGAGCTGGACCCGAGCAGCGGCGTGGGGTCGAAACGCGGCGCGTCGAGTTTGCCGGTCCACGCGTAGTCGCCGCGCTGGGTCAGATCCAGCTGCAGTCGTATCGCGGCCGGCGCGGTCAGTTGGAGGACGAGCCGGGCCTGCTTGCCGTCGCTGTGCGCGTCGAGGCTGCCGGCGTAGCCGGTGTCGCCGACCTTCCACGCGAATGCCGCCTTGCCGTTGCCCTGCCAGGTGTCGCCGAGCGCCAGTTTGCCGTCGAGGCTGGCGTGGCCATCGGGTGCCTGCAGCGCCAGCTGGCGCAGTTCGATGCCGTGATCGGTCCAACTGCCAGCCAGTTCGAGTCGATCGGATGCGAACAGCGGCTGGCCGTCCTGCGTCACCTTCACCGTGCCGACATGCACGCGGTCGAGGATCAGCGCGATCGGCGGCCGCAGCGAGAAACCAGCGGAGCTGGCGCTGTCGTCTTCGACGGATTTCGGCAACGCGACCTCGACGCCATCGACGTCCAGCGCAATCACGTGCACGCGTTTGGCCAGCAGTGGCCAGAAATGCAGATCCAGGCGCGCCTTCGCCACGGTCGCCACGGTGCCCTTGCCGTTGTCGTAGCGCACGCCGGCCAGCTCCAGCGGACCGATCAAGCGTCCCTTCGCCTGCTGCACGTGCAACGCGCCGTCGGTGGCGGACTGGGCCCGCGCCAGCGCGAAGCGCAGGCCGGCGCCAGTGCCGAGCAGCCACCACAGCAATGCCGCCACGATCAGCAGCAACACGGCGAATGCGATGGCAATGCGCTTGACCCACTTCATGTCGCCAACTTTCTCCTCTTCATGTTCGAATCATGCTCATGCAGCCGCTCCCGAATCCCGATTCCCGGCTTGTCACAAATCCGGCCCGATCACCAGATGCAGCTCGATCCCATGCCTGCGTGAGTCGTGGATCGGCGTGCCCAGGTCGACCCGGATCAGGCCCACCGGGGAACGCCAGCGCACGCCCAGGCCGGCGCCGATCTTCGGGCGGTAATCCGTGCCGTTGAACGCATTGCCTGCGTCAACGAAGGCGGCCATACCCCAGTTGCGCGTGAAGTAGTGTTCCACCGTGCTACTGGCGACCAGCAGGTTCTTGCCACCGATGACACGGCCGTAACTGTTGAGCGGACCAATGGACTGATAACCGTAGCCGCGCACGGAGTTGTCGCCGCCGGCGAAGAAGCGCAGCTGCGGTGGCAGCGCGGTGAAATCGTTGGTCCAGGTGGCGCCAAGGCTGCCGCGCAGGATCAGCCGGTTGCGCTGCTTCGCGCCGAATGCACGGATCCATTTCGCGTCCGCGGTGACCTGGCTGAAGCTCGCATCGGACAACAAGCTGCCGGCGGTGCTGCGCGCGGCCAGAGTCAGCGACCAGCCGCGGTGGACGAAGCTGGGATTGTCGGCCTTCTTGCGGCTCAGTGCAGCCTCGGCGAAAACCTCGGTGCTGCGCCCGTGTTCGATGCCTGGCGTGTCGTCCGGCTCGTTGCCACGCTTGCCCACGGTGAAGGTTCCGGACAGTGCGTGCATGCCCAAGGTGCGCGTCCAGCCATGCCATTGGCGCGACTCGTTGCCGACCAGCTCGAGCGTGCGTGATTGCGAGGTGGTGGTGTCGGAATCGCGGAAATTGGCACCAAAATTGTAGCTGCGCTGGTTGGGTCCTGGCATCGGAATGGTGTACAGCGTCGACAGCGTCTTCAGCCGCTGCGCCACCACCAGTTCGTTCTTCCACTTGTGCCCGCGCCGGTTCACCCAGCGGCGCTCGACACTGCCGCGCACGCCGAAACCGGTGTCGGTGCCGATGAACGGCCCGCCGGTATAGATCGTGCGCTTGGCGGGTGCCAGTTGCACGGTGACATCGACCACGCCGCCTTTCGCCTCATCCACGTCCGGCACCACGTTGACCACCGCGAAATAGTCGGCGCCGTTCAGTGCCTGCTGCAAGGCCAGCAGCTGATCCTGCGAAAAAAAGTCGCCGGATTTGAACGGGACATAGCGATCGAGGAAACCGGGATTGAACTGCGAGCCTTCGAAATTCACCTTGCCATAGCGGTAGCGCGCGCCGGCGTCCCAGGCCAGCTTGATCACGGCGCCATGCGTGCCGCGGTTCACCTCGACCCGGTGGGTAAGCAGCCGCGCGTCGAGAAAGCCGTTGGCGGTGAGCTGGGCGCTCACCGCGTCGCGTGCCTCCGCGTAGGCGGCATCGTTCAGCGTCTTGCCCTTCAGCCGCTCGACCGCGCGCCGCGCGCGCCGGATCGGTGCGATCGCCGCCGCGGTCTCGTCCAGCTTCAGCTCGATCTGGCTGACCTTCACCGGTTCGCCGGGTATCACGTGCAAGGTCACCTGCCAGTCCTTGCCGAGCTGCTTCAGGTCGCCGCTTACGCTGGCGTCGTAGTAGCCGTAAGGCCGCAGTGCCAACCTGGCTTGTTCGGGCGCGCGTTGATACAGGCGCGTGGCCTGCGCCGCCGTGACGTCGCGCTTGGCGTATTGTGACAGCTCCACACGCTCGATCACGGCCGCCTTCAATGGATCGTCGATCCCATCCACTTGCAGCGTCATGCCCGCATGCGCCGACCACGTCAGGGCCAACAGAGGCAGCAACAGGCTCAGGCGTCGGGAGCGGCGGCGCATGCGCGGATTATTTCCTTGGCTAGCGGGCTGGCGCGTCCAGCGGAGTGGTCAGCTTAACGAAGCCGGGGTCGATTGCGCATGAACTTCCCAGACTTGAGTTCACATGCCGCGTAGGAGCCCGCTTGCGGGCGATGCTCTTGCTCTGATGTTTCGGACCAAGATCCAGGACAGGAGCATCGCCCGCAAGCGGGCTCCTACCGCGTGGGATTGGAGCATCAGCCAGCCTTGTCGCCCGAGCGGTGCGCAATCCAGGCCCCGGCGACCGCCGAAAGGTACGGAATCGACTGCGCGGCCAGGATGAATATCCACAAGGTGCCTTCGATGTAGCGCGTGCCGAACGCGTCGGCCATGCCGGCGATGCACAGCATCAGCGCCACCGCCATCAGCAGTTCTTCGCGCACCGGCGCAAACGCGGCGATGCTGCTGCCACCAAGACGCCGGCTCTTGGCGGTCACCACGAACGAGGTCTTCTCGCGGGTCAGTCCGTGCAGGATGCCGCGGGCGATCGCGTGCGACAGGCTCATGCTCGCCAGCGAGGCCATCAGGGTGTCGCGCCAGCTGCACGGGACGCGGGCACGGTACAGCACGATGCCGAAGATCGCCTTGGCGAAGAAGAAGCCGATCACCGGGATCAGGAACAGCTGCATGGGCAGGCTGAAATACTGCGGAAACGCCACCATGCCGGCGGTCCAGAACAGCGCCATCAGGGTGAAGATCAGATGCAGCGCGTCGGCGAACCAGCTGAACCAGCCAGTGAGGAAGTGGAAGCGCTGGCCGGCCGACAGCGGGCCGGGCTTGACCATCCAGCTCCAGCGTCCCTTGAGGATCTGCATCGCGCCGAATGCCCAACGATAGCGCTGGCTCTTGTAGGCCTTGAAGTCGGCCGGGGTCAGGCCCTTGCCCATCACTTCGTCGACATAGACCAGGTCGTAGCCGGCATGCATCAGGCGCAGGCCAAGTTCCGCATCCTCGCAGATCGTCCACTCCGACCAGCCGCCGGTGCCTTCCAGCGCACTGCGCCTGACCATCGTCATGGTGCCGTGCTGGATGATCGCGTTGCGCTCGTTGCGATGGTGCATGCCGATGCGGAAGAAGCCGTCGTACTCCCATGCGGTCATGCGCCGGAACGCGTTGTGCTCGAACTCGCGATGCGCCTGCGGGCACTGCACCACGGCCACCTTGGGATCGTGGAAATGCCCGGTGAGCGTGGACAGCCAGTCGTGGCGCACCACGTAGTCGGCGTCGATCACCGCCACCACGTCGGCCTCGGGCGCGGTTTCCTTCAGGCCGAAATTCAGCGCGCCGGCCTTGTAGCCGGGCCACGGTTCCAGGTGGAAGAAGCGGAAGCGCTTGCCGAGCTGCTCGCAGTATTCCTGTACCGGCTTCCAGACGGCTGGATCTTTGGTGTTGTTGTCGATCACCAGCACTTCGTAGTTCTGGTAGTCCAGTGCAGCCAGCGAATCGAGCGTCACCATGACCATGTCCGGCGGCTCGTTGTAGCAGGCCAGATGGATCGACACGAACGGCTGCCGGTCCGCAGGGTCCGGCCGCAGCATCCCGGCATGGCGCATCCAGGTCGGCCGCCACAGCACCTCGGTGAACTCGAAGCCGTTGATCAGCAGGATCGCCAGGATCGCGATCTGCGCCGGGAACAGCAGCGTGAGCATGGTCCAGTCGACCCAGCTCAGGTAGAAATTGAACGGCAGCGTGGCGGCCCACACGATCAGCCCGCAGGCCAGCTGGATCAGGGCGCAGAAGAAAAACCGCCCGACCAGCTTGAAGCGGCTGAAGCGGCGTGCGAACAGAATCATCGGCAGCAGCGCCAGCAGGCTGGCGGCCAGTGCCTTCCACGGCCACGCGGTGTCCTCGGTGACCGGCCCGGTGAACGGGAACTTCAGCTGGCGATCGGCATTGAACATGCCCCAGTACGCTTCGGTGCGGCCGGCCAGCTGTTCCTTCCACGGCTGGTCGAACGCTTCCATGATG
>DASRUB010000313.1:0-12951 GCA_035655635.1 Rhodanobacter sp. | reverse complement strand
CTCCCCGAAGTCGCGCTCGCGCAGGCGGAACAGGGCGGCGCCATAGACCTTGGAGTTGCCGCCCACGTAGTAGTGCAGGCCCGGATGGAACGCTTCGCCATCGCTGCCGTACCAGGTTTCCTTGGCCTGGTAGACCGCGTCGACGAATACCTTTTGCGAGTCCCAATTGTCCATCGAACGAGGCAGGTAATCGCCGCGCTCGAGCAGCAGGATCTTCTTGCCGGTGGGTGCCAGCTTGTGTGCCAGCGAGGCGCCGCCGGGGCCACTGCCGATGACGATGAGGTCGTAGTGATCCGCCGTCATGTCCGCTCAGCCGCCGGTGGCGAAGCCGGGATACAAGGTCATGCCGCCATCCACGAACAAGGTGGTGCCGATCACGTAGTCGGACTGGTCCGAGGCCAGCCACACCGCGGCGCGCGCGATGTCTTCCGGTTCGCCGATGCGGCCATAGGGCACCAGGGTCATCAGCGCCTTGTAAGCCGCGGGCGTCTGCCAGGCGCTGGTGTTGATCGGCGTGCGAATGGCGCCCGGGGCGATCGCGTTGACGCGGATCTTCAGCGGCGCCACTTCCTGCGCCAGGCTTTCCATCAGTTGCTTGATGCCGCCCTTGGATGACGCGTAATTAGCATGCCCGCCCCACGGGATCTCCTGATGCACCGAGCTCATGCAGATGATCTTGCCGGCCGCGCAGGACACCGCCGGCACCACGCCGCGGCGACTGAATTCACGCACTGCTTCGCGCGCGCACAGGAACTGGCCGGTGAGATTGACGCCGATGACCTTGTTCCACTCCGCCAGGGTCATCTCCTGGAAGGCGGAGTCGCGCTGCAGTCCCGCATTGGCGACCAGGATGTCGACCGTGCCGAAGGCCTCGATCATCTGCTTGAACATCGCGGCGACCTGATCCTCGTCGGATACGTCGGCCTGGATCTTGATCGCCTTGACGCCGAAACCCTGCAGTTGTTCAACCACCGCCTGCGCCGCATCGGGGTCGACGATGTAGTTGACCGCCACGTCGGCGCCGGCCTCACCCAGCGCCAGCGCCACGCCACGTCCGATACCGGAGTTGGCGCCGGTGACGATCGCTTTCTGACCTTTCAGACATGCCGGAACGGCAAGCTTTGGCGCGGTGGATTCTGAATCGGATTGCGACACGACGACATCCTCACGCGGTGAGTCCAAGACCCCCAGCATGCTCGCCACGCTGTCATGCGCATGTGACAAACCATCGGACCCAGGCGTAACTTCCCGCGATTTTTTGTTCCAGGTAAATGCGGGCATACGGAGCGCCCGGCGTCTCGCCGGCATTGCTCTGGCGGGCGGGACGCCCGCGCTCCCAGTGGCGCGTAGTGGGAACGCAAAGGCGGATTCGCAAACCGGTCAACCAAAGTCCGACAGCTGCTGGCTGGGGTTTCGCTCGGGTGCCCACGCCCGCAGAGTCGATGCCATTGGCTGGAAAGCGACAGTCCGTTCACCGCAGCCGCCGCATGCTTGAGGCTCGTGGCATCCACGGGTCAGTCAATCACGGTCGGTCAATGTTCACTCTTGTCGTCAGTTTCCTCATCCGCGTCGCGCTGGTGGCGCTGTTCCTGCCGTTCAGCGCGATGGACAAGCTGCTCAATCCCGAGGCGGCGGTGGCGCAGGCGCAAGGCAATGTGAAATCGCGCCGGCTGTCCTGGATCCTGGTGGGTGCAGGCCTGTTCGTGGAGGTGGTGATGTCGCTGGCGATACTCACCGGTTTCCTCGACCGGCTGGCGGCGGTGATTCTTGCCGGCTATTGCATGGTGACCGCGCTGCTGTGGAAGCAGTTCTGGAAGACCGATGACTTTCGCCTCAAGGGCCCGAGCAAGGGTCGCGAGGTGTTCTGGGATTTCCTGAAGAACTTCGCCGTGGCCGGCGGCTTTCTCGTGTTGGCGACGGGAGGCAGTGCTTACGGCGTCAGCCATCTGATCCTGCATCCGCTTTCTTCTTCGCATCCCTACAGCTCGGTGCCGCTGGATCTGCACGCGCCGAGCGCGTATGCCACCAACCCGCCTTCAGGAGTGTCGCGATGAGCGAACAGACCCGACCGACCGTGCCTTACTGGCACATCTGGACCGACGCCCATGGCGTCAGCCACCAGCAGCAGTGCGCGCTGACCGAGTTCGAACTGGGCTCGATGGGCGGCGCCGCCGATCCCCAGTGGAAGGGCAACAAGACCACCGGCAAGATGACCACCATGGTCACCGTGCAGCCGGTGGGCTGGGTCGGCGAATGGCACGAGAACCCCAAGCCGCAGTGGATCATTCCCTTGTCCGGGCGCTGGTCGGTCGAGTCGATGGATGGGACAAAAGTCGAATTGGGGCCGGGTGAGCTTTCTTTCGGCGGCGACCAGCATTGCAGGGAGAAGGACGGTCGCACGGGCCACCGCTCAGCCACGGTAGGCGACGCGCCGACGGTGTTGATGGTGGTGCAGTTCGAGGGTATTCCCACGCCGAAGTCTCCCTGCGTGTTCGAATGAGGGCACAGCCATGAGCGACACCGACGCTTTTGTCACTTACGATCCCGTCTTCGATCAGTACGTGTTGCCGAATGCGCCGTTGGAGGAACTGGCAGGCGGCTTTCGCTGGCTGGAGGGACTGGTGTGGATGGGTGATGCGAATTGCCTGCTGTTTGAAGACCTGCCACGCAACCGCACCATGCGTTACATCGAGAATGCCGGCGTCTCGGTGTACCGGGAGCCTTCGCACTACGCCAACGGCCAGTGTCGCGATCGCCAGGGACGGCTGATCTCCTGCTCGCATCGCGATCGCTGCCTGTATCGCACCGAGCTGGATGGCAAGGTCACCAAACTGGTGGACAGGCACGCCGGCAAGCGGCTCAACGCGCCCAACGACGTCACCGTGAAGTCCGACGGCACGATCTGGTTTTCCGACCCGCTGTATGGCATCCAGCGCGATTACGAGGGTGGCATCCAGGAGTCCGAGCAATCTCCCGCGCTTTACCGGTTCGATCCCGAAAGCGGCAAGATCACGATTGCCGCGGGCGACTTCGACGGGCCCAACGGCCTGGTCTTCTCGCCCGACGAGAAGCGCCTGTACGTCTGCGAAACCGGTGACATGACCACCGAAAACCCCAAACAGTACATCCGCGTATTCGACGTGGACGCCAAGGGCAAGCTGCACGGTGGCGAAATTTTCCACAAGGTCGAGCCGGGCTTTGCCGATGGCATCGCGATGGACGAGGACGGCAACATCTGGTCCAGCGCGGCCGACGGCGTGCACTGCATCGACCCCAAGGGGCGCCTGCTCGGCAAGGTGCTGGTGCCGTACCTGGTGTCCAACCTCACCTTCGGCGGTTACTGGAAGAACCGTCTTTTCATCGGCGGCTCGCACACCTTGTACGCGATCTTCCTCAATCGCCGAGGTGCGGGATGGCCGTAACCTCATCCGTTGCCGGCATTCGCGTGGCGGGTTTGCTGCACATGCGCCTGTGCAGCGCGCAGGCCAAGTCGCTGGCTGCGTTCTATGAGACCGCGCTTGGCTTCCGACAGGTCGCGGTGGAGCATCTTTCCGGCGCACGCGCGCGAGAGCGTTTCGGAATCACCGGTCGTGCACTGCGCATCACGCTGGAACTTGGCGCCCAGAGGATCAAGCTGCTGCAATTCGTCGACCAGCCAGGCCGCGACTATCCCGCGGCCAGCAAAGCGTCCGATATCGTTTTCCAGCACTTCGCAATCGTGGTCGCCGACATGGCGCAGGCCATGACGCGGCTGTCGCAAGTACCTGGCTGGACGCCGATCACCCGTGAGGGGCCGCAGCAACTTGCCGCGTCTTCCGGCGGCGTCACCGCGTTCAAGTTTCGCGATCCCGAAGGGCATCCCCTCGAACTCCTGGCGTTCCCGCCCGACAACACGCCGGCACACTGGCAGAACCGCCAAGGTCATGGCCCGTTCCTCGGCATCGATCACTCGGCGATCAGCGTGGCGGACGGCGAGCGCAGCGCGGCCTTCTATGAGTCACTCGGGCTCAAGCGATCCGGGCAGTCCGTGAACGACGATCCGGCGCAGGCCCGGCTCGATCACCTCGATCATCCGTGCGCGGAAGTGATCGCGATGGAGCCTGCGCGGGCGGCGCCACACGTGGAGTTGCTGTGCTACGGCGACCCGGAAAAACACACGCAGGACAAGCGCGATCCGCTTGATCTGCGCGCCAACGACGTGGCGGCAACCTGTCTCGTGTTCGAACCCGCCAGGGGTTTCTTCCGACCCGAGAAGTGCGCCGCGCCCGTGCTCGATCTGGTCGATCCGGACGGCCATCGCCTGGCCATCGTGTGGCCGGAACGCTGACTGGCTTGGAATGCGCCATGACGTACGGAGCCCCGGCGTCTCGCCGGCATGCTCTGGCGGGCGGGACGCCCGCGCTCCCAGTGGGCGAGTCGGACGCGCAAATGGAGCGCCGGCATCTTGCCGGCATGCTCACGCGGGCGGGACGCCCGCGCTCCCGGTGGCGGGGCTGCCAGGCGCACTTCAGGGTCCAACCAAACCCGGCATACTGCGCCAACGATCGGGGCCTCTGACCATGTGTTTCTCTGCCACCGCAAGTTTTGCCAGCAGTGCCGTCATCGGCGTCATCGGCGTGGCCACCCTGGCGCGCAGCGACCACCCCCGGGAATGGTTGTTCGCCGCGATCCCGTTGCTGTTCGCCTTGCATCAGTTCGCCGAGGGTGCGGTCTGGCTCGGTTTGACCGGGGATGGCCTGCTGGGAGCGCTCAAGCCTTGGGGTTTCGCGTACATGTTGTATGCGCAGGGGTTGCTGACCTTGCTGATTCCGCTCAGCGTGTGGTTGATCGAACCCGATCGCAAGCGTCGACGGATGGTGCTGCCGTTCCTGCTGCTTGGCGCCGCGCTGACGCTATACATGCTGTGGGCGCTGCTGACCTTCCCCACGGCAATCTACGTGGAGGACCACAGCGTGGTGTACCGGAACCCGGCCAGCAGCCATCTGTGGATAGCCGCCCTTTACGTGATCGCCACCTGCGGGGCGCTGTTCTTCTCCGGCTATCGCTACATCGTGGTGTTGGGAGCGGTGAACCTTGCCGGCGTCCTGTTGACGATCTGGTTCAAGCAATATGCATTCACCTCGGTCTGGTGTGCCTATGCCGCGGTCGTCAGCGTGCTGATCTACTTCCACTTCAGTCGCCGTCGCCGGGCCGAGCAACGGGGTCGCGTGCTTCAGCACTGAGAGGCTGTGAATAGTGCTCTTGCTTCACCCGCGCAGCGGGGGAAGGTGCCCGAAGGGCGGAAGGGGGCGCTTTTCGCCCTGCAAAAACAGGATCAAGAGCACCCCCATCCGCCTTTGGCACCTTGAACTGATGCCATCCATGGCATCAGCCCTTCGGGCAGCGTTGCTGCTCAAGATGGCAATCCTGCCATCTTGTCCCCGCTTCGCAGGGGAAGGAAAAACTGGGCAGCCCGTCGACTATTCACAAGCACTGAATTACCGAGCGCCTTCCAGATGCCGCGCCACTCGTGCTCAGGGTGAGCCCGGCATCGCCATGCGGGTGGCCAGGCTGGCCATGATCCAGATCGTGCCGGCGACCATGATGGTCAGCAGCAGCGCGGAAAACAGGATCAGTTGCAGGTCTTCGCGCTTCTGCCTGAGGCCGATGTGCAGGAAGCAGCGGAAGTGCACCAGCATCTGCACCAGCGCAAACGCGCCGATCACGATCAATAGCGTGAATCGTGGCATCGCCATCCATTGCACCAGGCCGAATGGCACCACGGTAAGCAGCAGCGCGAGTCCGATACCCCAACCATAGGCGCGCAGTTCCTTGCGTTCCTGCTGACCGGTTTCGGCTTGACTGTCGGTGTTGTGTGCTTGCCCGCTCATGTCAGTCCCCCCAGGTAGACCACCGAGAAGATCGCGATCCAGACGATGTCCAGGAAATGCCAGAACAGCGCCAGGCGCATGATGCCCAGCTTGGTTTTCAGGTCCAGCCCGTAGCGGCCGATCTGGCCCAGCAGGCAGATCAACCAGATGCAGCCGGCCGTGACGTGCAGGCCGTGCAGCGGTACCAGATCGAAGAAGGCGGACAGGAAGCCGCTGCGACTGGGCACGCCGCCGTGGGCGAACATGCTGCTGAAGTCGTGCAGTTCGAAACCCAGGAAACCGATGCCCAGGACGAGGGTGACCACCATCCAGCTGACCAGCCGGATCCTGCCGTGCTTGTATTTCAGCGCCAGCGAGGCCATGCCGAAGGTGAAGCTGCTGGCCAGCAGCAACATGGTCTCGATGAAGATGCTCTTGATGTCATACAGATCGTGTGGCCCGGGTCCGCCGGCGGTGCCGTGCAACGAGGTCACATAGGTCGCGAACACCATGCCGAACAGGATGGCGTCGCTCATCAGGAACACCCAGAAGCCGAACATCACGGTTGCGGCCGCTTCGTCGTCCTGGCCATGCCCCGGCCCCAGGTTGAGCCCTGGATACTTGTTCACTTGATACATGGCTGCTTGCGGGCTCATGGCACCACTCCGTCAGCTTCCTGCAGGGCCAGCCCGACGTTGACCGACTTGCATTCGTCGGCGCGCGATACGGCCGTGGCGGCGGCGACGGCATCGATCCACCGATGGTGTTCCTGACGCACCTGCTGCGCGGAGACGATGCGGGTCGTGTCGCGCGCAAAGCCGCGAACGATCATGCTGGCAATCGCGGCGAGGAAGGCCAAGATCACCAGCCACCAGATATGCCAGACCAGGCCAAAGGCCAGCGCAAAGCCGATCGCTGCAATCGCCGGGCCCATGGCGCTGTTCCCGGGCAGTTCGATGTCGACATAGGTATCGGGCCGCTGATAGGCGCGGCCCTGCTCCTTGGCCCTGGTGAAGGTATCGCGATCTTCGACCACCGGGATCACCGCGTAGTTGTATTCCGGTGGCGGCGCGGAGGTCGACCATTCCAGGCTGCGACCCGCCCACGGATCGCCCACGAACACGCGGTTCCCGTCGCGATCCCGGATCGACACCCACAGCTGCCACAGCAAGGCCAGCAGTGCGGCGAGGATCAACAGCGCGCCGAGGAACGCCACCCATTCCAGCGGTACGTAACGCGCTTCGGTGTAGGCCACCGTGCGCCGGGGCAGGCCCATGAGCCCGAGCGCGTACAGCGGGAAGAACGCGCCGATGAAGCCGAAGATCCAGCACAGCGCCGAGATCATGCCCCAGCGTTCATTGAGGCGGAAGCCGAACGCCTTGGGAAACCAGAAGTGGTACGCGGAAAGCATGCCGAACAGTACGCCGGGCACGGCCACGTTGTGGAAGTGCGCGACCAGGAACACCGTGTTGTGGACCTGGTAGTCGATGGTGGGGTTGGCCAGCAGGATGCCGCTCATGCCTCCAAGCACGAACAGCACGATGAAACCGAGCGCGTAAATCATCGGTACCGTTAAACGCACACGGCCGCGAAACATCGTCCACATCCAGTCGTAGATCTTCACGCCGGTGGGGATGCCGATCAGCATCGAGGCGATGCCGAATACGGCGTTGATGTTGGCGTCCTGGCCCATGGTGAAAAAATGATGCAACCATACCGTGAACGACAGCAGCGCGATGACCATGGTCGCCATCACCAGCGACCGGTACCCGAACAACGCCTTGCCGGAAAACGTGGAGATCGTTTCCGAATACACGCCGAACGCCGGCAAGATCAGGATGTAGACCTCGGGGTGACCGAACAGCCAGAACAGGTTGGCGAAGTTCATCATGTTGCCGCCAAGGTCATTCGTGAAATAGTGGAACCCGAGATAACGGTCCAGCGCCAGCTGTGCGGTGGCCACGGTCAGCGGTGGCATCGCGAAGATCATGATGATCGCGGTGCACAGCGCGGTCCACGTGAACAGCGGCATGCGCATCAGCGTCATGCCCGGTGCGCGCTCCCGGTAGATCGTCACGGCGAAGTTGATGCCGGTGAGGGTGGCGCCGAGCCCCGCGAGACTGAGCGCCCAGATCCAGTAGTCCGGTCCGACGCCGGGGCTGAAGTTCGCCTCGGTATAGGGCGGATAGCCGAACCAGCCGCCGGTGGAGAACTTGCCGATGACCAGTGAAACCATCACCAGCGCCGCACCGGCCGCGGTCAGGCCCAGGCTGATCGAGTTGAGCACCGGGAAGGAAACATCGCGTGCGCCGATCTGCAACGGCATCACGTAGTTGATGACGCCGGTGAGGAACGGCATCGCCATGAAGAAGATCATGATGGTGCCGTGGGTGCTGAACAGCTGGGCGAAGTGATCGGGCGACAAAAAGCCGCCGCCCAGGCCAAATGCCTGCTGCGCTCGCATCAGTACCGCCTCGATCAGCGCCCGCGCCAGCATCACCAAGGCAATCACGATGTACATGATGCCGATCTTCTTGTGGTCCGGGCTGGTCACCCAGTCCGACCACAGCGGGCGCCAAAGCTTGTATCGGGTCAGCACCAGCACAAGCGCAATAGCTCCGACCACCACCAGTGACGCCGCGCCGGTGGCAATGACACCGTTGATGATGTTGCCTTTGGTCGGATGCTGCAGCATGTCCCAGAACGGCAGCGAGGACCACTGCAGCCGGCCCAGCGGATGATCGAAGAGGGCGGCGATGCTCATCGGCGTGGCTCCGTCGGGGCATGGGCGGCGTCACTGTCCTGCGTCGCGGTGTCCTGGCGATCGAATGCAGCATCCGGAAGGGTCGCCTTGCCTTCCATGGTGGCCTTGACCACGGCCGGGAAAAGCGACTTGCTGGCGCCGGTGAAATACACGTCGCCGTTCATCGCCCGCGCCCCGGGCAGGGCAGCGACCAAGTCGCTGCGGGTGCCGCGCCGGGCAATCACCTTCAGGGTCCGTGCGTCCAGCGGCAAGCCGGTCGCATGCACCTTGCGCACCCATGCCTCGAACTCGGTCGGCGCCATCGCCACCGCGGTGAATTTTTGCTGGTGGAAGCCATCGCCGTTGTACATGGTGTTTTCGCCCAATGATTTCCCTGGCTTGCTCGCTTCCAGGTTGAGCTGCGACACCATGCCGCCCATGGCGTAGATCTGACTTCCCAGTGCGGGAATGAAGAATGCCTGCATCACCGTGGCCGAGGTCAGGTGCAACGATACCGGCTGGCCCGTCGGCAGCGCCAAGGTGCCGATACTGGCGATGCCCTGGTCGGGATAGATGAACAGCCATTTCCAGTCGTAGCCGATCACCTCTACCTGCAACGGCGCCTGGTCGGAGGCCAGCGGTTTGTACGGATCGAGTCTGTGCGTGTCGCGCCACACGAAGAACGACAGCACGATGACGATGACAATGGGTCCGCTCCAGGACATGATCTCCAGAAACCTGGAGTACTCCCACTTCGGGGTGTATCTGGGTTTCTGGTTGCTGTAGCGGTAGCGCCAGACGAAGAATGGCAGCAGCAGGAAAATCGGCCCGGCGACCAGCACGGCCATGATTCCCAGCACCCAGTAGAAATGCCAGCGCTGCGCATCGGCCACCGGGCCCTGCGGGTTGAGGAAGCTCAGGTGGGTGTCGCCCGCGCACGCGGCAAGCATCAGGGAAGTGCAACACACCACCGCCGAGCGACCGAGCGCGCTCAGACCGGGCGCGGACAGCTTGCATCGAAGAGCCAGCAGGAGCAGGCATACGGAGCGCCGGTGTCTCGCCGGCATGCTTCTGGCGGGCGGGACGCCCGCGCTCCCAGTGGCGGATAGTGGACCGCGCAGGCGGATTCGCAGACCGGCCAACCAAGAGTCCGACAGGCTCCTCGGGGAATCCATCCGACCCGGCTTCGTCGCCGCTCCCCCACGCAGCCGCGCCAGCAATCGATCAAGCCCCGGAGCCTTCACTGCAACCAGCCCCCGGCAAATCCCAGCGCCTTCAGGCCCCGCTTGATCAGGGTGGGGTTCCGGGTCAGTTTCCAGCTGAGCCCGCTACGTGCGTTCTCGATCATCATCACCAAGCCCTGATCGATTCCGAAGCATGCGGGCGCGATCCATCCCTCGTCGAGCAGCCCGTGGAAGCGGAAGTGGCGAAAACCCGGTTCCTCGTGGCACTGCTTCAGTTGCGCCTGCCAGTCGGCACGCAGCGCCAGCGTGGCGTGACCGCTGCCGACGTAATGCTCCCAGAAGTGCGGCATGGCTTCACGCTCGCTGGAAAAGTCGCAGGTGAAACGTGTGGTCATGGGCGGGTCGCTCGGCAGGATGCACACAGTCGTGGCGCGGAGAAGCCAACTGGCGATCCGGGTTGACCCGGGTACAGCGCTTCTGGCGGACGTCAGCCAAAAACCGTATGCCTGCGAACGTGACGATTCGGCGATGGCGCAGACCGGGAGCCTGTCGATCCGCCTGCGCGATCCACTATCCACCACTGGAAGCGCGGGCGTCCCGCCCGCCAGAGCTGCCGGCGAGACGCCGGCGCTCCGTATGCCTGCGCTTGAACGAGTGAGCGAACGAACTGCCCGGAGGAACTCTGCGGAGCAGGCGTCTGCGCGCTTCACCCGGTGCGCACGAGAGATGTACCTGCTCTTCATCTGGCGGCGCGCACCCTCTGCAGGTTGGCCAGGCGCACTGCCGTGTCTCGAGCCCGTCCTTTCGCAACACCCCTTTTCGCAACACGGAAACATCCATGAGCCAGACCGTTGCCGACTACATTCTCCAGCGCCTCAGTGACTGGGGTATTCGCCGCATTTTCGGATTTCCCGGTGACGGCATCAACGGCATCATGGGCGCGATGGGGCGCGCCGTGGATCGCTTCGACTACGTGCGCGTCAGACACGAGGAGATGGCGGCCTTCATGGCGGGAGGCCATGCCAAGTTCACCGGCGAAGTCGGCGTGTGCCTGGCCACCTCCGGACCCGGTGCCATCCACCTGTTGAATGGCCTGTACGACGCCAGGATGGACCATATGCCGGTGCTGGCAATCGTGGGGCAGCAGGCGCGCAGCGCGCTGGGCAGCGACTATCAACAGGAGGTGGATCTGCAGACGCTGTTCAAGGACGTCTGTGGCTATGTGGAAACCCTGATGGTGCCGGTGCAGGCGCGGCTGGTGGTGGATCGCGCGATCCGTATCGCCGCGGCCGAGCGCTGCGTGACGTGCATCATCGTGCCCAACGACCTGCAGGAGCTGGACGCGGTGCCCAGCCCGCCACGCAAACACGGCGAGGTCTATTCCGGCATCGGTTACGCCAATCCCCATCCGGTACCGTCGGACGAGGATCTGCAGAAAGCGGCCGACGTGCTCAACGCAGGCCGCAAGGTGGCGATTCTGATCGGCGCCGGAGCGCTGGCGGCGGGCGACGAGGTGGTGGCCGTCGCCAACCGGCTCGATGCTGGCGTCGCCAAGGCGCTGCTGGGCAAGGCGGCGCTGCCGGACGATCTGCCGTTCGTCACCGGGTCGATCGGTCTGCTGGGTACCAAGCCCAGCTGGCAGATGATGAACGACTGCGACACCTTGCTGATGATCGGCACCACCTTTCCGTATGCTGAGTTCCTGCCCGAGGACGGCCAGGCACGTGCGGTGCAGATCGACATCGAGCCGCGCAACGTGTCGATGCGTTATCCCACCGAAGTCAACCTGATCGGTGACAGCGCCGACGTGCTGAAGCGCTTGCTGCCCCTGCTCAAGGCCAAGGACAATCCGGACTGGCGCGAGCGGATCGAACTGAACGTGCGCAAATGGTGGCGCGCGCTGGAAGCCAAGGCGATGGAGCCGGCCGATCCGATCAACCCGCAGCGTATTTTCTGGGAATTGTCACCGCGCCTGCCGGACAACGTGATCATCTGCGGCGACTGCGGCTCGCATACCAACTGGTACGCGCGCGACGTGAAGATGCGCAAGGGTATGATGGGTTCGCTCTCGGGCAAGCTCGCCACCATGGGCAGCGGCGTGCCCTATGCCATCGCCGCCAAGTTCGCCTATCCGGATCGACCGGTGCTGGCCATCGTCGGTGACGGCGCGATGCAGATGAACGGCAACGCCGAACTGATCACGGTCAAGCAGTATTGGAAGAAGTGGTCGAGCCCGTGCTTCGTGGTGATGGTGCTGGCCAACCACGACCTCAACCAGGTGACCTGGGAGCAACGTGTCATATCCGGCGACCCGAAGTTCGAGGCCTCGCAGTATGTCGAGGATTTTTCCTATGCGCGCTACGCCGAGGACCAATTGGGCTTCAAGGGCATCCGCGTGGACAAGCCCGAGGATCTGGGCACGGCGTGGGAACAGGCCTTTGCCGCCGACCGCCCCGTGCTGATCGAAATCATGTCCGACCCTGACGTGCCACCGCTGCCGCCACACATCACCCTGGCCCAGGCGAAGGCCTTCACCAGCACCTTGATGAAAGGCGACCCGAACGAGCTCGGCATCATCCGCCAGAGCGTGCGCGACCTGATGGCCGGTCTGCTGCCAGGCGAGAAAGACTGAGCGACGCTGCCTGCCACGGCGCTCTGCCGCGTGCTGGAAGTGGGTCGACCCGGCTACACGTGGGTCGGGATTCATCCCGACATCAACCGCGCCGGAACACCGATGGTCGGGTTGAAACCCGACCCACGGCCGTCGGGCCGCGTGCTGGAAGTGAGTCGGTCCGGCTGCACGTGGGTCGGGATTCATCCCGACATCAACCGCACCGGGACGCTGATGGTCGGGTTGAAACCCGACCCACGGCCGTCGCACAGCACGTGGGTCGGGCTACTACACGTGGCGTAAGCGCCAAGCCAGCCCGAACGTGACCAGGCACCCAGACCGCATTGCGAAGGCTGCATGCGGACCATCGTGGCGTATACGGAAGGGCAAGCTCATCTTTCGTTCGGGTGCGCCAACGCCGGATCGTTGCTGCCGCGGAACGGGATGGTCCCGGACACTTCCCCTGGAATGGCGGGGTGGGTGCGCCCCAGCGTGATGTTCTTGGCGGCTCGAACGTGGCGGTTGGCGTAGGTCCAGATTTCGCCGGTCTCGGTGATCAACACC
>DASRUB010000312.1:0-7398 GCA_035655635.1 Rhodanobacter sp. | reverse complement strand
CGGCAACGACGTCTACGACACCGGCCGCACCAACGTCTATGACATCTCGGGCAACGACATCACCAGCCGCCTGAGCGGCGGTTCGCTCGGCGCGTTGCTGGATTACCGCAGCAACGTGCTCGATCCGATCCAGAACCAGCTGGGCCAGGCTGCGCTGGCGCTGGCCGGCAGCGTCAACGGCCAGCAGGCCAAGGGGCTCGACCTCAGCGGCAACCAGGGTGCGCCGATCTTCAGCGTGCCGACCCCGGGCGTGCTCGGCGCCACCACGAACCAGGGCAGCGCGACGGTGGCGGCTACGGTCAGCGATGTGTCGCAGCTGACCGCGTCCGACTACGTGCTGCGCTACGACGGCAGCGCGTGGAACCTGAAAACCACCGCCGGGCAGAGCGTGCCGCTGACCACGAATACCGACGGCAGCCTGTCGGCCGCGGGCCTGACCTTCACCGTCGCTGGCGCGGCGCAGGCCGGCGACAGCTACCAGATCCAGCCGACCCGCAACGCTGCCGCCGGCATCGCGGTGAGCATGACCGACCCGGCGGGCATCGCCGCCGCGGCTGCGCTGACCGGCAGTGCCGCCGGCGCGAACACCGGCAGCGGCAGCGTCGCCGCAGTGAGCGTGACCGATGCCGGCCATGCCGGCCTGCTCGGCACCGCGACGATCAGCTTCAGCGCGCCGGGCACCTATCAGGTCACCGATTCCGGCGGTGCCGTGCTGGCCAGCGGCAGCTACACCGCCGGCCAGCCGATCAGCGCGAACGGCTGGAGCGTGACCCTGGCGGGCACCCCGGCGGCGGGCGACACGTTTACCGTTGCGGCGAATACGAACGGCCTCAACGACAACAGCAATGCGCTGGCGCTGGCCAACCTGGTGGGTACCGGCGTGCTCGCCGGCGGCAGCATCAGCGTGTTGACCGCGTACGCGAACATCACCACGCAAATCGGCACCGCGGGCAGCCAGGCGGCAACCACGCTCACCACGCAGACCGCGCTGTACAACCAGGCGACGGCCTCGCAGCAGAGCCTTTCCGGCGTCAATCTCGATGAAGAGGCGGCCAAGCTGGTCAATTACCAGCAGTCCTACCAGGCCTCGGCCCAGGTCATCGCCGCCTCGCAAACCATCTTCACCAGCCTGTTGAATGCGATCCGGACGGCATAAGGATCAGGACCCTCGCCATGCGCCTTTCGACCAATTGGATGTTCCAGCAATCCGTGAACACGATGCTCAACCAGCAGAGTGCGCTGGCGGCCACGCAGAACCAGGTGACCTCGGGCAAGCGTATCAACGTCGCCTCGGACGATCCGGCCGGCGCGGGCATGGTGGTCAACTTGAACCACATCCTGGCGGCGAATACCCAGTATTCGGCGAACATCGACAACGCGAACACCCGCCTTTCCACCGAACAGAGCACGCTGACTTCGGTCACCAACGTGCTGAACAGCGTGCGCTCGATGGCGGTGCAGGGCATCAACGGCACGCTCGCGCCGAGCGATCGCAGCGACATGGCGACGCAACTGGTGCAGATGCGCGACCAGCTGGTGCAGCTCGCGAACACCACGGACAGCAACGGCGACGCGCTGTTTGCCGGCAGCAGCACCACCAAGGTTCCGTTCGTCAAGAATGCGGACGGCACCGTCAGCTATGGCGGCAACGACACCGCGCGCATGACCGCGATCGGCTCCGGCCTGCAGACCTATTCGGGCGATGCCGGCAGCGCGGTGTTCATGAGTGTGCCAGCCGGCAACGGCAGCTTCGTCGCCGACGCAGGCGCCAGCAATACCGGCACGCTGGTGGTGGGGGCGAACTCCGTCAGCGATCCGGCCGCATGGGCCAGCACCCAGGCCGCCAGCGGCGGCGGCTACACCATCACGTTCGGCGCCGGTGGCAACTGGACCGCGAACGACGCGAACGGCAACCCGGTGCTCGACAGCGGCGGGGCCCCGGTCGGCGGCAGCTACCAGGATGGCGGCGACATCAGTTTCAACGGCATGACGATCACGCTCAGCGGCGCACCGGCGGCGGGCGACACGGTGTCGGTGCAGGCCGGCGGCAAGCAGGACATCTTCAGCACGCTGAACAACATGATTGGGCTGCTGCAGGGCAACGGCAGCGCCACGCAGCTCACCAACGGCCTCAGCCGGCAGATGGAATCGCTGGACCAGGGTCTGGCCAGCGTGAGCAGCGTCGAGGTGGCGATCGGCGGGCGCATGAACACGCTGACCCAGCAGCAGAGCACGTACTCCGACCTCAACGTGACGTATCAGGGTGCGCTGGCCGACGTGCAGGGCACCGACGCCTATTCGGCGCTCAGCAACCTGTCGCTGCAGGCCGCGGCCTTGCAGGCGTCGCAGCAGGTGTTTGCCAAGACCTCGTCGCTGAGCCTGTTCAACTACATCAAGTAGTGCTGGTTGGCGTCGAACCTCCGCTGACACGGTCCTTCTCCCCTCGGCGACCTTGGGAGTCCCCTTGCGGGTGAGAAGGTGGCGCGAAGCGACGGATGATGGTTCGGTCGTAGCGTGATTTGGCCACCTGCGCATGTGCTACTGCGCTCCGCCCGAAACCTCTCTCCCAACCCCTCTCCCGATGGGAGAGGGGCTTTGCGAGGCGGGGGTTCGACGCTGATCAGAATGCCCGATGGAACGGCAATGGCCGTCCATACGGCCAGCGTATCCATGGGATAAAGCGCGTGAACTGGATTCCTGTTGCGGCCGGCGTGCCGCACCAGTCGCTGCTGATGGTCATCTGGCCGTCTGTATTGTCCGCGTCAGGCGTTGTTTTACGGGTATTGGCCGCCGCGGTCGGCGCCAGGCAGGTGGTGATCTGCACTGGCGGACGTCCATACCGGTCGTCAAGTGAAAAAAAGCTGCAGCAAGGGCTCAAGTATTCCCGCGCAGGGTCGAAAAAGTATCCGAGGCGGCTGGTATTCCAATCCCGGAACCTTCCCGCTGGTAAACACAACGACCAACCCAACCGGCCATCGGTTACCGCAGGAGACTCCCATGTCACTCGTGATCAATACCAACATCGATTCACTGAACACCCAGAACAACCTGGCGAAGTCGCAGAACGCGCTGTCCCAGGCGACCGCGCGCCTGTCCTCGGGCCTGAAGATCAACAGCGCCGCGGACAACGCCGCGGGCTTCGCGATCTCGCAGCGATATACCACCCAGATCGGCGGCCTGGCCCAGGCCAGCGCGAACGCCAGCGACGCCATCAACCTGGCGCAGACCGCCGGCTCCGCGCTGGATCAGGTCACCGCGAACCTGCAGGCGATCCGCGACCTCGCCGCACAATCGGCCAACGGCACGTACAGCGCCAGCGACCGCGCCACGATGGATGCCGAAGTGCAGCAGCGGCTGTCGGAAGTCACGCGTATCGCGAACCAGACCACCTTCAACGGCACCAAGGTGCTGGACGGCAGCTTCGGCTCAAAAACCTTCCAGATTGGTGCGAACGTCGGCCAGACGGTCAGCGTGGGCATCTCTGGTGGCGTTGGTGCCGGCCAAATGGGTGCGATTGCGTCCACCAGTAGTGGTGATATCAGCGGCAAATTTGCTTCATCGGCGTCGCTCACCCTGGCGGCGGGTGCGTTGACCGTCAGTGTCAATGGTGGCGCTGCGACGGATCTCGCAGGTACGTACGCCAATGCGGCTGCCCTGGCCACGGCCATCGGAACCGCAGTCGGTGCTGCGAACGGTAGCGCAACCGTGGACGGTGCTACGGGGCAGATTATCGTCACCGGTGTGGCCACCAAGGGTGCCATTGCCTTCGGTGGTGCGGCTGCGGGCCAGTACGGTTTCGGCACCGTGGCGGATGGCACGAGTGCCAGCACTTCCAACGCCGCATCCGCGTTCCAGGGGACGGCGACTGCGTTGAACATCGATGGTACGACCAACGCCCTCACCATCGGTGGCAAAAGCATCACGGGTACGTTCAATTCCGTCCAGGACCTGGTGGACACCATCAACGCCACCGACGGCGTGGGCGTTACGGCAGCGGTCAGTGGTGACGGGAAGGGGTTCAATCTGTACTCCGCAAGCGATATCACTGCCAGCGTGACCGGCATTGGCGGCACCCTGGGCAACGCGACTGTCGCGGGTGATCTGAAAGGTCAGGATGTGAAGAGCGTGGATAATGCCAACAAGCTGATCTCCAGCATTGACGTGGCCCTGTCCACGGTGGCCAGCCTGGCGGCCAACCTGGGCGCGGTGCAGAACCGCTTCCAGTCGACGATCTCGACCCTGAGCGCGCAGACCACGAACTTGCAGTCTTCGCAGTCCACGATCCAGGATGCCGACTTCGCCGCGGAAACGGCCAACCTGAGCAAGGCTTCCGTCTTGCAACAGGCCGGTATCTCGGTCCTGGCGCAGGCTAACGCGAACCCGCAGCGGGTGCTGAAGCTGTTGCAGTAACCGTTGCCAGGTCGTCCCGCCCTTCCCGGGGCGGGCGACCGCACGACGGGCGTCACTCTGGATGGCGGCAGCGGGCAGGTCATCGCTGCCGCCATTCAACCAGGAGTCGCGTGCAAAGCCCTTGCCGTTGGCGAGGTTTTTGCAAGGGACTCGGAGCTCCGCGTTTGCGGCGAAGCCAAACGGAAACTGCGAGGATTGCCATGACCACCCCCAGCGTCACTACCGGTAACAACCTGAGCAGTCTGCTCAACTCCGGTTCGACCGGCACGACCTCCGGCACCACGGGTTCCTCGACCGGCGGCACGTCCGGCTTGATCACCGCGGCCGGCATCGGCTCGAAGCTGGACGTCAACGCGATCGTCAACGCGCTGGTCACCGCCAAGCAGGCCGGGCCGCAGGCGCAGATCACCAGGCAGGCGACCCAGACCAGCGCGACGCTGACCGGCCTGGCTTCGCTGCAGTCCGGACTGTCTTCGTTGCAGTCGGCGCTGTCCGCGCTGACCCAGACCAGTACGTTCAGCAGTTTCAACGCGACGCTGGCGGATGCCACGATCGGCACCACCAGCACCATGAGCAATGCCCAGGCCGGCAGCTACATGCTCGACGTGACCCAGCTCGCCACGGCGCAGAAGCGCAGCAGCGCCGCGTACGGCCAGACTGCCGCAATTGGCAGCGGCACGCTGAGCATCGGCGTCGGCGCCAACAGCTTCAACCTCAGCGTGTCGGCGACTGACACGCTGTCGAACATCGCGGCGAACATCAACGGCGCATCGGGCAATCCCGGCGTCACTGCCACTGTCGTGTACGGCGCAGGTGGCGCGCAGCTGCTGCTCAGCTCCAGCAAGACCGGCGTGGCGAACGGTTTCACGATCAGCGCCGACAGCGCCAGCAGCGCCGGTCTCGGCGCCTTGGCGAGCCAGCTGGGCACCGTCGGCAGCAATGAGGCGCAGGACGCGAAACTGTCGCTGGATGGCATCGCGATCAGCAGTGCCAGCAACAGCGTGAGCGGCGCGATCGATGGCGTCACCATCAACCTGGCCAAGACCGGCAGCACGCAGCTGACGGTGAGCCAGGACAACAGCGTCGCCACTACGGCGCTGCAGAATTTCGTCAGCGCCTACAACAGCTATGTCGGCACGGTCGGCACGCTGTCCAGCTACGACGCGACCTCGGGCACCGCGGGTGTCCTGCTCGGCGACTCCATGTTGACTTCGGTGCAACGGCAGATCGCCGCCGTGCTCGGCAGCCGCGTGGCCGGCAACAGCATCGGTTCGCTGGCTGCGCTGGGCGTCACCCGCCAGGCGGACGGCACGATGGCGCTGGACAACACCCGTCTCGCTTCCACGCTCAGCAGCAATCCGGCCGCGGTGCAGGACCTGTTCACCGGTCCGAAAGGCTATGCCACCCAGTTGAACGCCACGCTGACCACGTTCACCTCGAGCAGTGGCGTGCTTGCGACCCGCCAGCAGAGCCTGAACGACAGCCTGAGCAAGCTCGACACGCAACAGACGCAGCTGAACGCGCGCATGTCGGTTTACCAGTCGCAACTGCTCAAGCAGTACACCGCGCTGGACACCCTGATGTCGCAGCTCAACAACACCAGCAGCTACCTCACCAGCGCGCTCGCGGCGATGGAAGCGACTTACACCACGAGCAACAAATGATCCGGGGAATGTCATGACCAACGGCTACATGCGCAACGCGAGCATGCTTTATCGCCAGAACAGCGTCGCCGGCAGCGTGGAAGGGGCCGACCCGCACCAGCTGATCGGCATGCTGCTGGACGGGGCGATCGAGCGCATCCGGCAGGCGAAAAGCGAACTGGCGCTCGGCGACATCGCCGCCAAGGGCAACAGCATCACCCGCGCAATCGCGATCGTCGGCGAGCTGCGGGCGTGCCTGGACCACAAGGTCAGCCCCGCGTTCAGCCAGCGCCTGGATTCCCTCTACGAATACGTGTCGCGCCGCTTGCTGCAGGCGCAGTTGAACAACGATCCCCACGCGCTCGACGAGTCGGCGCACCTGCTGGCACCCGTCCGCGAGGGCTGGCAGGCTATCCGCGACACCGCCAGTCCCGCGCCGCGCATGCCGGCGATTGCCGGGGTGGCCTGATGGACGCTGGCACGACTCCCGACCTGCAAGTCGCGCTGCAACTGGGCGCGCAGATGATCGAGGCGGCGCAGGCTGCCGATTGGGAGCGGGTTGCCGGCCTGCAGTCGATCTGCGCCGACCACGTGCACTCCGCCTGGCCTGCCAGCGTGCAAATGCGCGACGCCTTCCAGGCGTTGCAGGAACAGCATCTCGGCGTACTGGCGCTTGCCGCGCAGGCGCATGAGAGGGTGGGTCGGGAACTGAGCGCGCTGCGCGGCAACCATCGCGCTTTGAGCGCCTATCTGGATACCGGTAATAGCGGCAACTGACAAAGGCCTAAAGCCGGATCAGGAGCAAGCAGCGGCGGGCTTTCCAACTGGCACACTGAAGTTCACCGGTGCACGGCGGCAGATCATGAAAGACGATGGGTGGTTGAGGTTTTCCGGGCAGGCGCGTGGCGAAGAGCATGGCCATGTCGGCTGCGAGGCGCTGGCGCAGGCGCTGGTCATGACACGCGAGATGCTGTCGGCGGCGAAGGGAGCCGATTGGGAACAGTTGTTGCGCCTGGAGGAGGCACGCGCGCCGCTGGTGCGTCGCCAGCACCCGGCGGATATCGTCAGCCGGGCGCAGATCGAGCAGATCCAGGCGTACGATCTCCAGCTGCAGGCGCTGTTGGGCAACGCCCGTGACGCGGGCGGCGCCCGGCAATGGCAGCGCGCGCACCGGCGCTCCCGGGCGATTGCCGCCTGCGCACGATCTTGAGCCAACCGGGCTAGTCGAGTAGCGGCATCGCGCTGCAGTCATGCAGGCTGCTGCAGGACGGCGACGCGGATCCCTTGTATATATAAGAGGGATCGGAACTTCGGCCGAGACATGGGGAGCTGCACGATGAACAAC